>CAJWTF010000054.1 GCA_913046825.1 uncultured Rickettsiales bacterium | reverse complement strand
CGGCACATAGCATCCCAAACATCCATGAAGCTGAGTGGTGCCGGTGCGTCGGACCCAACGCCGCGCACAGGCGCGCCGAGCGGCCGCAATGTCGAGAAATAGAATCCGATGCCGCCCCCTTGTTGCAGGCTAAGGGCAGCTTCTTTCAGATTAACGAAGATGCTGGCCATATAGTCAGGAATGGCTCCCACGACGAAACAATCGAATAGGGTGACATCGCGGCCCGTCCCGGCGCACGCAAGAATGTGGCCGGCGGGCAGGAAGCGAAATTCTGATAAAGCATCTAAAATCGGCGACGCCAGTAAGCTGGCTCACGTTCGAGTGCAGACAACGCCGCGGAAACACGGCTCCAGATCTCCGCTACGGTCTTCTCGACAGTGGCCGATTCGTCGTCTGTATACCGGTGCTTAATCTTCCAGATTTGACGGGAGATGTCGCTCATCTGTTTTTATCCACGCATGGCCCGTGATCCGGGCGAAAGCGCAGAAAAGCCCAGATCGAGGCCAAAAGGGGTTCAATCGGCGATTTGGTCACCGACTCCGAATACTCGCCGCGCTTCTTCCTCGATCCGTGTTGTGGCCGGCTCAATGGCTTCTTCCAGTAGAGTCGAAAATTCACGGCGGCGTAGGCCCGGTTCTATTGCCGGCAGGAACTCGATCACGACGGTTCCTGGATGTTTAAGGAATGTCCGACGGGGCCAAAACATGCCGGAATTCAGAGCGGTTGGCACGACCGGCACGTTGCATTGCGTGTAGAGCGCCGCGACGCCCGGTAAATACGGATTCTTCGTGCCGGGCGGCGTGCGGGTGCCTTGCGGGAAAATGACAATGGAGCGACCCACCTTGAGGCGCGCCTTGCAGCTGGCGACCAATTGCTTGAGCGTAATGGCTCCGCCTTTCCGGTCGATACCGATCATGCCTATGCGCCATAGAAACCAGCCGAAGAACGGGAATAAAAATAGCTCCCGTTTCACGACATAGGCGCAATCGAGGACGATAATGTTGTAGATCAGCGTATCCCAAGCCGATTGATGCTTGGAAGCAATGATGAAGGGGCCGTCCGTGGGCAAATTCTCGCGGCCGCGTATTTCGTATTCAATCCCCATAATTTTGCGGATTACCCAAATGCAACTACGGCACCAGGAGAGACAGCAACGCCAGAAAAACTGGCGGTTCCCCAGCATGAGGGGTAGATAGAGCGGGCTTAGAATCGCCGCCCAAAAATAGAAGATTACGGCGAAAATGGTCGAACGAAGGGCTATCACGGGCGATCTCTTAACCGGTCAAACGAGTAAGGATGTGTTGGGTTCTGGCAATTAAATACTTGGAATACTCACCTAGAATCAAACCTGCGGTGCCTGGCCACATCCACCATTTCTCCAGCTTAACTTGTTCGGGAAATACCGGGTGTAACAGGATCGTGGTGTTGGGCATGGCGTGGCGAAACTCGATGATGCTTCGGGGCATATGGTAGGCGGCAGTCACGAGGCGCATGCTACGATATCCGTGTTTATCCATCCAGATTGCGGTCTCCGCGGCGTTTCCAGTCGTGTCGTCAGCCTCGTGGCCGAGAGATATACAACAATCCGGCTCCGTCGGTGACTGCCGGGCAAGGCGCAACAGTTGCTCCACGTCGACGCCTCGGTGGACACCCGAGATGAATAGCTTGCCCGCTTTGCCTTGTTGCAGCAATTCCAATCCGGTTTGTAGGCGCAGGCTACCGCCAGTCAGGACGACGATTGTGTCGGTAACGGTTACCGTATCGTCGATTTGTTTGGGAATGATTTGTAAGAAAGCAAACAGGCCTGCAAGCCAAAATAAAAAACTGGCTCCGGCAATTCCTGTAATAACTGTCCTATTTCGTCTTGATCGGCGTTGCATGTGGGACGGTCCGTTCGTCAGCTCATGCGGCGCAAGGCGCGCAAAATGGTAAACCGTGCCGTCAACATGGCACCGTAGGATTCTCCTATCGGCAGCATCGCAAGCAACAGCCAATGCCAATAGGCCAGGGTCGTCGGCGGCAGCAGGCTCGTTTCCAGATCGTTGGTGAGGACGGCAATGCCGAAGATCGTCGCCAAGGCGCTGGCCGTGCCGCCGACGCTGCCCTTCAAGCCCATGCGGAAGGCGTGTTTCTGGAACTGGTCGGCGATGTAGGTGTCTTGGGCACCGATAAGGTGCAGCACCTCGACAATTTCATAGTGGACCGCCAAGACGCTGCGGGTGGTAAAGACGATGGCGGCCAAGGTCACTGTCGATATCAACAGTATGATGAGAATAGCCACAAACTCGACCGACCGGAATAGAACCAAAAGCGTATTTCGCCATTGCTCGTGACTTTCAAGCGAGATGCCGGGAACCGTAGCTTCCAATTTGCGCGACAATTCATCGAGGTCGACATTTGCGCCTTCGTGGAGTTGGACGTCGATGACCCGCGGCAATGGCAGCTCTGATGTGCCGGCACCGGTGCCCAACCAAGGCTCCAGCATCTCAGCAATCTCCGCCAACGGAATAGGTCTCGCACTCTCCACGCCCTCGGTCTTCAGTAAAATGCGAACCGCGGATACGATTCGCGCATCGGTTACGTCCGTCTTGTCACCTTCCGCAACCGGTACCTGCACGGTTAGGGACCCTTCTAGGCCTTGGCTCCATTCGCTGGCGATGTTCGAGAGCATAAGCGCCGCGGCGAAGGCGAGGGCGGCAAGATACGCCATTACACCGACGATCCAGGGGACCAATCTCGTCGACGCGTCTTCGGATAGCGGGAGGTCGTTGCGATCTGCCATATCGGCCTATTGTTTCCCAGATACCGGCGGGTGGGCATCAAGCCGACCATTCTCGAGATGCAATTGCGGGTGTCCGAATCGTTTGACCAGGAACTCGTTATGGGTCGCAATGACGACGGTTGTTCCCATGCGATTGAGTTCCTCGAATAAATATAATAGGCGGACGGCAATCTGATCGTCGACGTTTCCCGTCGGCTCGTCCGCCAGCAATAGGCGTGGCCGTCCGATAACGGCCCGGGCGATCGCAACACGTTGTTGCTGTCCACCGGAGAGGGTTGGCGGCTTTGCTTCCAGATGGTCGGCGAGGCCGACCCAACCAAGCAATTCTCCTACATGTTTTTGGACCATATTTTCAGCGGCACCCGAAACACGAAGTGGCAGCGCGACATTATCGAATGTGGAAAGATGATCGATCAGGCGGAAATTCTGGAAAACAACGCCGATTTGACGGCGAATTGCCGGTAATTCAGCCTTTTCGATCGACGCCGCATTGCGGCCAAACAGGCTAATCAGGCCCCGGCTCGGTCGTAAAGCAAGGTACATTAACTTAAGCAATGAGGATTTTCCGGCGCCGCTGGGACCGGTCACGAAGTGAAAGGAGCCATCCGGCAAATTGAACGTGAGATCACTTATGATTTCCGGACCGGTTCCGTAACGGACGCCGACATTTTCAAATTGAACCACGCTGGCAGCGGTCTCCCGGCCCCCAAGGGGCCTAAATAAACGCGTTGTGAAGTATGTGTTTTCATAAAGTTTGATTCTGGTGGAGCACTAGCGTTCTTGCAAGTGGGGCGATCTACTCTTAATTTTAGATGTAATAGACAATTAATTATGTGTGCGGATGCGCCAATGAAGCTTACCTGTCCGAATTGCAGTTCCCGTTTCAAGATTAAGGACGGTGCGCTCGGAACAAAGGGCCGGAAAGTTATATGCGGTAAGTGCGAGCATCGTTGGTATGCGATGCCCGAAGTTGCACCTGCGCCTGTTGCGGCGGCTACGCTTGCGGCGGTATCTGCGGATCCGACAGAGGACTTCGGCCTACCGCCGCCACCGCCACCTGCGGATCCAACAGAGGACTTCGCCCCACCGCCGCCACCGCCACCTGCGGATCCGACGGCTGCGCCACCACCGCCCGTGCCGCAAGCTGCTACGGTCGCGGACGTTCCAGATGACGATGAGGTCGGCGTTCCAGACGCCATGTTGGCAGATCCACCGCCAATCCCGCCGGAGACAGGTTTCGGGCTGCGAAACCGCAATCCAGAACCGCAAGGGGGCGGAACCTTAAAATACTGGATACTGCTCGTCTTAATCCTCGCTAGTAGTTTGGGGGCGGCTTTTTGGTGGCGTGACACTGTCGTACATCATTTCCCTGCTGCGAATAAGGTATTCATGATGGTCGGGTATCCGGCCAATACGCTTGGTTACGGTTTGAAGATTTTCGGACCGAAGACATTCCCCGATGTCAAAGGTAGGAAACGTATTTTGGGTGTCAGGGGTCAAATCATGAACGAGACGGGTAAAATTATCGAAGTACCGCTTTTGAAGGCCATCCTGATTGGCACCAAAGGGGAAGATGTAACGAGTTGGAGTTTCGAAGCCAAAGAGCCGCGCATTCTTCCGGGCGAAAAGGTCGAATACGAAACCGTAACCGAAAATCCACCGAGGGGTGCTACCAGACTTCGGATCACGTTCACACGTGCCGAAGAATCGGAAGCGATGAAAGATAAAATGTTGTCGAAAGAACCTATAAAATAACCGCGTGAGCTAAGAAAGTCCGGCGTCAAAACTGTTTTAACAGCCGATCAATATAGTTGCGCTCTGGCTCCGGCCGATGCCGCTGTCCGGCCCGTTTTCGGAGTTCATCACGGATTTCCCGGGCACGTTGCAGGGCGTCTGCATCATCAATACCGACATCCCGGGTACTTAAACCACCGACGCCGTCGGGGTTCCTGCCAAAGGGGTCTCGCTGAAGGCCCATTTCACCGGGTCGTCTCCCGAGTCCTTGACCTATTTGGCGCATGAGTTGGCGGGTCGCTGATTTTGCGCTTTCTTGCAATTGGTCTAATGCACGGGTCTGTGGCTTGATCGCTTCACCAGGCTTGTCCAATCCCAGGAATTTCGACGACTGCCGCATCGCACGTTCCGCACGGCCCATCGGACGGGGGATAGAATCCGTCATCTCTCCATGCTGGCGCATGATTTCGCCGAGCCGTCGACGTAACGCTTCTTGAGTTTGCGCACCACCGGACATTTCTCCCGGCTGCATCTTAGGTTGCGACGGGCCTTGCCCCGGCATGTTCCGCCCACGGCCGCGTTCATTGCTATCTCGTTCGCGCAATTGTCCCCGGCGTTGCGCATCGCGAAAGGTTTGGTCCAGCAACTTCTGCTGTTCCTTAATGAGATTTTGGAGCCGATTCAGCAATTTCATGGATTCTTGGCCACGCGGCGACATCCGCGCCATTTGACCGGTTTTCATATTCTCCAACATGTTCTTCAGTTGAGACAAAAGTTGCTTCGCGTCGGCACGGGCCCCGCTTTGGGCGAGCTTTCGGATTTCGTCCATCAGTTTCTTCAGGTCTTGCCGCGTCAACGCCATCGCCCGATCATTTTTTGGAAGCGCTTGCGCCGCTTTTTGATCGGCCGGCTTCATCACTTTGCTCAGTTCATTGAGGTAGGTGTCCAACGCGGATTCCAGCTTGTCCATCAAGCGGGCGATATCGTCGTCGGTGGCATCTTTCTCGAGAGCTTTCTGCAGCGCTTTCTCGGCTTCCCGCAAATTGCGGCGTGCAATCGACAGTTTGCCATCCTCGATCCGCAACGCGGTATCCCAAAGCAATTGTTGCAGTGGATCAAGGTTGAGTTCCCCGCGACCGCCGGTCAACCGCCGCACCACAGTGCCAAGCGCCAGAAAGACTGTGACATCATCGCGGTAGCGTTCAGGTTGTTGGGCAATATCGTCCAACGAATTGGCAACCAATGCCGCGTCGTCAGGCTCTGCGATCAATTTGCGGCGTTCGACGACAATTTCCCGGGCGACGGGGTGGGTGAATTCCCGTTCAGGCAAGATGATGCGGATGGTGCCGCTTCGGCCCACCTGGCCTGCTGCGTCAGTTGCCTCTAAATGGACTCGGACCGGCAGACCGGCCCACGGATGCGGCGTCGTGTCGTGATAACCGGAGGAGACAGCTTTCTTCGCGCCGAGGCGCGGCAACGGCAGGTCGAGATTTTCCCGTTTGGCGTCCACCTTTGGTGGTTTGTTTTTCCTATCTCGGGTAATGACAGCGCGCATACCGGTCAGGCCGTAATCATCACTCGCGCGGAAACTGATCCGCAAAACATTCCCGCGGTTCTCACTCGGTGTCGATAGGAAAGCGGCAACGGGAACCGCGTCAGGGGTGGCCCGTAAGGTCCATTCGGCGATAACGTCATCCTCTATCGCCACTGCGATGGTTTCACTTTCGCTCAGTGTTAAATCCGCGCCAAAGGTCTTTCCGTCGAGGATTTTGGCGTCAACCTGCGAGCGGGTTCGAATAATTCTAGGCGTGCCGTCGCCCCCCGACACGCGAATGGAAAATATCGTGCCGACAGGCGCTTCGGTGAAACTCTTCGACTCGGCATTGGGCCCCGCCAGAAATGCCGGGGGGATGCCTGTATAGCTCGGCGGCGTCAACCACGCGTCTATGACCGGCGGCTTAGGCGGCGCGAATAGGGCCAGTTGCGGCACTAGCGCCCGCTGGAGACGCTTCGGCGCTTCGCTACCGGCAGCGGTTAGGCCGGCGATCAACAACACGCCTAGACCGACCCGCAGGGCCAACCGATCGATCTCGATCAGGCGCGGATGTGGTATGCCGACCCGCAGGGAGGAGGTCTGTGCTTCCATCCGCGCGCGGTGCAGGCGCCATAATGCACGGCTTTCCCAATTGCCGAGTTCTTCCGCCAATTCGTCCGATAAGGATTCGAGCGGACGATGGGCTAAATCATTGATATCTTGCAGCCGTCGAATGGCGGATTGCTGGGTTGGTAGGCGCAAATGACCGAATGCATGTCGTAAGGCGACGGCCAATGCGACAACACCCACGACAAGCAATACTGCGTGGAGCCAGGCAGGTATCCATGTCGGCAGATCGAACAGGGCTAGGACGATGGCCAAGCCCAAAACGCCCAAACTCGGCCACAGGGCGCGCCACAACCGTTCCCAAAGGAGGGACAACCACGAGAAGATCAATCGCAAATCAGTATGTGTCGGTTCCATGGCGCACCTTCCGCGCGGCGGACCTATCCGGTGGGAGAATGCCATTCCGCAAAAGATTCGGCGCGCAACATATCTTCGATGTTTTGACGGGCGCGAACAATTGAAAACTGATCGCCTCGGACCAGCACCTCGGGCACGTGCGGGCGGGCGTTATAGGTGGAGGCCATCACCGCGCTATAGGCACCGGTGCTATCGAACACCAGCAGGTCACCGGCGGTAAGCGGCGGCAAGGGGCGTCCGCGAGTAAAGGTATCGCCGGTCTCACAGATTGGGCCGACAACATCCACGGCTTGGAGATTGGCACCGACCGCAGGTTCTGCGACTGGGCGAATGCCATGATGCGCCGCGTAAAGGGCTGGGCGGATCAAATCGTTCATGGCGGCGTCGACGATCACAAAATCGCGATCGTCACCGTCCTTTGTGTAAATGACACGGCTGACCAGAATCCCCGCATTGCCGACTAAATTCCGACCCGGTTCCAGTAAAACGCGGCATCCAAGACCACCGACGGTCTCTTTCACGACCTTAGCGTAGGCGGCAGGCGACGGCGGTTCGGTGCCGTCATAGTCGATACCGAGGCCGCCACCGAGGTCGACCCGGCGAATATCATGTCCTTCTGCCCGTAAAATACCTACAAGTTCGGCCACCCGGGTGAATGCCCTTCGAAACGGGTATAGGGAGGTGAGTTGCGAGCCGATGTGCACGGCAACGGAGGCCGGTTTCAGGCCCGGCAAGTCCGCTGCGCGGCGATAAGCATCGACCGCATTCTCGATATCGATCCCGAACTTATCCTGCTTGCGGCCGGTAGCAATTTTTTCATGGGTCTTGGCGTCGACATTGGGATTAATACGGATGGCGATCTCGACTTCCGCACCACGCGCTTCGGCGATCGCGCTTAAGGCTTCCATTTCCGGAAACGATTCGACGTTGATCTGCATAATCCCGGCATCGAGGGCTTGTGCCAACTCGTCCACCGTCTTGCCGACACCGGAGAAGATGATCTTCATGGGGGGTATACCTGCGGTCAGTGCCCGCAACAATTCGCCTCCGGAGACCACATCGGCGCCCGCGCCCAGCTCCGCGAAGGTGCGCAGAACAGCTAAATTGTCGTTCGCCTTCATCGCATAGCAAACCTGGGCGTCCTGATTGGCGAACGCAGCGACATAGGCATTGTACTGGCCCGAGATGGCGCCTTCGGAATAGCAATAGAAGGGCGTGCCGATCTGATCCGCGAGCTCGACAAGCGAAACGCCTTCGGCGTGCAACACGCCGTTTTTGTAATTGAACGCGCGCATTACGATTTCGGGTAGGTTCTGGGGTAAGGCGATTCTTCCGGATATTTTGGATCGCCTTTCTTGCCACAGGCGGCCAGTAGTCCCGTCAATAGCGCTACGAAAAAAGACAGCAATATCAATCTATTCACAGGAAACGCTCCCTCGCGGTTTTGGCCGCCGCCTTCACCATATCGGGCGCCGTGCCGCCGAAACTCGTGCGGCTGTTGGCCGACGCATCGACGGATAGGACTAAATATATACCTTCATTGATACCGGATTCCACCGTTTGCATGATGTCGAGGGGCAGTTCCTCTAATTGACACCCGCGCTCCTCCGCGAGGGAGACGATGCGGCCCGTGGCGTGATGGGCGGCGCGGAACGGCAGGCCGAGCTCCCGGACCAACCAATCCGCAATATCGGTCGCCGTTGGAAACCCATCCTTCAGCGACGCCCGCATGGTGTCTGCATTGGGCTCCAAATCGTCGATCATCCCGGCCATCGCTGCAATGGCGAGCGATAGGCTATCAGTCGCATCGAAGGTGGGCTCTTTGTCTTCCTGCATGTCCTTGCCGTAAGCCAGCGGCAGACCTTTCATCACGACGGTGAGGGCCGTGAACGCTCCGAGAATTCGCCCAGTCTTGGCGCGGGCCAACTCGGCGGCATCGGGATTCCGCTTTTGCGGCATGATGGAGGAGCCTGTCGAGAAGGCGTCCGACAACCGGATGTAGCCGAATTGAGGCGCCGCCCAAAGTACCAATTCCTCTGCAAGACGCGAGATATGGGTCGCGGCGATGGCGGCGGCGGCGAGAAATTCCAGAGTGAAGTCTCGTGACGAGACTGCATCGAGGGAATTTGCCAACGGGCAGTCGAAACCGAGAGCTTCTGCGGTCGCGTGCCGGTCTATAGGAAAGGCAGTTCCGGCGAGCGCTGCCGCGCCGAGCGGGGATTCGTTGACTCGCTTACGGGCGTCCGCGAAGCGGCCCCTATCACGCCCGGTCATCTCCACAAAGGCCAGCATATGGTGGCCAAAGGTGACCGGTTGGGCCGATTGCAGATGTGTGAAGCCGGGCATGACCGTATCCGCATGCGCTTCCGCCTTCTCAATCAAGGCTCGTTGCAGGTTTTGAAGTTGCTCGTCGAGCATATCGATTGCGTCGCGCACCCAGAGGCGGAAGTCGGTCGCCACTTGGTCGTTACGACTCCGGCCCGTATGCAACCGCCCGGCAGCTTCGCCGATGCGATCTGCGAGTGCCGCTTCGACATTCATGTGGATATCTTCGAGCGACGTCTTGAATTCGAAGTCGCCTGCCTCGATGTCCTTGAGGACGGCGTCCAATCCGGACAAAATAGCATCGCCGTCGGCGGCTGCGATGATTTTGCAGTCGACCAGCATGCGGCAATGCGCCTTCGATCCGGCGATGTCTTGGGCGTAGAGTCGACGGTCAAAATCAATGGAGGCATTTATGCGGTCCATAATTTCCGCCGGTCCGGCGGCATAGCGTCCGCCCCACATGGTGTTGTTGCTCATAACGGCGTACCGGGAGATTTAGAGTTGTCCAAAGGTCGATACCTGTTCTTAGCGTTCGTCGCGGTTATGGTGATGCTTCCCGTTCTTGTCCTACAAACGGCCCTCGCCGACAAGGGGCCGCCGCGCACTGGCTGGATGGAACAATTTACCGTTAGCGACAACCCGCTGCCAGTGCCCCAGGTGCCTCTATTGAATGGCGCGGGAACACAGATATTTCTCTCAGACTTCAAGGGCAAGGTCGTGCTAGTTAACTTCTGGGCGACGTGGTGTGCGCCTTGTGTCCGTGAGATGCCCGGTATCGACAAGCTGCAAGCTAAGCTTGGCGGGAAAGACTTCACCGTCGTCGCCGTAAACGAAGATAGAGGTGGCGTCGCGAGCGCGAAACCATTTCTCGAGAAACTCGGTACAACCAATCTTGCGCTTTATGTGGACAGCAAGATGGCCATGATGCGGGCGTTTAAAGTGCGTGGCTTGCCAACCAGCTTCCTGCTGGACCGCGAGGGCCGCATTGTTGGTAAGCTGGAAGGTATTGCCGAGTGGGACACACCCGAGGCTGAAGATCTTATTCGTTACTACACGAAGCAGACAACTTCTGCCCAAACTCTGCCGAAAACCGCTATTTCGGGATAACGCCGCAAGCAAAACGCGCGCCGCCGCCCTTTGGCTTTCCAGCCTCGTTGGTGCCGTAGCGATGAACCATCACCGCGCGCCCTCTAATTTGGTCGACCTTCACCTTATCGGTCATGACGCCTTTCGTCGCTGCACCGTTTGCGCCAGCGGTGATGTTTGGTAAATCGCCATGGGGCGTCATGCCATGCCCATGTTTCATTCCTTTCCTGTGTCCGACCTTTGTCGGATTGTAATGCCGCCCGTCATCAATCCGGCGACCTTCTTGCCGCTTTTCATGCCCGCACCGGAATACCGATTTTCGTGGATATGGAACGCATGGGCTCCAGGCGGCAAACCGGTCAAGTTCGGCGTTACCATCATGCCGTGGTGGCTGTCTTTCAACGCGATCGTGCCGATCAGTGTGCCGACGCCGTCTGCTGAAATTTTGTTAACGGAAACTGTTAATTCGCTGGTAAGTGCTGGAGTGACGCCAATTAAAATCGCGGTAAGTCCACTCGCGATGATTTGACGCATATTATTCTCGACTTCCTCTACTACACTACAACCTAGGTTAAGATCATGTCTGTTTATGTACCGACGATATCACAAAATTTCTTGAGGGAAGATTAAGGATGCGTTTTTTTGCAACTATGGTCTCTGTTTTGTTCCTTCTCTCTGTTGCCGCCTTTGCGAATGATATGACGACGCATGGCAACCTAATGGTGAAGGATGTCTGGTCCCGCGCGACGCCTGCACGAAATGGTGTCGCCTATATGACGATCTTCAATCAGGGCCAGGGAATGGATAGACTGATAGCCGTGGAATCGCCGATCGCAAAGAAGGTCGAATTACACACCCATAGCATGAAGGATGGCGTGATGCGGATGCGCCGTATTTCGGCCATCGAAGTCCATTCGGGAGAGCCCGCGGTGCTGGCACCTGGCGGCAATCATGTGATGCTGAAAGGTCTCAATCAAAAGTTAAAGCAGGGTGAAGCCTTTGCTGTTACCTTAGTGTTTGAGAAAGCCGGGAAAATCACCGTGGATGTCGCGGTCGGCAAAGCCGGTGCGATGGGGCATGGCGCGACGCAAATGCAGCATAGACATGGCGATCACAAAATGGATCACCAGATGCACGGCAGTTAGCGGGTTGGTACCGGCTCCTCTCCGGAATAGTCGTAGAAACCGCGCCCTGATTTGCGCCCAAGCCAGCCAGCCTCGACATATTTGACCAAGAGCGGACAGGGCCGATATTTGCTGTCGGCCAATCCCTCATATAACACCTGCATAATCGACAGGCAGGTGTCGAGTCCGATAAAATCCGCGAGCTCAAGCGGTCCCATCGGATGGTTTGCGCCGAGCTTCATGGCTCGGTCGATGGCCGCCACATTGCCCACACCTTCGTAAAGTGTGTAGACGGCTTCGTTGATCATTGGCATCAGGATGCGGTTGACGATAAACGCTGGAAAGTCTTCCGCTACGGAGATGGTTTTACCCATCTGCTCCGCCAAGATGCGGACTTCCTGGTAAGTCTCCTCGCTGGTGGCGAGCCCACGGATCAATTCCACCAGGTCCATCATGGGCACTGGGTTCATGAAATGCATGCCGATAAAGCGTTCAGGCCGGTCGGTGGTCGTCGCCAATCGAGTAATGGAGATCGAGGAAGTATTACTGGCGATCAGCGCGGTTTCGCTCAGATGCGGGATCAGCGTCTTGAATATTTCCCGCTTAACCGCTTCGTCCTCGGCCGCGGTTTCGATGACGAAGTCGCATTCTCCAAAATTCGCGTAGTCGAGGGTCGTCGAAATGCGATCGAACGCAGCCGATCTCTCGGACTCAGATAGAAGGTTGCGGCGAACCTGGCGCGCCAGGTTCTGCGTAATTGTCTCCAGTCCCGCATCGATCTGCTGCTGGTCGAGGTCCAACAGCACCACGCTACAGCCCGCGACTGCTGCCACATGGGCGATACCATTGCCCATCTGACCGGCACCGATAATGCCGATTTTTTCGATCATTGCCGTCTCTCTTTCCGATGGTCGGAAGCGTTCCGGCTTAGTCCTTCAGAGCTCCTTCAAGCTCAGGCACCGCTTGGAACAAGTCGGCGACCAGGCCGTAATCGGCGACCTGGAAGATCGGCGCCTCTTCGTCCTTGTTGATTGCGACGATGACTTTGCTGTCCTTCATGCCGGCGAGATGCTGGATCGCGCCGGAGATACCAATGGCTATGTATAGCTCGGGGGCAACGATCTTGCCGGTCTGGCCGACTTGATAGTCGTTCGGCACAAAACCGGCATCGACCGCCGCGCGCGAGGCACCGACGGCGGCACTCAACAGATCCGCGACTTTCTCCAGCATCGGGAAATTATCGCCGGACTGCATACCACGGCCGCCTGAAATGATCACCCGCGCGGATGTCAGTTCGGGGCGTTCGCTCTTGCTGATCTCTGAGCCAACATAGCTGGTGAGACCTGCGTCGCCTTGGCCACCGATATTTTCGATGCTGGCAGAACCGCCTTCCGCCGCTACCGGATCGAAAGCCGTGCCGCGCACAGTGATGACCTTCTTCGCATCGCTGGTTTGCACTGTCGCGATGGCGTTGCCCGCATAGGTTGGGCGGTCGAAGGTGTCGGCAGAAGTCACGCCGCTAATCTCCGAGATTTGCTGAACGTCCAGCATCGCGGCGACACGCGGCATCAAGTTTTTGCCAAAGCTAGTCGAATTCGCCAGCATGTGCTCGTAATCATCAGAAAGCGACAGGACCAGCGGTGTTAGGTTTTCGGCGATGCCGTTGGCGTATTCCGCCGAATCGGCGACCAATACCTTGGCGACACTGGTGATTTTTGACGCCGCTTCACCCGCGGCCGCGCAATCTTGACCGGCGACAAGGACGTGGATGTCTCCACCTATGGCGACGCCCGCCGCAATGGTGTTGAGGGTAACGGCTTTAATCTCGGAATTTTCGTGTTCTGCGACGACCAGAATGCTCATCTTCAGATTACCTTCGCTTCGTTCTTCAGCTTATCGACTAGTTGCGCCACGTCTTCGACCATGACGCCAGCTTCGCGCTTCGCGGGCTCCACGACCTTCAAGGTCTTGAGGCGCGGTGTGATATCAACACCCAAATCCGCCGGCACCATTTGGTCGATGGGTTTCTTCTTTGCCTTCATGATGTTTGGCAACGAGGCATAGCGCGGCTCGTTTAAACGAAGATCCGTAGTGACGATGCAGGGCATGGTGACTTTTAGGGTCTCCAGGCCGCCGTCGACTTCACGGATGACGTTCGCCGAGCCACCGTCAATCTCGATCTTTGAGGCGAAAGTCGCTTGGCTCCAGCCTAGGAGGGCCGCCAGCATTTGTCCGGTCTGGTTGCTGTCGTCATCGATGGCTTGCTTGCCAAGGATCACCAGGTCAGGGCCTTCCTTGTCGGCGACCGCTTTCAGCAGTTTGGCGACAGCCAACGGCTGTGCCTCATCGTCGGTCTGTACCAGAATGCCGCGATCTGCGCCCATCGCGAGGGCCGTTCGGATCGTTTCCTGACACTGCTGCGGGCCGACGGAGACCGCGATCACTTCGGTCGCGGTTCCAGCCTCACGGAGGCGAATGGCTTCTTCGACGGCAATTTCGTCGAAGGGGTTCATCGACATTTTTACATTGGCGGTCTCAACACCTGATTGATCCGCTTTCACGCGAATTTTGACGTTATAGTCGATCACGCGCTTGACGGGGACGAGCACCTTCATCGTCAGAGCTTCCTTTGAATTCGGTTGGGATGCATTTCTTAGGGGTGCACATATGTACTGTCAAGCGAGGCCCAGGACCCCTTTCAGGCCGCCTCGCAGGCGCAACGTGCAATGTTTCGCCGGTGGGTCAATTCCGATGGGCTATTTTGCAGCCCCTTGTGGCGCGCCAGGATTGAAATCCGACAGCCCTTGAACTGTGGTCTGGATGGCCAGATCAGGGTGACTCTCACCAGCCGGCGCCAAGTCCCAGCGCCACTCGGTACCGCCTTTCGGAAGGGATGTGCCATGAAGCGAATCCCATGGCTTCAATGGGTTGCCATTCTTGTCGACGTAGTGACGTTCGGTGTCGCTGATGAGGCATACGCGGCATTTCAGGGCCGAAAGCCATTGTATATGACGGCGAACGATCTCAGCCGCGAAGGTCCTTTGATCGTCTTCAGCGACCTTGGTTCGTGCCTTTAGCCACGCTTGCGGGATTCCCGCCAGTTGGGAGAGCAAGTTGACGGAAACGACCAGATCGGTTTCGGGCGCGAGTATCGGTAAGTCGCCGACACGTGGCAGCTTGGTCGCGCGACACGGCATTGCGGCCAAGGATTGCGACGTGCCTGAGATATCCTCGCTCCGGACGATGACGTTCGGATAGGCTGCGGCGATTTGGCGCGCTTCTTTTGGATGGACGATGTCGATCAACTCAACCCGCTCAAATGTCCTCACCAGCGCGTCGAGGGGGACGTCGTATAATGCGCCCGATCCCAGGACGACCGCTATGCGTTTGTCGCCGGGTGACTTCAGTGCCGCTTGAATGACGGCCTTTGAGGCATCCAAATGGGTTTGCCAACGCATCTGGTGACGTTTGTAACGCGCCTGAATGGCGATGGCTTCTCGTAGATAACCCAGTTTCCGCGCATTGTACGGGCAAGGGGTGGTGAGCCATTCGTAAATTTCGGCGAACATAGCGTCCCCCGGGTCTGGTTAACGGCTGCCGCCCGGCACCCAAAGTACATCGTCCTTGCCGCTACCATTTGCCGCACGGGACATAACAAACAACAGGTCGGATAAACGATTGAGGTACTTGACTGCCTCCGGATTAACCAGCGCTTCGGCAGCCAGCGCAGTAATCAACCGCTCTGCGCGGCGCGTGACGGTGCGGGCGAGATGAAGTTGCGCCGCGACCGGCGTACCACCTGGCAGAATAAAGCTGGAGAGTGGATCGAGCGCGCCGTTAATACGGTCAATTTCGCTCTCCAACCAATAAACCTGCGTGTCGATAATACGCAACGCGCCTTCGGCCCGTCGGCCGTCTTCCGGTGTGCATAAATCTGCACCGAGGTCGAATAAATCGTTCTGGATGCGGTTAAGAGCCGGATCAAGCATGTCGTCGGTGTCGGGGGTGCGGAGAATTTCGACCCGCGCCAACCCGATGACGGCATTTGCTTCATCTACGGTGCCATAAGCTTCCACGCGGAGGTGATGCTTCGCGACACGGCTGCCGTCACCGAGCGAGGTTTCGCCCTTGTCGCCGCCGCGCGTGTAGATTTTCGTCAGTTGAACCATCAAGCACGTCCCGCCACAACCATGATGATCGCGAAGATCAGCAACGCTAAGCCTTGCAATACGATCCGAGCGCGCATGATCTTATTTCCATACTTCAGATTGAAGTCGCCACCGCGCGCCATGGTTGTAATACCAAAAAATAACACGCCGAGCGTGGCGAGCATCGCAAAAATCAGAAGAGGAACGAGAAATCCAGACATACTGGCGGTATAATCTTTCAAACGGAATATGAACAGAAAAATAGTCGATACCAAAGCCAAGGAAGGAATGGCATTCGGGACGCGGCAGTTGTTTCAGAAGTCGGCTTGCCGGCCTTTGCCGCTGGTCCCGCAACACCCGCTTCTCTTACTACGCACACACCAATCGATTTCGGCTTGCCGGTTGGTTGCGGTGGGGTTGTTGTCATTCCGAAAGATTTGGCAGATGAAGTCGCGCGTGACGGTTTCGAGCAGGAAGGGATTGAAGTCTTTATTAAATTACAGGTGGAAAAGGGCCGCTCTACAATTGGCCTCTACCCGCCGGACGATACGGGTAGGGCAGAATATGCGGATTGGCTCGCGGCCGGCAAACCTTGCTAGAGGCGTGGTTTATTCGCGGCGTTTTGGTTTTCCGCCGGTGCGCGGACTGCGGGCGGGGCGGCTCCGTTCGGAGCGCCGTTGTCCCGAGACGAAATCAAGGACGTTGTCTTCCGGTACGACTGCCACGTCGGCGGCACCCGCCGCCAGGGCCGCTTGTACTGCTTCCTGTGTTCCAACGATTGGTTGCTTCAGAATCGGATAGATCGCGGTATCGCCGCCGTGACGATAGCGGACCACCGAACTCGGTCGTCTGAAGTAAATCCAGAGGTTTGACATAAAAAGTTTCGCCCTCGACGCTCTTTGAGGCAGTCAATCTGGACGCCTGCCGGAATCCGGTCAAGCAGCGAATTCATCGCCCTTGATTACAATTAACGCGCAAAGGTTAACAAATGCTGAAGGAGGTTGATTGAGCGGTCCGTCGAAAAGTGTTAAATAGTCATCATTCAAATGTTCGCTGAAACGATTATCGATCTCCGAATTATTGGTCCGGTCCTCTAGTCAGGGCCGGGATCTGCTTTTTCGTTTCCAGATCAAAAATTGTTTTAAGGAGCACAGCGATGTCGTTTGCGACCGCTTCAGAGCCATTGAACGCTACTTTTATAAATCCCGACGAAACCTCTGAACGCACGCGGTTTGTTGTGTTCGCGGCGTTGGACCCGAGGACCCCCTCTCGTATTGTCTCGCTCTTCGCAAAACGTGGTTTGGTACCTGCTTGCTTGAGCTCCCGAACGGTTGATCAAGAGCTGTGGGTGGAGATTGAGATAAAGGAGACGGACCCTAGCTTGGGGGCTTATATTGGACGGTGCCTTCAGAAGAATTTTGTGGTGCGTTCCATCGACGTGACGCCCGGTTCTCCTTGATCGAAGGGAGTGAGAGGTTTAATTCTCAGCTACAACCATGAGTTATCTTGATCATATTCGCGCCTGTAACAATCTTGATCTGGCACATTTCCGGCCGTTCGAAATAGATGGCCGTGCCGTCGGTTGGATCCATCGTAAAAATATCGAGACATTGACGGCTTACGCCGATGTCTTCGCCATCAATGAAGAGCGCGTGACTTTAGTGCCCGGTCTCGACAATTTCGAGACGCGCTCCGCGGCGGTTGCCTCTGTCGTCGAAGGATTGGCGGCATCGGGCGCAACTCTCGCACCGCGGGCGGAATTCTATGCGATCTCAGAAGACCGCCACCTGCCACCGTTGATGCAAATTGAGCGCAGCGCGGTACCGTTCTTCGGCGTCCAGGCGTCTGGCGTGCATATGAATGGATATGTGCGGCGTGCCGATGGCTTGCATATGTGGATCGCGCGGCGGGCCAGCGGCAAGATGACCTATCCCGGAATGTTGGACAACATGGTCGCGGGCGGCCAACCGCTCGGCCTGGGGTTGAAGGAAAATATGATCAAGGAATGCGGCGAGGAGGCCGGTATTCCGCAGGAGATCGCCAGGACCGTTCGAGCCGTCGGTATCATCGACTATAATCACCAATCGGAAGATACCGCGAAGCCGGACCGGCAATATTGCTACGATTTAGAACTTCCCGAGACGTTTCAGCCGGTGGCGGCGGATGGTGAGGTTGGGGAATTCATGATGTGGCCGATCGCAAAGGTCGCCAAGGTCGTACGCGACACATATGAATTCAAGTTCAATTGCAATTTGGTGATCATCGATTTCTTGATCCGCCACGGTGTGCTCGATCCGGATACCGAGCCTGACTATGCGGCGATCTGCCTGGGTTTGCGGAGGAGCGGCGTGGTTTAGCCCACGGCGTGGTGCTTCCGCCAGGCCCTCCACAACCCGTATACACTTACGATCAGCCACACGCCCTCGATAAGGACGGCGGAGAAATTGAACTCGTACGCGAGGGAAATCAGAATCAGAATCGAGCCGACCGCATTGAAGATCGAAAATGCCATGCGTCTGGGATCAATACGCTCCGTCTGCAGCATGACGTACATAACGACGATAAAGCCGACGCCGGTGGTGCCGAGAATGTCGTGGAATTCCATAAAGCGTCTCCAGCGGCAGGGGTGGCGCACTCATGCTTTGACAAGCCTACCCTTCGACAGGCTCAGAGTAAGGGGCCACGCCTAAACTTCTTCCATCTTGAGCGCGTCGATAAAGGCCGATTGTGGGATTTCCACTTTGCCGAATTGGCGCATGCGCTTCTTGCCGGCTTTCTGTTTGTCCAACAGCTTGCGTTTCCGTGATATGTCGCCGCCATAGCATTTTGCGGTGACATGTTTTCGTAAAGCAGAAATGGTTTCCCTAGCAATCACCTTGCCACCCACTCCTGCCTGCAGAGCAATCTTAAAAAGTTGCCGGGGCAGTATATCCTTCAGCTTGGAGCAGAGTGCCCTACCCCTCGTTTCCGCCTTGTCCTGGTGAACGATGGTCGAAAAGGCATCAACCGGTTCGGCATTTACCAAAATCTCCATCCGTACGAGTGCAGATTCCTGGTATTCGTCCATATCGTAATCCATCGATCCATAACCATGGGTCACGCTTTTGAGACGGTCGTTAAAATCGACAAGAATTTCATTGAGTGGAAGATGACAGGTCATCATGACGCGTGTCTCGTCAATGGTCTCGGTGTTGCTGCAGGTCCCCCGTTTCTCAGTGACCAGGGCAAGTAAATCTCCGATGCTATCATTGGGAGCATGAATACGGGCCAAGATTGTCGGTTCTTCGATCTTTAGGATTTCCGTAGTATCTGGTAAATCAAGGGGGTTGTCCACTTCCACCATTCCTCCAGCAGTCATATGCACCCGATAGACCACACTGGGATAGGTCGAGATCAAATCCAGGTCATATTCCCTGCGCAATCTCTCCTGAACGATTTCCATATGAAGCAAACCAAGGAATCCGCAGCGAAAACCGAAACCGAGGGCAACCGATGTCTCCGATTGAAAGGTGAAGGCGGCATCGTTCAGACGAAGCTTCCCAACGCTTTTCTTTAATTTTTCATAATCGGATGTGTCCAATGGGTACAACCCACTGAATACCATGGGTCTGACTTCCTTGTATCCGGGAAGCATTTCTTCCGCGGCATCATCGGAGAGAGATAAGGTGTCTCCGATCTTGATTTCAGCAACATCCCGAATGCCGGTCACCACATAGCCCACTTCTCCCACGCTCAGTGCATCTACGGGAACCGGTTGTGGGCAAAACTTCCCGATCTCCTTGATTTGAGTTTTCCGACCATCGCTCATCAGGATCAGGTTTCCATTTCTTGGAAACAAACCGGAAAACACCCGGACATAACAAATCACTCCCTTGTAGGAATCAAAATGACTGTCAAACGCGAGAGCGCGCGGTTTGGGATGCTCCGTCCACCTGGGAGATGGCAGGCGATCAACCACCGCCTCAAGAATCTCATCCACGCCGATTCCTGACTTACCACTAGCTAGAATGGCCTCTTCCGCAGGAATGGCTAAGATATCCTCAATCTGCTTGGAAACCCGGTCTACATCAGCGCTTGGAAGGTCGACCTTATTAATCACCGGAATAATCTCCAGGCCCTGAGATTCGGCCAATTGAGCATTGGCAAGCGTCTGAGCTTCCACTCCTTGGGATGCGTCGATTAGAAGCAAAGCACCTTCACAAGCCGCCAAACTTCGCGACACCTCATAGGAAAAATCGACATGACCAGGAGTGTCAATGAGGTTGAACAAATAGTCATTTCCATCGTTCGCATGGTAGTTCATCGATACCGGATGGCATTTGATGGTGATGCCCCGTTCGCGCTCCAAATCCATGGAATCGAGGAGTTGTTCCTTCATCTCCCGTTGCATCACCGTCTGGGTACGCTCGAGAAGTCGGTCCGACAATGTGGTCTTGCCGTGATCGACATGCGCGATAATACAAAAATTACGTATCCTTTGTGTTTCCACCATTAAAAAGTTGACCAGTCAAAATTTCCCTCCGAGAAAGTAGTAGGGAAAATTAAGCGGGAATACCCACTCTCACATATTTATTCAAAATGGACAAGAATCTACTTCATGGAGCGCACACCGCGCTTATTACACCTTTTAATGACGGTGCCGTTGACTTTGCGGACCTACACAGCCTGCTGGACAAGCAATTACAAGGTGGGGTCTCTGGTGTTGTACCCTGTGGAACAACGGGGGAATCCCCCACCCTCTCCAAGGAAGAACATCTCAAAGTCATTCAAGAAACCGTCGAGCAGGTAAAAGGCAAAGTCCCGGTGATTGCCGGAACTGGAGCAAACTCAACGAGAGAAGCGGTTTACCTGACACAAAAAGCGGACGAACTTGGAGCGGATGCCTTTCTGCTCGTCGCCCCCTATTACAATAAGCCAAGTCAGGAAGGTTTGCTCGCTCATTTTGGGGCACTTGCGGAAATCACCGAAAAACCCATTGTGCTATACTCCATACCCTCTCGTTGCGGAATCGAGATTTCGACACCCACGGTCCAGAAGCTTCGCGAAAAGTACCCCCACATCTGTGCCTTAAAGGAAGCTGGAGGGAAGTCTTCCAAGGTTTCTGAAACCCTTTACTCGTTGGATGATGACTTTGTGGTCCTCTCTGGAGACGACGGACTTACGCTCCCGTTTATCGCCTGCGGTGCAAAAGGAGTGATCAGCGTGGCCTCCAATCTGCTCCCCTATCTGGTTTCTGAATTGGTAACTCATGCCTTGTCCGGCGATATGGAGAAGGCCAGACGCGTGCACCTCGAAAACTACGCATTATTCACGAATCTTTTTTGCGAACCGAATCCAGTCCCCGTAAAGACAGTAATGCATCTCAATGGAATGCTACATTCCTCAGAGGTTCGCCTCCCCCTCACTCCCCCTTCTTCCAAAAGTTTTGATCTTCTGGAAAAGATTGCCGCCAACCTATCGATCTAAAAATCCGATGCCCACAAATATTCTTCTTAGCGGATCCAAAGGTAGGATGGGTCAAGCCATTCAATCCATTGCCCTGGATCATGATTGCCATATATCTCATCCGATTGATCTCGGAGATGACCCGGGTTCCCTGATCGGCGAATGCGATGCAGTGATTGATTTTTCGCTGCGGGACGCCACCCTGCCTTTGGCAACTTTGGCCGCAGAACATGGGAAGCCAATGGTGTTTATACCATTACATTTAAGTAATTATAGATTAAAAATAGATCTTCAAAATAATCTTTTTAATTTATTTGAAAATACTAAATTATGTGAAAGAACTTATTCATTATTACCATTCAGAAATTCTTTCTTACAAAATAATTACACTTCCAAAACTATTAATAATGATTCTGTTAAAGATAAATATAATAAAGAATTAACATCATATCTATTTGATTTACAAGAAAATATTAATGTAGATAAATTATCAGATTTATTAAGTAAAGCATTACCAAATAATAAATCAATAATAGATAGTATTGATAAAAAAATATTAAAACAAATATATAATTTTGAAGATTTAGAAAAATTATTATTATTTTATGGTATTAAAATTAATGATCTAGTAAATACTAATAAAAATGAAATTATTGAATTAATTAAATCTAATATAGATAATTATCAAAAAACATATAAAAAATTATTAAAATCAGTTATTAA
>CAJWTF010000053.1 GCA_913046825.1 uncultured Rickettsiales bacterium | reverse complement strand
ATTTGAAAGAACGCAACGGCATGACCGACGCGCAATGGATGGCACAACATGCCTTGTTCGAGCAGATGATTATGGCGGAAATGGACTGCCCGGTGCCGATCATTGCCGCTATCAACGGCGCCGCCTATGCAGGCGGTTTCGAGATGACCCTCGGTTGCGACTTCGTATACGCCGCAAAGCACGCCCGCTTTGCGCTCACGGAAGTAACGCTCGGGATCATGCCGGGCGCATGCGGCACCCAAAACCTGCCCCGTGCCGTCGGTTTGCGTCGCGCAAAGGAGATTATCCTGACCGGTACGCCGATCTCCGCGGAAGATGCCTACGAATACGGCATTGTTAACAAGCTTTGCGAAGGTGAGAGCCTGCTCGACGAAGCCCTCGCGACCGCTCAACGGATTTGCGACAACGCGCCGATCTCCATCCGCCAAGCCAAGAAGTCGATGAACATGTCACAGAACGTCGATTTGAAGAGTGGTTATATGTTCGAGCTCGAAGCGTACAATCGTATGGTCACGACGGAAGATCGCGTCGAAGGCATCCTGGCCTATAACGAGAAGCGCAAAGCTAATTTCCAGGGTAAGTAGACGGGAACGCTAACTCCCAACCTTCAATGGCTGAACGAGCCCTCGCAATGCCGCAATAGTGCTGAGCGGCGTCAATGCCCCGGTGCGTGGGTTCTCTAACGATGGCACATTCTCGATCGTCATCTCGAAACGCACCGAATCCGCTTCGACCTTGATGGTGTGCGTATTCCGGGTCACTCCGGGGTCGGCCCACACTTGAATGGTCGTCCAATCCGGTCCAATTCCCGCGAGGCTAAGAGCTACCGCTACATTCACGTTCGCCGGAAACCCTTTGACCGCACCGCGAGCGGTGCCGTCGAAAACCATCAACGGTTCGGACAAATCACTCACATCGATATCGTTCTCGACGAGATGCGGTGCACCTGCGAGACCGCTCGGCGGTTTGCGGGTGACCATGGTTACGGACTCGATTTCACCTTCAGCGGCTCCCCGCACGGCGTCCAACCCTAGGAGCGCACCGGTCGGCACAACAATCCGCGCGCCTGTCTCCTCCGCCCGGGTGACCAGATCCATATGATCGAGTAATTGCCCGCAAGAGAGCGGCATGAAGATGAGACCCTTTTCGATCGCAGCTTCCGCCACTTCGCGAAACACAGCGGACGGGGCACATTCAATAACAATATCCGATGTATCGGCGAGTTCTGCCAAACCCATGACCGGTACAGGGGACGCATAATCTTTCATTCGCGCTGTCGCGGCCGGTTTGTCTTTGGCGGAGACCGCTGCCAACCGCATCCCCGGGATACTCCTGCCATCGAGGGCTCTCGCGACCGCCATGCCGATCGCACCAAACCCGCCAATACTGACGTTCATTTCGCCATTCGCAGCCATATTACTCTCCCTCAAACCGGATCAATTGTGTTTAACACCCTTCAAACTGATATGATAGATTGCAGGATAGGAGTCCAACATGCTGCGCAGCGCAATCGTCGTATTTTTGACGATCTCACTCATTTCGTCTCCGGTATTGGCGACGGACCCGGCAGAGAGACAAAAGTCACCGGAACAACTGGTGACGGAAGGAATGCGCACGCTAATGGAGGCCATGAAAATGTTCATGCATTCGCTGCCTCAATTCGGTGAGCCCTATATAAACGAAAACGGCGATATAGTGATACCACGCGTCCATCCGGAGGCACCGAAGGACAAATCCAACCCCAACGGAAAAGACAAAGGGAAACGACAGATCTGATGGCTAAAGCCGCATCAAGAGCCTGGCAACGCATGTTGAGCGGCCGCCGCCTGGACCTGCTCGACCCCTCCCCACTTGATATCGAGATTGACGACATCGCACATGGTCTCGCCCGCGTCGCGCGCTGGAACGGACAGACCAAGGGCGAGTGGGCCTATTCGGTTGCGCAGCATTCTATCTTGGTGGAACGTTTAGTGGTGCGCTTCCAGCCGAGCTTGGAGCGCGAATGGCGCCTTGCGGCGCTGCTACATGACGCCCCAGAATACGTCATCGGCGATTTGATTTCGCCCTTCAAGGCCGCGGTTGGTGTGGATTATCACAATCTGGAGGAACGATTGGCGATCGCCGTGCATCTTCGGTTCGGCCTGCCCGCGAAACTGCCACGCGTAATCTCCACATTAATCAAGAAGGCGGATCGTGCCTCGGCGTTTCTCGAAGCTCGGCAATTGGCTGATTTCGAGGAAAAGGAATCACTCCGATACTTTGGCCGACACCAGGGCATCGATCGGATACGGCTGCACGCCTTGCCACCGCACGAAGTGCAAGATCATTTTTTGAAGCGCTTCGACGCGCTTTATCCGGGCTAGAAAAGCCCCCGGCGCAACATATTCAGGGCCATCGCGATCAAGATTACCAACAGCGCTTTCCTAAATATTTGCTGGGAAATACGCCCCCGTAACCAAGTCCCGAAAAACACCGCCGTCAAAATCAAGACCACACCGATACCGGAGAGCATCAGTTCGGGCTTACCCAAAACATCCTTATAAACGAGGGTCGCGAATACCGGAATGATGCCGATCAGGTAGAGCATCCCGGCACAGCTCACGAATTCTTCCTTCGTCACTTTAAGCGCCAGTAAATACATGATCACCGGCGGCCCGAAATAGGCGGCGAAACCGCCCAGCAGGCCGGATAGCAATCCAACGCATGCGGTCCAAAACCTCTCTCCGGTCGGGGCCGGCGCCGGGACGCGCACACCAGTTAATTGTGAGATCGCATAGATCAAGACGATGGCACCCAGCGCAATTTGTGCCGATTTTGGGTCAATCGTCGTGATGAATTGGGCACCCAGGACACCGCCTATTATTATAGTTGGAATCGCGGGCCAGAACCGTCGGAACGTCTGACCGAAGCGTCGCCCTTCTAACGCCTGCCACAAGTTGGAAAGCACGATTGGCAACGCTAAGACGGAGAGTGTCGTCGCCGGATGCATCACGCCACTTAACGCTGGCACCGCAATCAAGGGGATACCGACGCCAAGCACGCCTTTCGACGTACCGGCGACTAAAAATGCAATAACGACCAGCGCAATCGCGGCCGGGGTTGGATCAAAAGGTAACATCAGGACGGTTCTTGCGGCGCTGAACGCGCGCACCCACTTGGAAAACGCCAGACCATGATATACTTAGAATTCCAATGATTAGCGAAACCTAATTGCCGCAAATTAATGTCAGCGGCACCGTTTGAGAGAGGAACTACCGTGAGCGAAGATAACTGGCACCGAGTGGCCGCAAAGGCCGACGTCGCAGCCGAAGAACCGATCCGTGTTCAAGTCGGCGAAGAAGACATCGCAATCTACAATTTAGATGGCGATTTTCACGCCACCAGCAACATTTGTACTCATGCCTACGCATCGATGGTCGATGGCTTCCAAGAAGGTGACGAGATTGAGTGCCCGCTGCATGAAGGACGCTTCAGCATCAAGACCGGCGAAGCCCTCTGCGCGCCCGTGACCGATGCCCTCAAGGTCTTCGAGGTAAAGGTCGAGGGCGAAGATATTCTGGTGAAAGTGTGATCCGATAGGAGGATGATGAGATGAGCGAACCCAAGGGAAAGATCGTCCATCAAACGGGAATACCGCGCGAGAAGGAGTTAGACTTCTGGGAGCCGGTCATCTTCACCAAGGAAGATATCGACAATGAAATCGAGCGTCTTGCCGATCTGGATCAGCCGGAGAACGGCTTCCGCTCCTCGATTCTCGCTCATCCCCGCGCCGAGGAATCAAGCCTCGGCTTAGCGCCCGGCATCCGCGTCAGCCTCGATGTCCTGCGCCCAGGCGAGCAGTCACGTTTGTTCCGGCACAACGCGACGGAAGTGAACTTCTGCATCAGGGGCAGTGGTTTTACCGAAATCGCCGGCAAGAAGATCAAATACGGCCGGTATCACGTGGTCAATCACCCCTCCTACACGGCCTACCGGCACGTGAATGACACGGATAAGGTCCAGGCACGCCTCACCTATTCCAACATTCCGTTGCTCCAGCGCCTCAATGTCTACACCGCGAACGAGAACCCGCCAGTGATGGCAGCGGTAGAAGAAGACCGCGGCGAAGAAAAAGGCCGTGAGGATCCCAAATCGAACAGCCCCTATGGCACCTTCCAGCTGAACGAAGAAGGCGCCTGGTTGATGCCCTATGAGGTACTGATCAATCCGCAGTCGGTCGAATCCAAAGCCCTGCATTGGCCCTGGGAAGAGGTGAAAGAACATCTCGTTAAACTGGAGGCGCTCGGAAAGGATTATGTCGGACGCCGCCTCTACATGATGTACAACCCAATGACGACGCGCTTTAACGGCTGTACACCGAGTTTCTTCGCGACCATCACCATTCGCCCGCCAAAGATCGTCGACCGGCCGCACCGGCACACGTCCGCCGCAATCAACTACTATTTCGAGGGCGAAGGCCGCAGCACGGTCGAAGGAAAGGTTTACGAATGGAAGGCGGGAGATTTAATGCTCTCCGCCCCTGGATGGGCGACCCACAACCACGCCTCCTATGACGAATACGTCTACGAGTTGACGGTGCAAGATCAGCCACTCCATCTCTTCATGGAATCGCTAATTTGGCAGGAAGACTTAAAGCTTCCAGCCGCGTTATTGGGCTCCAGTGTCGGCTTCGGCACCAACCGCTCGACGGCAGCTGCAGAGTAGCGAAGAGCGTCTATAAACTGTCATTCCCGAGACGACGGAAATTCAGGAGCGCTTCCAATGGCCCGTGTCCCTAAACTAAGCGCCGACGAAATTCCGGAGGAATACCGGGACTCCTTTGTCGATATCGAACAGGCCTTTGCCCGCAACGCCAATTTACCACCGCACTATTTCAATTGCCCGGAAATCGCGGAACTCATCTTCGGAATGGGCGCCAAATTCCGCGCAAAGGAAATACTTCCGCCACGTCTAGTAGAGATCATCGTCGTTACCGTCTCCAAGGTGAACGAGTGCCCCTATTGCACGGTCCATCACTCGAGCCGCGCTGCCGAACTAGGGATGGATACGGAGACACTGGAGAACATCCTGGAGCCGAACCCACCGGGCCTCAATGCAAAAGAAAAACTAGTGCGCGATTATGTGCGATTAGCTATCGAGCGTCCTTGGGGCATCCGCGACAAAATCTATGAGGAAATGGCGGCTTATTTCAGTGATCGCGAACTAGTCGCCATAACCATGCGCGCGAACCTCACAAGCATGTTCAATAAAATCAACATGGCGTTGCAAATCGAGATGGAAGACGGTGCCATGGACGGCATGTTGGAAAGCGGACTAAGTGCCACCCACATCCCCACGCCGGAAGCCGCCGAATAATGCCGACAAACTCGAACGAACGGAGAAATGCCATGAGCGAAAACGGTGCCCGAATTATAGCGCTTGATAAAGAACGTATGCAGGCAATGGTCGACAAAGATGTCGCCAAACTAAAGAATTTACTGTGTAAGGATTTGGTCTACACCCATTCCTCGGCGCGCCTGGACACCAAGGACAGCCTGATCGCCGCCATGGAATCCGGCGCTACAGAATACACCTCCGTAGAAGCACGCGACGTCGAGGCGCAAGATTTGGGCGACGCAGTCATTCTGACAGGTGCCGCGCAAATCAGTATTCTAGCGAAAGGCACGCCCAATTCATTCGGTGTCCGGTTCACAGACATATATCAAAACCAAGGCGGCACATGGCGCATGGTCGCTTGGCAGTCCACAAAATTACCCGCTTAAACCAAAGGGTCGCATTCGACCGCACGGAGATCACGCAATGAACGACTCTTCAGCATACAAACCTCCTAAAGTCTGGAAATGGGAGGCCCAGGATGGCGGCGCCTTCACCAATATCAACCGCCCAATTGCCGGGCCCACCCACGACAAGGAATTGCCCATCGGCGAGCATCCCTTGCAGCTCTACTCATTGGGCACACCCAATGGCGTGAAGGTCACGGTGCTGCTGGAGGAACTCTTGGCTCAAGGCCACACGGGCGCCGAGTACGACGCGTGGCTGATCAAAATCGGCGACGGGGATCAATTTGGCAGCGGTTTCGTCGGCATCAATCCGAACTCCAAAATTCCAGCCTTGATGGATCACAGCACGGCGACCCCGACCCGGGTCTTCGAATCTGGCGCGATCTTGATGTATCTGGCCGAGAAGTTTGACGCGTTCCTTCCGACAGAAGTGTCCACACGCGCGGAGTGCCTCTCCTGGCTGTTTTGGCAAATGGGCAGCGCCCCCTATCTCGGTGGTGGATTTGGGCATTTCTATGCCTATGCGCCGGTGAAGATTGAATACGCCATCGACCGGTTCAGTATGGAAACGAAACGTCAACTGGACGTGCTCGAGCGGCGTTTAGCCGACAATCAATTCATATGCGGCGACGAATACACCATCGCCGATATGGCGATCTGGCCGTGGTATGGAGGCTTGGTAATGGGATGGCAGTACGATGCTGCCGAATTCCTCGATGTGCAGAGCTTCACAAATGTAGTGCGCTGGGCCAACAAGATACACAACCGAGAGCCCGCCCGGCGCGGCCGGATGGTCAATCGGGTTCGCGGTGAGCTCAGCGGCCAGCTCCGCGAGCGTCACGATGCCGGCGACTTCGAGACCAAGACCCAGGACAAGCTCGAAGTGGCGGGGTAAATTCCTTACTAGGACTTAGACACGACGGAAGGCAAGAGCATGGATGATATATATCTGGTCGGCATCGGTATGACGAAGTTTGGACCGCTTCCGGACATGTCTATGAAGGATATCACAGGCGCTGCAGTCAAAGCGGCACTCGATGATGCCGGTATTGATGCCGATGCCATAGAAGCCGCTTATTTTTCCAACGCAACCCAAGGCGCGCTCGAAGGTCAGTACATGATCCCTGGCCAAGTCGCCCTGCGATCCATCGGGATCGAGGGCGTACCTGTCGTCAATGTGGAGAATGCCTGCGCGAGCGCCTCTACAGCCTTCGCGCTCGCGTGCAAGGATATTCGGGCGGGTGACGCCTCCGTCGTCCTCGCTGTCGGCGCGGAGAAGATGATCACACCGGACAAGGTCAAGAACATGGCCGTTTTCGACGGTGCCATCGACGTCAACAGTCGTGAAGCGACGCTCGACGGATTACTCGCTCTTTCCGACGGGTTTGAGCTGCCGCCGGAAGCCTATGAAGAGGCCGGCATGCGGAGCGTCTTCATGGATGTCTATGCGGCCATCGCGAAACATCACATGAAGCTGCACGGCACCACGCAGCGGCAAATGGCGGCCGTCGCCGCGAAGAACCACAATCACTCTGTCCACAACGAGCGCGCCCAATTCCGCAAATCATTTACCATCGACGAGGTCATGGAAGCACGCGGGATATCCTGGCCGCTAACCCTGCCAATGTGCTCGCCGATCAGCGACGGTGGGGCCGCCGCCATCCTGTGTTCAGGCGACGTCCTCGACCGGTTTGACAAAACGCGCGCGGTAAAGGTCGCCGCATCTGTTATCGGTACCGGCAGCGCCCGCGACCCGGACGACGGCACGAAACATATATGCCGTCTGACGGCGGAGAAGGCCTATCATAAGGCAGGGGCCGGGCCCGAAGATATGTCGGTCGCTGAAGTCCATGATGCCTCCGCCATTGCTGAAATCATGCAGTCGGAGAACCTTGGCTTTTGTGAAATTGGCGAAGGTGGATCCCTCGCGGAAAGCGGTGCCACGTCTCTGGGCGGCCGCATCCCGATTAATCCCTCTGGCGGACTGGAATCAAAAGGCCACCCGATCGGCGCCACTGGTTTGGGGCAAATCTACGAACTCACCACCCAATTGCGCGATGAAGCCGGATCGCGCCAAGTCGACGGTGCACGCTTCGCCATCGCCGAGAACGGCGGCGGCATGCACGGCATCGAAGAAGCAGTCGCCTGCGTGACGATCCTGCAACGCGGTTGAAAGAACGGACAAACTAGTGATTGGAGGCAAAGAACATGAGCGATTGGAGCCAAGCCAAAAGGCCTATTCCTGTTCCCGACCAGTGGACCAAACCGTTTTGGCAATCGGCGAAACGCGAAGCCTTGGAATTGCAGCGGTGTCAGGACTGCGGACATTTCCAACACCCGCCCTACCCGACCTGCGTCAATTGCATGTCCATCGACCTGAAGTTCGAACCGGTCGGCAGTAGCGGTACTATCTACGCCTACACCATCATGTATCACGACGGTGACAAACGTTTTGCGGGTGCAATTCCATACGCCAGCATCATCGTGGAGTTGGACGATGCGCCGGGCGCACTGATGGCCGCGAATTTGCTAGACGCGCCATATACGGAAGCGAGAGTCGGATGCCGCGTCGAAATGGTGTTCGAGAAGCTGAACGATGATATTACACTGCCGCAGTTTCGGTTGGCGGACTAAAGGGAGACGATCCGTATGTGGGATAACCGGTGTAAGATCGCCATCAGCGGTGTGGGGTACTCCAAGGCGACGCGCTCTGCCGACATTCCGCTCGCTGCCCACGCGCTGGAAGCGGTGAAGGAGGCCGTTGCGGATTCCGGACTTGAGATGTCGGACATCGATGGATTGTCGACGTATCCAGAATTACCCGCAACCGGGCATGCCGAAGTCGACGGTATTTCCGTTGTCTCGGTCAATTGCATGATGGCGATGCTGAAACTGCCCGACCTCACTTGGCACATCCAGGTCGGGACGACGAATATCGGCGGCGCAGTGCAACAAGCGGCGAATGCCCTTCTCGCCGGTGTCTGTAAACATGTCGTGGTGTGGCGCGCGATGCACAATCCACGCGGCACCTACCAAAATTTACCGGGCAATGAGGCCCATGGTGCCGCACAATTCACCGGCCCCTTTGGTTTCGGCGGACCGGGACAAGGTATGGCCGTCGCCTATACGCGGTGGCTGGAGACACACGATCAAGATCGGGAAAAGATGGCGACCCTCGCCGTCACGCAACGCAAGCACACCCAGCACAACAAGCATGCCTACTTCCACGGCACCGAGCTGACGAAGGAAGATTATCTGTCCTCTAGAATGGTCGCCTATCCCTTCTGCCTATTCGATTGTGATATCCCGGTGCAGGGCGCTGTCGCCATCGTCATGACCACCGCTGACCGGGCCAAAGATTTGAAACCGACCCCGGCTTACCTCGCGGGCTATGGCCAGCGGCTCCATTTCGAAGTGGCGGGACGGATCGGCAGCCTCAGCAGCTACATGGAAGGGGGCAGTAGTTCCTCGCGCCTAACATGGGAGCGCTCAGGCTTTTCACCGAAAGACGTTGATGTCGCGCAAATTTACGACGGCTTTTCGGCGTCAGTGATCTATGGATTGGAATCCTATGGATTCTGCGGCGAGGGAGAAGCGCTTGATTTTATCCAAGACGGACGGATAGAACTCGACGGTGAATTACCCCTCAATACATTCGGAGGCAGTCTTGGAACCGGGCGAATACACGGTCTCTGGCATATTATCGAAGGTGCGCTTCAAGCATCGGGACGCGCTGGTAGCCGTCAGGTAAAGGACGCCAATGTCTCCTTTGTCGGCGCCAGTGCCCCAATCGTAACCGGAACCACCTTCATCTTTGTCGGCGATCCGTATTAAATCATGGATATGCCGAACCCTCATTCGTTATCAGCTTGTTGAGATAGGATAGTGTTATGGAAGTTGCATTGACCCCGATTGAATTTGCCCGGCGTGCCCGCCGGCTCTATGCAGACCGCGAAGCTGTTATCGACGGCGATCTGCGATTTACCTATGCCGAATTCTTGGATCGCTGCGACCGTTGGTCGGCCGCGCTTCAGAGTATGGGCGTCCGACAGGGCGATCGGGTGGCGTATATTGCGCCAAACACACATTCCCATCTCGAGGCCTATTACGCGGTGCCGCAAATCGGCGCTGTCCTCGTGCCGATTAATTACCGTCTGCTGCCAGACGATTTCGACTACATCATTAATCATTGCGGCGCAAAAATCGTCTGCGTTCATCCGGACTATTTCGACGCCATCGAGGGTATCCGCGATCGACTGACATCAGTGGAAAAATTCGTAGCCTTGGAAGGCAAAAAGGCTGGCTGGCTTAACTATGAAATGACCTTGGCCGCCACCTCGCCAGATTTCAAGGAAGTCGAGATCGACGAGACCGACCTCCTAACGATCAATTACACCAGCGGCACGACGGCGCGCCCAAAAGGCGTGATGATCACCCATCGCAACGCCTACATGAACGTCATGGGCTCCCTCGCCCATCATCACCTGACACCAGCGGACCGATACCTATGGACGTTACCAATGTTCCATGCAAACGGCTGGACATTCACCTGGATCAACACGGCGCGCGGCATGGCCCATGTCTGCTTGCGCCGGGTCGAGCCGCCGCTCATCTTCCAGCTCATCAAAGACGAGAACATCACGATGTTCTGCGCTGCGCCGACGGTGCTCATCGGCATCGCCAATGCACCAGAGGAAATCCGTGCCGACGCGCCGCGCGGTGTTCGCCTGTTCACCGCCGGGGCCCCGCCCGCAGCCGCCACCATCGAGGTCGTGGAGCGCGACCTCGGTTGGGAATTAACTCATGTCTACGGCTTGACCGAGACAGCACCGTTGATAACCGTCTGCGAGGCACGCCCGGAACACAGAAACCTGCCGGTGGAAGAGCTCGCCCAAATCAAAGCACGCCAAGGAGTTGAGTTGATCAGTTCTGGTGAGCTGCGGATCGTGGACGAAGACGGCAACGAAGTAGCCCACGACGGAGAGACGCTTGGCGAGATCACGGTGCGCGGCAATGTCGTAATGAAGGGTTACTACAACGATCCGGAGGCAACGAACGCCGCAATCAAGGATGGCTGGTTCCATTCCGGTGACGCCGCAGTGGTACATCCGGACGGCTACGCCGAAATCCGGGACCGTTATAAAGACGTCATCATCAGCGGCGGTGAGAACATCTCTTCGGTCGAGATCGAGGGCTGCCTGCTGCACCACCCGTCGGTATTGGAAGTCGCTGTCGTTGGCATGCCACACGAGAAATGGGGCGAATCCCCGCACGCTTTCGTCATCCTACGGGAAGGCGCGGAGGCAACGGAGGACGAGATAAAGCTCCACGTGCGCGATAACTTGGCCCACTTCAAGACACCACAATGGGTCAGCTTCGTCGATGAGCTACCGAAGACCGCGACCGGCAAAGTACAAAAGTTCGTCTTGCGCGGAGGTAAAGCCGGTATCTCGCGGCAATAGTGACTGGGCCCTGCTAGAAAACCCCGTCCGCTTCCAACTCGGCAATTTCTTTCGATGACATGCCAAGTAGTTCGCCGTAGACATATTCGTTGTCTTCGCCGTAGCAGGGCGCACCGCGATCAATCGGCCCGCCCACATAGGCCGGACTTTCGCTTAGTTTCACGGGCACTTCTGCCACCGGCCAGCGACCGATCTTTGTACCGGTGACTTCGGTCAACCATTCGAGCGCGATCAATTGCGGATCATTGTCGCAGCGATCCTCCGCCGTCTGACAAACACCCGCCGGAACACTGGCCTTCTGCAACGCCTCCATCATGCGACGGCCATCACCCTGTTTCGTCCATTCACCAACCGCTTCATCGAGCGCATCTTGGTTTGCCATCCGCGTTGCAAGGTCGGTGAAACGTATATCTGTTGCCCAATCTGGCCTCTCCGCGACGCTACACAGCGACTGCCATTCCCTGTCGGTGAAGCACGCAATAGCAAGCCACTTATCTTCGCCCACACATGGGTAGACACCGTGAGGCGCCGCCGATTTGTTCGGGGAACGATTTCCGGTCCGGGTCCACACACGGCCATTCGCCGACCAATCGAGCATCGTCGTGCCGTTGATGAACAATCCGACCTCGGTTTGAGACGCATCAATCCACTGCCCTTCGCCCGTCCGCTCGCGGTGATAGACGGCACTCAACATCGCCAGCGCAAAACTATAGGCCCCCATCCAGTCCAGATAAGAATACCCCCATCCCGCCGGCATCGCGGGCTCCGGAAGCCCCGACATCTCTGACAGGCCCGCGAAGGAATTCGCGATAGGTCCGACAGTGCGGAACCGTCCATACTTCCCTTGCGCCCCCATGCCGGATTGTTGGACATAAATGATGTCAGGCTTGATTGCCTTCAGCGCATCGTAGCCGAGGCCCCAGCTATCCAGCACACCCGGTGAGAATCCTTCGGCGACGATATCCGACATCGCGACCAGTTTACGGGCAATCTCCAATCCTTTCGGATGCCGGACGTTCAATGAGATTCCGCGTTTGCCGGGATTCTTGTTGTTGAATTGCCCACCCATATCCGGATCGGTAACGCCCTGTATCGGTGCCGTTGCATTTTCGCGTGCCTCTCGACCACCGACCGGAGCCATCGAGGCCATTCGCGTATCGGGATGGCTCTTCAATTCAACCTTCAGGCTCTCCGCCCCGAAGGCGCTCATGAAACGCGTTCCGCCCGCAGAGGCGAGAAACCATGTAAAATCGAGAATTTTGATCCCCTCAAGAGCGAAAGGTTTTCCGCGCTTTGAGGTTTGTCCGCTCTTATTAGAATTGGCGTCCGCCGCAATCACAGGTGCGGCAGACGGATGCCGCGTATCCACCGTATCCGCGTCTTCGTTTAGCAGCGGTGCGCGACGGCCCACGGACCAGCTGGTTGCGGTGGCAATCCACTTACTCGTCGCGTAACGAAAAGATTTACCTAGTTCCGGGTGTTCAATATCCGTGCAGCTCCCACGTTCCAGCCAATGTGGGTCCAACGCATTCTCGTGTGGTTTGCGGAGTGGTGCCCAGAGCATGCCTATTTCCTGCGCTTCCCGCCACGGCACATTGTCATAGGTGAAATTCCGAACGAAGCGCTGCATCGCTTCCATGCCCTTATCGCGCTTCTCCTTCACCGGCCCGGTGCCGGGCACGAAGCGTCCGCCTTTCGACAGGTCGCTAGTCTCCTTATCCATGCCGGACTCGATCCCGTAGCGCTCGAGCAGCTCCATCAGTCGGTCCCCATCGCCGGGACGCGTCCCAAGGCTCGCCATGACCCAGCGACCATCCTTAGTATGCGCGATAGTCGGATGCGGTGAAATCGTCTCTCGAGCGTGCCGGCATGTTTGGCGAAAAATCGGTGAGCGCCGCATGACCCAAGACATCAGATCAACCTCGGTGCACTTCGCGACTGCCTCGTGGACCGCGCAAGAAACTTGCTGTCCTTGCCCCGTGCGGAACCGATATACGAGGGCAGCGACAATCGCCATGCTCAGTTGCTCGCCCGCAACGTGATAGGCATGCCACATCTGTGGCGCAATCGGCGGCAGGTCGTACTTACCGTCGGGCGTCGGATCGTAGCCGCAATTCATCATCACGCCGCCAAGCGCCAAATGGACAAGGTCCGAAGCCTTATATTCACTCCACGGCCCGTCGTCGCCGAAAGGTGTCATCCGAGCATGGATCAGAGCTGGAAACCGTTCACCCAACACTTTCGATCCTAATCCAAACGTATCGAGCTCACCCTTTGGCGTCGATTCCAGAAAGATATCCGCGGATGACAGCAGCGATTCAAATCTAACACGATCCTGCTTCTGCGTGAGATCCAGCTCTATTGAACGTTTGCCGCGATTGTACTGCCAGAAGAACAAGGACCCTTCGGGATCCTCTTGATCATTGTAGAAGGGACCGATTCGCCGTGTTGGATTGCCACCTGGTGTTTCCAGCTTGACCACGTCGGCACCCAAACCTGCCAAAGTCAGGCCGCAATATTCCGCCTGTTCGTCGGCCATTTCGATGACGCGAATTCCCGAAAGCGCACCGGGAAGCACAGTTTCATTTTCTTTTTCCGTCCGTGTCGCACTCACCGCAATAACTTCCTTCCAATTGATCTCCATCTAACCAATAAGGAGTTAGCGCGCGGGGAAACCAGCGCAACAACCAACCTTTGAAACGCCGTCCATTCATCTGGCATCGACGAGTTCAAGTTTCGTTTTTTCTAGAGCAACGCACCCAACCTCACCGACATCTATGTTGATTTTACTGTCAACGATTGCCCGCGAGGCTGAAACCGGAAAAACAATGTTCGAAAGGGTGGTTTCCACTATTGGGAATTACTTATTCGCCGGATTATTCGCCAACATCCGCGACACGCTAAAGTTTGCGCCCGGGCACCCGGGAGAAAAATTGGCCGCACCGGTCAATCGGTTATCCCGAAGAATTCGAGGAAGGCAGCAATAGACCGCAGCGTGATCTCAGCATTATGGCCACCCTCTGTGCCCTAATCGTTACCGCTATCGCAATTGCGGTCGTATTGGGCGAATAGTGAAGGCGCGATGTTACGTGAATTGTATACCGTGATATCCCTTAGCGGCGATCTCATCGCAATGTTCGCGATAGGCGATGGCACTGCCGGCGTACCTGGCGATGATACGAGTTTGTTTACCCTCGACATTCTGATTGATGCCGGTCATCCAGGAATCGACTTCGTTCGTCAGCAGACCCTCATTGGTCTTCACGACCTGTGCCGTCCATTCGTCGACCGCTTCCGGTCGAGGTTCCGCACGAGTTTGATCATTCTCTCGCATGTGCGTAATCAAATTAGTCACCCATTCCACGTTATACTCGATACTGCGCGGGATATTACCGAGCGCCGTATGCGGTCCCATAACCATAAACATGTTTGGAAATCCGGCGACCTGAACGCCAAGATAGGTTTCCAGCGCTTCCCGCCATTTCGCCTTTAGGCCCTGCCCATCCATTCCCTGAATATCAATTCGGTCGAAACTGCCGGTAATGGCATCAAAGCCCGTCGCGTAGATAATAATATCGAATCCAAAAGAGCGCTCACGCGTTTCAATCCCAGTCGGTGTGATCCGCTCAATCGGGTTGTCGACGATACTCACCAGATCGACATTAGGCTGATTGTAGACTTCGTAGTAATACGTCTCCTGTGGCACGCGGCGCGTCCCGAATCCGTGATCTTTCGGGATCAGGAGTTCAGCGACCTCGGGATCGTTCACCCGTCCGCGGATTTTTCCTGCAACGAAATCCGAAACTTCCTTATTCGCGGCCCGATTGAAAAGCATATCCCGGAAATTACCGACCCAGATCGCGAAGCCCGGCGTCGCGTAGAGCTGTTCCCAAAACGCCTCCCGTTCTTCCGGCGAAACATCGAAGGTTTGACGTTGATCGGGTGTGTGTAGGAAACACGTTGCGGTTTCCTGGCACCGCTGGAACATCTCGGGGTAGCCTTTCTTGAGTTCCTGCATCTCCGCGTGATCAATCTTGCGGTTGTGTAACGGCGTGCACCAATTGGGGCGGCGTTGAAATATGGTCAAATGCCCCGCCGTCTTCGCCACTTCCTGGATAGTCTGAACGCCGGTTGCACCGGTACCGATCACTGCGACACGTTTGCCCTCAAAGCTCACCGATTCCTTCGGCCATAAGCCAGTGTGGAAGGATTGGCCCTTAAACGCGTCCATGCCGTCGAAACGCGGCATCGTCGGAGCGGAGAGCGGCCCGACCGCCGCCACCATAAACCGCGAACAATGGCAACTGCCATCCTCAAGAGTGATTTCCCAACTATCGCTGGCCTCGTCGAATTGTGCCGAAACAACTCGTGCGGAGAACTGGATGTCGCGGCGCAAGTCGAACTTGTCCGCGACATGATTAAGGTAGCGCTCAGTCTCCGGCTGCGGGGAGAAATGCTCGGTCCAATCCCATTCGTCCAACAGCTCTTGAGAAAAGGAATAGGCATAGGAATAACTCTCGGAGTCAAAACGCGCACCCGGATAGCGGTTCCAATACCAAGTCCCACCGACGCCGGTTCCGGCTTCGAATACCCGCACCCTAAAACCCCGTTCGCGCAATGTATGGAGTTGATACATGCCGGACATCCCAGCACCAATGACAATTACGTCGTAATCCAATTCCTGTGCGGCGGAACCGCTATCTTCCATAGCTTTTTGCATCTTCGATCCAGGTGTTCTTTTCTTGTCGCAATTTCAGCGTTCTAATTACTTGGCATCGGGATATTTCAAAAGCACGTGTTACACGTCCACTGGCTCGCTCCATTCGGGATCACAGTGTTTTTCCCAATAGAGAGCTGTCAGACGCTGCGTCACCGGGCCCGGCAATCCGTCCCCAACCGGTTTTCCATCCAACCGCGTCACCGGCATGATGCCGCCCGCCGTCGATGTGATAAAAACTTCTTCCGCGCCCCGTATCGCATCGACCGTCAGTGTGCCCAATGTCGCATCAACATTGAGTTCACGGCAAAGCTCCAACGTCGTCGCCCGCGTGATACCTTCGAGAACCCCGCTCTTCGGTGTCACCGCCTTGCCGTCCTTCACCGCAAAGAGATTGAAGCCCGGCCCTTCTGAGATATTGCCATCTAAATCGACCAACATCACGTTCTCCGCCTCTTGTTCATAGGCGCCATAGAGGCCGGCGACGAAATCCAACCAATGATAGTTTTTTACCGTTGGGTCGACCGATTGCGGCGGGATGCGCGGAATATCACTAATTGATATGTTCAGTCCCCTCGCCCGCTGTTCCTCGTTCGCGACCCAACCGAACGGGATGGCGAAGGCGATAAAGGTGTTGACCGCGTCTCGGGGGTCGCGGCTGAAGGTTGGAGAGACACCGCGGGTACAAATCATTTCCACATAGGCATCATTCAAACCCGATTGACGCACACATTCCTTCAATACATCAACAAGACCGCCGCGCTCAAATGGCAGGGTCATGTGCATCAGCTTGACCGAGTTCTGGAATCGATCGAGATGTTTATCGAGACGGAAAAAACGGCGATGCCAGACATGAACCACGTCATAGGTGGCATCCGAACGCAGGAACCCCCAATCCAGGACGGAGATTTTCGCCTCAGATATTGGCCGATAATCACCGTCAATATAAGCAACGCCCGGCGGATACGCCGGAGTGGTCAGCGAGTTCGCGCTCATGTCGGGTCCGTTCGCCCGTAAATATCTTCGAACCACGCGGTATCGATCTCGCGCAACTGTCCGGCGATAATGAAACGGTGTTCGTCATTGGTGACAATCATCGGGAGATGAAACAGATCTTCCGATTCCACCCGCGGCGCCGTTTCCTGCAATAGGCTGCGTTCTCCGGTTAACGGCAAAATCTGTTTTGGATAAAGGGATTGCGATAAAGGCCACAGCCGTGTCCCTGCCCCGCCCGACATAATCACCGGATAAACGCTGCCTCTACTCGCCATTATCCTCACCGTTTGCCGGTTTCATAATCATTCCCGTTCGTTGATTGATATCAACGCGATCGCATCATTTCGTCAACAATAATCAAACAATAACAGGCATTTGCCGAAGGAGATATCCATGACTTTCAAATCCATCTTGGTTTATAGAGATCGCAGAACTTCGGCAAAAGTACAGCTCGCGTTAGCGGGAAAGCTCGCCGAAGTTCACAATGCTCAAATTGTCGACCTCGCCGTCCGCCAAACCCAAATTTATCCAATGGGCTTCGTCGAGATGATCCCGCAGGACGTCATTAATTTCACAGCGCGCAAACCGAGGAGGCCATCGACGCATTGTGTAAGTCCTTCAGGATCGCCATGGCCGCGTCCGAAATCAGCGCGAACAGCGAATGGGACGATGCGACCGGCGATCCCACACAACAAATTGCCGTTCACGGCCAATATGGCGACTTGATTGTCATCTGGCAGCCCGACCCGACGTCCAATCCGGTTTGGAGACCGAACTCGCCGACGATGCCGTCTTACACGCCGGGAGGCTGATTCTCGTTACTCCCTAAACGCAGCGAGAGACCGAAATTAGGAAGCGGATCATGATCGCGTGTAATGGTAGTCGAGAAGCCGCGCGTGCCGTGGCCGTCGCCATGCCACTCTTGAAAGGAGCCGCCTCGGTCGATGTCCAATCCGCTAATCCCGACGGTATCGGCGACGAGCCGGGAGCCGATATCGGGCACTTCCTGGCTAATCACGGCATTACTGTCGAAGTTTCTCATACTCTCACCAACGACATTTTAATTGGCGACGAGTTGCTGAACAGGGCCGCCGATCGTAACAAAGACATGCTGGAGATGTTAGGATACGGCCATTCTCAATTCAGAGAGACGCTTGGCGGAGCCACCCGCCATATCCTTCGCCAGATGACGGGTTGGACATTGCTGTCGCATTAATCCGGCTCCACTATTGCAGTATCCGAGCTTGATCAGCTAACTGATCCCATGATTACTGTTTTCGGATCTATAAACGTGGACCTCGTCCTTAAGGTCGGTCATTTACCGCTTCCAGGTGAGACCGTCCTTTGCCCTACCTATGAGGCAGTCGGCGGGGGTAAAGGCGCTAATCAAGCGCTTGCCGCGGCACAGGCCGGTGCCGATGTCCGTATGGTGGGCTGCGTCGGTCAGGACGGATTTGCTGATATTGCTCTCCACGATCTGACCGCCGCGAATGTAGAACTTTCGCATATTCAACAAACCCTATCGCCGACCGCATGCGCGGCAGTCATGGTCGATGCGAAGGGTGAAAACTCGATCGTCGTTGCGAGCGGGGCCAACCTAGACGCCAAAGCCACGCAAATCCCAGAGGACGCATTGAGACCAGGCGATCTCCTCGTTCTTCAAATGGAAGTTCCCCACGAAGAGAACTGGATTGCGGCCCGTCGGGCGCATGTCGGCGGTGCAAAGACGATGCTCAGTGTTGCCCCAGTCGCTCCAGTGCCGCCGGAAATTCTCGACATCGTCGACTATGTCCTGGTGAACGAGATCGAAGGACGCGCTATCGCCGTAACCTCGGGCAATGATGTAATAGATCGCATGCAACTTCCCGGAGTGCTGTCACGACGCCATGGGTTCCTCTGCGTCATGACCTTGGGCAGCAACGGGGCTATCGCCGCCATCGGAGAGACCCAATGGCAAGTACCGGCGTTACCGGTGAAGGACGTGATCGATACCACCGGCGCCGGCGACGCCTTCGCAGGATGTTTCGCAGCCGCAATTTCACGCGGACAGGACGTCGAGTGCGCGCTTCGTTTCGCCAGTGTTGGGGCGGGCCTCAGTTGTTCTAAACTTGGGGCTCAGCCGAGTTTTCCGTCGACTGAAGCAATTCTTCACGAGAAATTGGACGAATTGCAATCCACAGAAACTCCCATGTCGAATTAGCAAAACATCCGATTTCGTTGCAATTTGGAGCAGAATATCTGGGAACATTAAATTTTAGCATTCTGAGATCCTCAGTTTTGTGGCAGAATTGAAAGTTTTCATCACCCTAAAGCGTTAATAGAAGGACATTCCAATACGAGGTGGAGACATTTAGCGTGATAAGGGGACAAATATGGCGACCACTTCCCCGGACGCCAATATTAGTTCCGCGCTCGCTATACTACGTGATCGCGACATTGGCGCATTGATGGTTGCGACGGCGACCAATCCAGTCAGCGGCATCCTTTCCGAGCGCGATATAGTGAGTGCCTTGGCCGAGCGAGGCCCGAGCGTACTGTCAGAAAGCGTCGGCAAGAATATTACCTCGCCAGTCTGTACACCCGCAGGGTTGCTAACTGACGCAATGTTTACGATGACGACGAAACGCTTCCGTCACATGCCCGTGGTGGACGGCGGCAAGCTCGTTGGCATTGTCAGCATCGGCGATCTGGTCAAACACCGCCTTGACGAGCTTGAGTACGAAGCCTCGAATTTGCGAGCCTACATAGCGACCGCCCGAAATCCTAGTCGCTGAAGGGCTCTTCCCCTTCCGGCGGCGTAATTCTGAACGAATTTAAGGTCATGGCGATCAACGTGTAATAGCCGCAAAGGACGACCAGTTCGACGACGCCCGGGTGCCCGAATTGCGCAACCGCTGCCTCGAATGTCGCATCGTCGACATTGTGCTTCTCGTTCATTTGCTTGGCGAAGCGGTAGACGGTTTCGGTCTTCTCATCGTTGAACGACGGTTCCTGCTTCGTGCGAACCGCTTCGACAATGGCAGGGTCGAGCCCTTCGTCAATCCCGATTGGCGCATGGGCAAAGAATTCGTACTGCGCCGACGTGTGACGACCGGTCACCAGGATAGCCAATTCCCGCAAATCACCCGGAAGTCCCCCGCTGTAGCGCAAATGTCCGCCAACCGCCTGGACCAAATCACCCAACTCCGGAGCCTGCAGCAAGGCCTTAAACGGCCCTCTCACGCCACCGCGTGGGCCGCTACTAATTCTTTCATAAACCGCTTTCTGTGCTTCTGTCAGCTTGGTCTCGTCGAATTCCGGAAGGCGTGGCATCTGCATCTCTCTAAATGTTAAAATTTAGAATTATTATTTATTACGATAATAATTCATGATTAATCGATAGCGATTTAATGCAAGCATTGGACTAACAAAATCGAACTCCACTCCGCTCTATTTTCCTACATGCTTCTGGAAGATATATGACAGATGGAGCGAAATTGCAGTCAATGAAGATAGGAAAAAGCAAATGGCCGAAACACTTCGCCGCCGCCAAAGCTCGCATTGGGGCGCTTTTTCAGCTCTCGTGGATGATGGCCGTATGACTGGCGTTACCCCCTTCGAAGCAGATCCGAAACCGTCACCGCTGATTAAATCGATGTCCGACGCGCTTTATGCCGATTGCCGGGTCGAACAGCCGATGGTTCGTAAAGGCTGGCTTGAAGAGGGACCGGGAGGCCGCCGCGAAGCCCGCGGCGGAGAGCCGTTTGTTCCGATCGAATGGGATCAGGCCATCGACCTCGTAACAAATGAGTTGGACCGAGTTCGCAATACGTTTGGTAACCAAGCCATATTCGGCGGGTCTTACGGGTGGTCGAGCGCCGGACGCTTCCATCATGCGCAAACGCTGCTGAAACGTTTCCTCGGATGTATCGGTGGCTTCACAACCAGCGTCAACAGCTACAGCAACGCCGCCGGACAGGTCATCCTCCCACATGTATTTGGTGGCGGTGCCGCTGCCGGCTACGGCCCCTACACGTCCTGGGACAGTATTGAGACTAATACCGAGTTGTTCGTCTCTTTCGGTGGTATTGGATTGAAAAACACGCAGGTTGAGCCGGGCGGCATGGGGGAGCATGCGACCCACAAATGGCTCCCACGTCTCAAGGCGGCGGGCATTGAGTTCGTCAGCGTCACACCCTGCCGCGACGATACCGCCGATTACCTGGATGCGGAGTGGTGGGCGGCGCGACCGAACAGTGATGTCGCCATCATGCTCGGTTTGGCGCACACGCTTTATTCAGAGGGCCTGCACGACGAAGCCTTCCTTGAGCGTTATTGCAACGGTTTCGACAAATTTCGCGATTATTTGACTGGCGAGTCAGACGGCCAGCCGAAATCGGCCGATTGGGCCGCGAATTTGTCGGAAATCGACGCGGGCTCCATTCGCTGTTTGGCACGAAAGATGGCGGCGAAACGCACAATGATCGGCACCGCCTATTCGCTGCAGCGGGGCGATCATGGGGAGCAACCCTACTGGATGACTGTCACCCTAGCGGCAATGCTGGGCGAGATCGGCTTGCCGGGTGGCGGCTGTGGGTTCGGCTACGGAAGTATGAACGGCTACGGCAACCCCTCTATGCGCGTTCCCTCTCCTGTCATGCAAACCGGTGAAAACCCGGTGAGTGATTTCATACCCGTCGCTCGCATCGCGGACTTGCTCCTTACCCCCGGAGCCTCCTACCAATACAACGGCAAGGAACGCGTCTATCCGGATATCCGTTTAGTCTATTGGTGTGGCGGCAACCCCTTTCATCATCACCAGGACCTAAACCGCTTGATCGAGGCTTGGCGCAAACCCGAGACGATCATCGTGAATGAGCCTTGGTGGACCTCGACCGCGCGCTTCGCCGATATCGTTCTGCCGGCGACAACGACAATGGAGCGCAACGATATCGGCGCCAGTTCCCGGGATCGGTATTGGTT
>CAJWTF010000052.1 GCA_913046825.1 uncultured Rickettsiales bacterium | reverse complement strand
ACCAGGGTATCTAATCCTGTTTGCTCCCCACGCTTTCGCACCTCAGCGTCAGTATCGAGCCAGTGAGCCGCCTTCGCCACTGGTGTTCCTCCGAATATCTACGAATTTCACCTCTACACTCGGAATTCCACTCACCTCTCTCGAACTCTAGACTAGCAGTATCAAAGGCAGTTCCGAGGTTGAGCCTCGGGATTTCACCCCTGACTGACTAATCCGCCTACGTGCGCTTTACGCCCAGTAATTCCGAACAACGCTAACCCCCTCCGTATTACCGCGGCTGCTGGCACGGAGTTAGCCGGGGTTTCTTTACCAGGTACCGTCATTATCTTCCCTGGCGAAAGAGCTTTACAACCCTAAGGCCTTCATCGCTCACGCGGCATGGCTGGATCAGGCTTGCGCCCATTGTCCAAGATTCCCCACTGCTGCCTCCCGTAGGAGTCTGGGCCGTGTCTCAGTCCCAGTGTTGCTGATCATCCTCTAAAACCAGCTATAGATCGTAGACTTGGTAGGCCATTACCCCACCAACTATCTAATCTAACGCGGGCCGATCCTTCTCCGATAAATCTTTCCCCCAAAGGGCGTATACGGTATTACTCTTCGTTTCCAAAGGCTATTCCGTAGAAAAGGGTACGTTCCCACGCGTTACTAACCCGTCCGCCGCTCACCCGAAGGCGCGCTCGACTTGCATGTGTTAGGCCTGCCGCCAGCGTTCGTTCTGAGCCAGGATCAAACTCTCACGTTACTGCGCCAATTCTGAATAAATCCAAAACCGACAACATAGAGAGCCATCCAAGCATTCTGAAGCATTTTCTTCAGAATACGCGAACAACATAACCAGCCCATTAAAGAACCGATAACGCCGACCGCGCATCCCTTCCTATCTTCTCAATCAACTTGTCAAAGAACTCAGCAGCCTAAATCAGGCCGTAACCAAAAATCAGTCTACTGGGGAGGCCGTACGCACCGAGTGCTGCGACCGCGAAAGCAGTTTATACCCAGCCATGCGCACGGCTGCAATCATAAAATTACAGATTAAATAAAAAAATATTTAAAGCAGACCAAGTTCGCGCAATTCGGCTGCCATTTCCGACGGGAAATTCTCTTCGCCCTGGCGCTTTGGCTGGTCGGGCGGCACATCCGCTCCCAGAAAATAGCGCCAACCTTGAAATGCACGGTGGCGACGGGGTGCCGTTGGCATGAGTTCAGGATCCAGCATAATGAAGCAGAATTTGCGTCCTTCCTCATCGGTTTCGCTCTCAAACCCGAGAAGTCTTTGACGCGCGGCGATACGGCCCTTGATCACCCAATACATTGAGCCTCCGTCGAGAAGCTCTTCCGAACGGCGAGGACCATGTCGTGTGCGATGCCACAAGCGTGCCTTTTTACCGTTGGTCGCCCGGCTATCCGCCAGCTTGCGCTTTTGAACCTCCGCCAGATGATCGATATCCTCAATACCAACGGCCAATTTAATAATATTCAGCATGGTGTGTCACCGTAGGTCGTCTCGACACCGGTTACCGCAAGGATAACAGCCTCACGTGTCTTGATGTCGCCGCCTCCTCTTGCCTGCCGCTCGACAACAAGGCGAAGAGCCCCGAATAAACCACGCGCAAGTGTTTCGCCTTCCGCACTCAAGATATTATCTTGTAGCACGATTACCCTATGCAGAGCGTCGGCAACTTGGCTGATCAACGGATACCCGAAACTCCCACCTTGCCCGCGAATATCGTGAGCCTTACGCCGTAACTTATCTACGCCTCTAACACTGCCGCGCGCTTCGCTCAGAGTTTTGTCGAGTTCATCGAGATCACCACGAAGCCATTCGAGATATTCCTCAATCATGGATGCGACGATGGCTTCTGCACGCACAACAGCCCCCGGGTCGATCGCAAAATAGATGCTTTCCCCGCCCTCTTCGAAGTCGTTGAATTCGCCTATTTTCCGGTTCATCCCAATCAATTCAGCTTACTGTTGGCCTCGAGAAACATTACCCTCAAAAGAACCGGCCAAGGCATATGAGTCAAGGCGTCGAAACACGTGAACTCAGACCTCCACAGGGCTTATTGCACCGCCAATCCCAGCAATTCCGCGCCTTCATCGACTTGATCTCCATCCGTGAAATGGACCGCATTTACCGCGCCAGCTGCCGGTGCGACAATCGCATGCTCCATCTTCATAGCTTCGATTACCATCAAGGTCTGCCCTGCACTCACCGAGTCGCCGACCGCAACCGAGACGGACACAACCCGTCCCGGTAGCGGCGACGTCAAACGCCCGCTCGCCGGTCCGCTCGAAGCCCGTGCATTCAACGGGTCGACCAACTGGAGTTGTCGCGTCCCCTGAGGCCCGAGGATATGACGCTCTGCGCCATGGCGAATGACGGAAGCGGTCAGTCTATGGCCACCGATTTCCGCCACCAAACGACCGTTGGATTGAAAATGACCCCGCACTTCCAGTTGCCGCCCGGCGAATTCGAGATCATAGCCGTCCCGAGAAATATAGGCGATGACGGTGATTTCCACCTCGCCATCCAAGAAGCGCAAATCGATATGGCCACGATCGTTGAGTCGCCAGCCATCGCCACTTTGCCAAGGTGAATACGGATCGCCGGAAGCCTTGGCCCGGGAGGACAATCCCTCCGATTGGCAAATCAATTCCGCCAACGCCGCCAGACCGAGCGTCTCATCGTCGATCGGGCCGACTTCCGGATGCAGAATTCTCGCATGTTGCTCGATGAAACCGGTATCCACCTCGCCAGACGCAAAGGCTTCGCTGCTAATGGTTGCGGCCAGGAAATCCAGATTGGTCGTTGTGCCGACAACGTGGGTCTCGTTCAGGGCATGCCGCAAACGGTTGATCGCGCTCAATCGGTCGCTGTCCCATCCGATGATTTTCGCGATCATCGGGTCGTAATGCATGGTGACTTCGTCTCCCTCTCTGACACCGGTATCGATGCGAAGATGGTTGTCTTCCTCGGGCATCCGAAAATGGGTCAAAGGCCCCGGCGACGGCCTGAAGTCACGCGCCGGGTCTTCCGCGTAAAGCCGCACCTCCACCGCGTGCCCATTCAGTGTGATATCCGACTGTTGCATCGGCAACGGCGCGCCGTCGGCCACTCGAATTTGCCATTCCACGAGATCCACACCGGCAATCATCTCACTCACCGGATGCTCGACCTGCAGACGGGTATTCATTTCCATGAAATAGAAACAATCCGGTGCGCCCATGCGTTCAGTTTCAACCAAAAACTCGACCGTCCCCGCGCCAACGTAGTCGATGGCCTGCGCTGCTTTCACCGCTGCATCCGCCATTGCGGCGCGCATCTCCTCGGTCATGCCGGGTGCAGGCGCTTCCTCGACGACCTTTTGGTGACGACGTTGGATCGAACAGTCGCGCTCAAACACATGCACGGCGTTGCCGTGAGAATCCGCAAAGACCTGCATCTCAATGTGACGCGGTTTGCCAAGATATTTTTCGATCAACAACGTATCGTCGCCGAACCCGGCTTTTGCCTCTCGCCGCGCACCAGCGAGTCCTTCCTCTAGGTTTTCTGCGGCCTCTATCATGCGCATACCGCGTCCACCGCCACCGGCGGCCGCCTTTACCATAACGGGGAAACCGATTTCCGCCGCGGCCGCGATCAGCACGTCATCCGATTGGTTCTCGCCGTGATAGCCCGGCAGTAGCGGCACTCCTGCTTTCTCCATCAACGCCTTGGCTTCGCTTTTCGAGCCCATGGCCCTGATGGCGGCTGGCGGCGGGCCGATGAAGACAGCGCCTGCGCCGGCACAAGCTTCCGCGAAGGCTGCGTTCTCCGACAGGAAGCCGTATCCCGGATGCACTCCATCGGCACCGGTTTTGCGGATCGCAGCGACTAAGGCGTCCACCTTCAAATAGCTCTCTTGCGCGCGGGCACCGCCGATATGAATAGCTTCATCCGCAGTCTGCACGTGCAGCGCATCCGTATCCGCATCGGAATAGACGGCGACGGTCTTGATCCCCATCCGCTGGGCCGCTCGCATGACGCGGCAGGCAATTTCGCCCCGATTTGCGATCAGAATTTTTTTAATCACTTTGGCACACCCCAATTCTATTCATCGTCAATCCGCGACGTGCGGCCACGGGTATAATGGATCAATTCGTAAAAACCGAAGAGCAGTAGCAAGACGCCGACGACGATCTGCACGGAAACCAACGTCTTGATACCGTTGGAGGTGGGGAACAAATGTTCCGAAGCCGACCGTACTAACGGTAATCAGTGAAAAGTATAGCGCATTGGGGAAACTCAGCTCCGTCGTCCGGCCCAATATTAGGAATTGCGGTTCGCTCGAAAACCGGCCCGCGATGCGATAAACACACGCAAAGACAATCACCAGCATCGAGTAGAAGGTTAGAAACGCGAAAGCTGGGACAAGCAATTCGGGGACTCGTTGGAAGAATTCCTCGAACAGAATACCCGTATCGAGCATAAACGTCGCGACGTCGTGGCTGGCGAAGAACAATGCCGCCCCGATCGCGCCCATGTACGCCAACAACAGAACCGTCTCGGCTTCTCTTCCCTCAAACCATTTGCGGGCAACGAAAATAAGGATGGCAAAGACAACGACGGGGACCAACCACCGCAACTCTCGCCCAAAACGCCGCTCTTCGCGGACCCGGTTCGCTGTGACAATGGACTGGATATCACTGCGTCGGAGTGCGGCTTCTGCTACAAAGGCGGCCAATGGGAAGGTGTAGCCAACATGCGCCGCCCAGTCCGGAACGTTTTGAAAATTGGTCGGAGTGAAGAAGATAAATACGCACGTATAGACACTGATGAAATTCGCGAGTGAGAGCGGAAAGAAGACGCTGCTGTCAAACAGCACGTGAATGGCGACCACCAACGCCACGACTACCGAGAACATCAGAAATAAGAAATAGCCGCCAACCTCCTCAACCGATAACTCGATCAACGTTAACAGGAAGATCGTCAGAGTAATCCCGAGTATGCCCATGCCTCGCATTAATGCCATCGGTAGCAGCCCCTATCCTTCACCCGGATGCCAAGACGCAGGACGTTTCTCGACAAAGCTTTGGAAACCCTCACGCGCCTCCGCCGACTGGCGGGTTGCGGCATGCTCGCGCGCCAATTCGACGACCGTCGCATCCTCGAGGACCAGACCCGCCATCTCCAGCGCGAGTTCCTTAGAACGTCGCACCGCTACCGGACCGTTGAGCAGGATCGAGTCGATTACCGGCGCCACGGCCTCGTCGAGCGCCCCGGTGGGACACACCTCGTGGACGAAGCCGATCTCCTGAGCCCGCCTCGCATCAAAGCGCTCCGCCGTTGCCGCATAGCGGCGTAAATGACGCACTCCCATCGCCGCGATCAATTGCGGGAAGATGGGCGACGCGTGGGCGCCCCATTTCACCTCAGCGACCGCGAAGATTGCATCCTCGCTGGCAATGACAACATCGCATGACGCCGCGAATCCGGTACCACCGCCGATACATGCCCCATGAATAAGGGCGATGGTCGGGACGGGAAAAGCGTTCAAGTCGCGCATTAATCCGGTGAGGAGCGACGAGACAGCGTCGTTTTCTTCTACTGACATCGCCGCCAGCTCGCTTTGAAACTTGAGGTCGACACCTGCTTGGAAGTGGCGACCATTACCCCTCAAGACGAGTGCCCGCAACGCCGCGTCTTGCGCCAGTTCCTTCAGTCTGTCGCTTGCAGATTGCAAAACATTCCGGTCATAGGCGTTGTTCACTTGCGGGCGGTTCAGCGTCACGGTCGCAATGCCGCGTGGATCTCGCTCAATCAGAATGACAGGTTCGCTCATGATTTAATCCTCTCTGGATTACATCCGGAAGACGCCGAAATTCGTCTTCTCAATTGGCGCGTTCAAGGCCGCCGATATCGACATACCGAGGGTTCGACGCGTCTCCGCCGGGTCGATGATGCCATCGTCCCAAATACGCGCAGACGCATAATACGGATGTCCCTCCCGATTGTACTGATCGACGATCGGTTGCCGGAACTCGGCTTCGTCTTCCGTGCTCCATTCCTCTCCTTGGCGGTCATAATTATCGCGGCGAACGGTTGCCAACACACTGGCCGCCTGCTCACCACCCATGACCGACACACGGGCATTCGGCCACAACCACAGGAATCGAGGACTAAAAGCACGCCCGCACATGCCGTAATTTCCGGCGCCGAACGATCCGCCGATGATAACGGTGAATTTCGGCACATTGGCGCATGAGACCGCATGGACCAGTTTCGCCCCCGCGCGTGCGATGCCCATGGCCTCATACTTCTTACCAACCATGAAGCCAGAGATGTTCTGTAGGAACAGCAGCGGAATGCCGCGCTGACAACACAGCTCGATGAAATGGGCACCCTTCTCTGAAGATTCATTAAAGAGGATACCATTGTTGGCCAAGACGCCGACCGGGTAGCCATGGATATGCGCAAAACCGCACACCAAGGTCGTTCCGTAGAGTTGCTTGAACTCATCAAGTTCGCTGCCGTCGACGATACGGGCGATGACCTCACGCACGTCATAGGGTCGTTTCAAATCGGTTGGCACCACGCCGTATATCTCCGACGGATCGTAAAGTGGTGCGCGAGGTTCGCAAATGCGGATGTTCGGTTGCTTCACACGGTTTAGATTGGAGACAATCCGACGCACGATTCCCAAGGCATGGTTGTCGTCTTCCGCATAATGATCGGTGACGCCGGACTCCCGGCAATGAACATCTGCCCCGCCAAGCTCTTCCGGTGTCACGATCTCGCCAATAGCAGCTTTCACCAGCGGTGGGCCACCGAGGAAGACGGTGCCTTGATTGCGCACGATGACCGCTTCATCAGCCATCGCCGGGACATAAGCGCCGCCGGCCGTGCAAGACCCCATCACCACCGCGATCTGAGGAATGCCCGCCGCCGACATGGTCGCCTGATTGTAAAAGATGCGGCCGAAGTGATACCGGTCTGGGAAGACGCCGGTCCATGTGGGCAGGTTCGCTCCGCCGGAATCGACCAAATAGATGCAAGGAAGATTGTTCTCGCGGGCAACTTCCTGGGCGCGTAGATGCTTCTTCACCGTCAGCGGATAATAGGTACCGCCCTTCACAGTCGCGTCGTTGGCGACAATGACGCATTCCGTGCCCTCGACGCTGCCGATACCGGTTATGATCCCGCCACCCGGCACGACATCGTCGTAGACCTCATGCGCCGCCATCTGCGAGAACTCCATAAACGGAGACCCCGGATCGAGCAAAGTGCGCACCCGTTCTCGCGGCAACAGTTTGCCCCGCGACAAATGGCGCTCCCGGGATTTCTCCCCGCCGCCCTCTTTGACGGAATGCACCTTCGCGCGCAGATCGTCGACTAGTGCTTGCATTTCGGCGGCGTTCGCGCGGAATTCCTTCGTGCGCGGCTTGGCCGTCGTTTCAATCGCAGGCATCGCAATCTCTCCCTATACTCATTCGGTCCCTTGGCGGGCACCGATGCATCTAAACTCTCCAAGCTTGTCGCCAAGCCTGAAACATTAACACGTTCCACAACTCAAACCGCCAATCCCGTACCCCGTCAAGATGCTCGCGCCACACAGCGCGCACCGGCGAGGGTTCGAGAAAATCGCCATCCCGAAGCGCTTTCTCCGTCAACAGCGCCTCCGCCCATTCACGAAGCGGCCCCCGCAACCAATCGCCAAGCGGCGGCTCAAAACCTTGCTTTGATTTATCGAATAATTGCCTAGGCACGTACCGATCCAGCAAACGGCGGAGCGGTCGCTTCATCTCACCATTCTTCAGCTTCATGCCGAGCGGCAAGCTCCAGGCGAAGCGGACGATCTTGTGGTCTAGGAGCGGTGCGCGACCTTCGAGACCGACCGCCATCGTCGCCCTGTCCACCTTCACCAGCAAGTCGTCGGGTAAATAAGAAACCGCATCCGCGTAAGACATACGATCTATCGGTTCGGCGAAGCACGGATGTCGGGACGGATCGGCATAATAACCGATATCCGGTTCGGGACATGGTCGACTTGCGGTCCGCCAGCGTGACATAAAGGCTTCGTAGACGGCTTCCGGCGTACTGGCGAGGCTGTCCGCTGAAAGGCGATACATCTTGTCACCTAATCGCCAAGGCCGCCGACCCATCGAGACAGCGTTGAGTGCCGCTTTCGGGACGACACCTGCAATCATGCCGAGGCGGCCCACGGTGCAGGCCAGCGCCCCGTGCTTTTCTGACCAATGCTTGTTCGCCGCCTCATAACGCGGATACCCCACAAACAACTCATCTCCACCGTCGCCCGAGAGAGCGACCGTCACATGTTGGCGCGTCAACTCGGCCAAGAGCATCGTCGGCAGTTGGCTGACATCCGCAAACGGCTCGTCATAGACTTCTGGCATCTGCTCGACGAGGCGCAACGGCGCGTCGGCTTCAGCCGTCAATTCAGTGTGATCGGTTCCCAAATGGCTGGCCACCGACGCTGCCTGTTCGGATTCATCGAAGCGTTTGTCTTCAAACCCAATCGTAAAGGTCTTGATCGGTGCTGAAGAGACTTTCTGCGCTATCGCCGCGACGATCGATGAATCAATGCCACCCGACAGAAATACACCAAGCGGCACGTCGGAGATAAGCCGCCGCCCAATGGAATGGGTCAGCAACGTTCCCAATTGGTCTGCAGCTTCTTCGTCGCTCCCCTCAAATGGCGAACGGCGCGCGGCTTCGGCTTCGCTACGAGCATTCCAAAATGTGTCCGCCGCCGGTTGAACGGAAGGCGTCAGCTTCTTAAGATTAATATCCAGCAGATGCCCTGGCGCCAGTTTTCGAATGCCCCGATAAATACTATGAGACCCTGGAACGTAGGCGAACCGCATATAGGCATTTAGGGCATCGCGGTCGACCTCGCCCGACCAACCTGGGCATACGGTTAGCGCTTTCAGCTCCGAAGCGAAAACGAACGAGCTCCCGGACCAGCCATAGTAGAGCGGCTTCTCACCCATGCGGTCGCGCGCCAAATAGAGTTTTCCCTTTTCTCGGTCGTAGAGGGCAATGGCGAACATGCCGTCAAGTTGCGCTAATGTCTTCTCGAACCCATGGTGCTCGATCATGGCAAGCATGACTTCTGTATCGGAGTGGCCGCGCCATTTGCGAACGCCGTCGCGTTCGAGGTCACGGCGTAATTCACGAAAATTATATATCTCGCCATTATAGACCGTGACGTAGCGCCCACTCGCGGAGCTCATCGGTTGCGCCCCGGTGGGGCTCAAGTCTTGAATGGACAAGCGACGAAACCCGAGCGACACGCCGGTCTTTTCATCCACATGCGTACCGCTATCGTCCGGCCCACGATGCACAAGTCTGTCCGTCATGCGGGTGACGATTTGCTCGAGCGTCTCCTGAGGTGTTCCCCGTTTCGGGTCGATGATACCGGCAATCCCGCACATGGTCAGGACTGCCCTTCAGTAAGCTCAAACGCGCCACAGCAAGCGTCAACGAACTCTCCTGCATCCGCTCCCGTTGCCACCAAACTCGCAAGGTATTGACGGAACCACGGTGAGAGGAACCCCGCCCCCGCGTGGCGACGAGCATAATGCCAAGACCGTCCCGCTGCCCGGCGGCAGGCAAAGCGTTGCAGGTCAGACGTCACATCCGGATAATCCTTTAGGAACAGCGCCAGCGCGCGGGTAACCCTTTGAAGTTGGCGTCCCTCGTTATTCGAGAGACGACTGGCTTCATGAGGTATATAGGCGACGGGCGCGTCCACCCGCATGATCGGCCAACGATACGCCAAGCGGAGGGTCATCGAATATTCCTGTGAATGTACGACGCGCTCGTCACAACCGCCGGTCTCTCTCACGGCAGCGGTTCGGACGAGACATTGCGTCGGATTAAACAACGAGTTCTTCATCGAAAGACGCAGGGCATCCGTCAAGATTTCGGTCGAAGGTTGCAATACGGCCTCGGTCAGATCAATTTCGCTTTCATCGCCGTAATGGGTGACCCGGCCATAGGCGAGACAAGCGTCGCTTTCGTGAAGTGCACGTAACAGCGTTTCCGTCGCCGCATCCGCGATCAAATCATCGGCGTCCACGAATTTGATGTAAGGCTGATCGGCCAAGGCGATGCAGGCATTCGTCGCGCCCGCAGATCCCTTGTTCGACTGCCCGTGTATGACTGCGTTTTCCCAGTCCGCCGTCAATTCGCGTACGATTTCCAGCGAATCATCGGTCGATTCGTCATCCACGAAAACATACTGGCGCGGATAGTCTCCGGTTTGCCGCGCGATCTGACGCAGCACCTCCGGCAAATGCGGCGCCTTGTTGTAGACGGGAACGAGAAAACTAACACCGGGCAGATTTGCCATTGCAGAGACTCTAAATCCCGCCGTTTTGGAGCTGATGCTCTATATGAGACAAGCGATCATGCCCCCAATAGGCCTCGTCATCTACAAAGAAAAACGGAGACCCGAATGCGCCGCGATCGATTGCTCTATGAGTTTCCTGTTTCAAGCGATCCTTCACAGCAGGGTCCTGTGTCGCCACGATCAATGCTGCGCCATCGACACCAATACTTTCAGCCATCTCTGCGACCGATTCGATCGGACTCAAATCGCGCCCTAGCCCCCAATGCCCATGATAGACCGCTCTCGCCAGTGCCACGGCCTTGGCCGGGTCGCTCTCCGACAGCCAATAAAAAGCTCGCATTGCTGCCAGTGAGTTCATCGGTGCGATTTCGGGGTTGGTCAGCGGTACGCCCAACAGTTTCGCGCAGCGCTCCACATCCCGGTATAAATAGGCACCCTTCATCGGGATCGTCATGTTCGGTGCACTGTTCGTGATCTTAAACGCCGCCCCCAACATGAATGGACGCCAATTCACCTCACGCTCATATTTCGCGGCGAGTGTGTCAATTTCCAGACTCGCTAAATAGCCATAGGGGCTGGCGAATTCGAAATAGAAATCTATCGGTTGAGGATCAGCCATCCTAGCGTGTTCCTGTGTCTACCAAGGGATTTCAGCGCCATCATAATCGTAGAAACGACCGTTATCCGATGATTGCAGACCAGCGACAACGCGTCGAATACCCGTCGAGCTGTCCGGAACCGTGACCGCCGCCGTCGGCCCGCCCATCTCCGTCTGTACCCAACCCGGATGCATCGAAATGCAAATGACGCCGCGCGGCGCCAATTCCCGAGAGACACTGACCATCGCAGCGTTCAGCGCCGCCTTAGTCGAGCGGTAGAGATAGTGCCCACCTGCATTACGCGCGATACTGCCCATGACGCTGGAGATAAAGACCATTGTCTTACGATCCGACGCAGCGACATTCGCCACCAAGGCTTCCGCCACCCGGATCGGTGCCAATGTGTTGGTGCGAAACGTCTCCTCCCAGAGTCGGTAATCGATAGACCCCAGAGCTGCGTCGCGCTGACCGATCACGCCTGCATTGTTGATCAACACGTCGATGGGTCGGCCGGACAGGGCCTCAGCCGCATCGCATACATCGTCGTGGTCGGTGACATCCAACTTTAACGCATCCGGTATGCCCGCACCTTTCGGGTCTCGGCAGGTACGGATCACATCCCACCCGTCTCCTTCATATTGATCAGCCAGCGCCTTGCCGATACCGCGGCTCGCACCCGTGATAAGGACCGTCGGCATTAAGTATCCTCCGCCCGGTCACGGGTCGTGACCTCGATCTCTATTTTCATGCGTGGGTCGACCAGTTGCGCAATTATGAAGGTATTGGCGGGCCGAACCGCGCGGCAATATTCTCCGATGACGTCAACGGTCTCTTCATAATACGCACGGTCGGCAATATAGATGACGATACGGACCACATCATCAAAAGACGCGCCAAGCTCCTTCAAACCCCAATTAATATTTCGGAAAGCTTGGTGGGTTTGCTCGACAACATCGTCGGAGATTGTGTCGTTGACGTAATCAAAGCCGACGCAACCGGACATGAAAACCATGTCTCCGTCCCTCACCCCGCGCGCATAACCGCCGCGTTCCTCGAAACGGGAGCCAGTGAAGAAAAGTTCCCTCGCCATCATCCCCCCCTTAATACGGTGTGCCGTCCTTATGGACGAGCTTGCCATCTCGAACCAACATATCGACGTCCGGATAATCCGCATCGTCTTTCGGTGGCCGGTCGCCGACTTCCAAGTAGAGCACGTCCGCTCCCGACTTATTCACCAGATGATGCCCATCGCCATTATTCGCGGGAAAACCGGCCGTCATGCCGGGTCCGAGAATTTCTTCACCAGCATCGCTGATCATCGTGACCTCACCCTCGAGAATGTAGACGAATTCATCCGAATGAGAGTGCCAGTGACGTTGCGAGGACGCGGCCCCCGGCTTCAACGTCACCAAGTTTACGCCGAATTTATTGAGCCCCAGAGCATCGCCGATCTTGCGCTTCTCGCGCCCAATACACATTGCCTTAAATTTTTTAGGATAGATGGTCGTCAGGCTCGCCTCGACGGTCATCGGGTCCAGTGACTTATTCTCCGCCATTATTTCGTCTCCTCGAATAATTCGCGCCCGATCAGCATACGGCGGATTTCACTCGTCCCGGCACCAATCTCATAGAGTTTCGCGTCGCGGAGCAGCCGACCCGTCGGGCTTTCGTTGACATACCCCATCCCACCGAGGGATTGGATCGCTTCTAGTGTCATCCAAGTTGCCTTCTCTGCAGTGTAAAGCAGGACACCGGCCGCATCCTTTCGCGTCGTGTCGTGTCGGTCGCAGGCCTTAGCCACCGCATACGCGTAGGCTTTGCACGCGTTCATCGTCGTATACATATCGGCAAGCTTGCCTTGCATCAGCTGGAACTTACCAATGGGCTCACCGAATTGTTCACGTTCATGGATGTAGGGCACGACGATATCCATGCAGGCCTGCATGATCCCGAGTGGCCCGCCAGCCAGCACGAGACGCTCGTAGTCGAGCCCACTCATCAGAACTTTGACGCCACCACCAACATAGCTGAGCACGTTTTCCTCCGGTACTTCGCAATTCTTGAACACCAGCTCTCCGGTGCTGGAGCCGCGCATACCGAGCTTGTCGAGTTTCTGTGCCACACTGAATCCCGGGAAATCTTTCTCGACGATAAAAGCTGTAATGCCGTGCTGGTTCGCTTCTGGATCAGTCTTCGCATAGACGATCAGAACGTCCGCGTCGGGGGCGTTGGTGATCCAAAACTTCGTGCCGTTCAGGATATAACGGTCGCCCTTTTTCTCGGCCCGTAGCTTCATCGAAACCACGTCTGAACCAGCGCCGGATTCGCTCATCGCGAGCGATCCCACATGTTCACCCGAAATTAATTTTGGCAGGTATCGATGCTTTTGATCTTCTGTTCCATTGCGACGCATTTGATTTATGCAGAGGTTGGAATGGGCCCCGTAGCTGAGCCCGACCGAGCCGGACGCCCGGCTCAATTCCTCGACCGCGATGACATGCTCCGTATAGCCCATACCAGCGCCGCCGTACTCTTCTTCGACCGTCAGGCCGTGGAGACCCAGCGCACCGAGTTTCGGCCATAGGTCGCGCGGAAACTCATCAGTCGCATCGATCTCTGCCGCGCGCGGCGCCACTTCGTGGGCTGCGAAACTACGGACGGTATCCCGCATCATATCGGCGGTCTCGCTCAAGCCGAAATCCAGTCCCGGCAATTCATTTGGTATCATGTTCACCCGTCCTCTATTCGATTATCCATGCCGCCGCGCGAATGTCATCCCGCAGCGTGGTCGGATTTACCCGCCAACCTGATCAACGTGACCACGGCGGTCGCGCACAAGGTCTCTTTCCCGTCCTCAAACGCGGACACATCAGAGCGTACAATGGTCAGCGTACGGCCCGGCCGCATCACTTCCGCCTGCGCTAAAATTCGCTCCCCCTTCGCCGGTGCCAAGAGATTAAGCTTATATTCTACTGTCAGCACGGAATCCTTGGCATCCATCAACGAATACGCCGCATAGCCGGCCGCACTGTCGGCGATGGCGCCAACGACACCCCCATGGATGAAACCGTGCTGCTGGGTGATATGGGTGCCGGACGGCGCCTCTATCTCAACCCGGCCCGGCTCGATTATCCCCAGGGTCGCACCGACGGTTTCCATAAAAGGCTGGCGTTTGAAACTGTCGCGGATTCGCGCCTTGAAATTTGGATCCCTTACCTTGAAGGCATTCATCCCCGGCCCTCCAACGCCGCCAGCCGTTCGAAACAGCGGTCCTGAACTGTATCCAAATCGCTCAATGTCGCTTCTATATCCAGCATCTGTTGCTGCAATTGCGCTCGTCGGCCAGAGATCTTGGCAACCAACAAGCGAAGTTGGCCGCCCTCGCCCGGTGCTGCATCGTACATGTCGACAATCTCGGAAATCTCGGCGAGCGTAAATCCCAAGCGCTTGCCGCGCAGGATCAATTTCAACCGGGTACGGTCGCGGGGCCGAAACAGCCGCCGCGTTCCTTGTCGCATCGGGGCGATAAGCTTTTGGTCCTCATAGAACCTGATCGTCCGTGTGGTGACGTCGAATTCTTTAGCCAGATCGGAGATGGAATAAAATTCCTTCAAGAAATTTACTCCTTACTCAATTCCAATGCTTTCTCGCAGATGTACGCCGGAAAGGGCGTTGAGCGGCGCAACGTGCGGTCAATGTGAACGCCGGTGATCTCACATGTGGAGGCCTCATCCCCGCCCAGGCACTCATACATCCGGTGCAGGAATTTGATCTTACGTTCACCCGCTTCCAAAATTTCGCTCTTAATCTCGATCAAATCGCCGGCCAGCAATTCCCGCCCGTAGGTCGTGTTCTGCTGAACTGCCGCCATACCGCGATCCTGTTCCTTGAAATAGGCAACCGTCAGACCCAACGCGCCAAACAGCTGCAATGTCGCGTCGTCGTACTTCGCTGTATAATGACGAACATTCATGTGACCCATGATATCGATTTCCCACGGAAACACTCCGCCCCGGAACGTCTCAATGCTCTTCGTCATATCTGATCACCTTCGCTCGTATTAAGGACCACGCAGTATATAAGTGAAAAAAATAGTTACGTTTACGTAAACGTCAATATATAAAAACTTACCAATTATCAACTAACTTACAGAGACGCCACCGCTCTGCCTGGTATGTTCGACGAATAGTTCTGAAAGGGAAATGAGAAGCCGATGACGCCAGCAAAAGCTAACGAATTCAAATCGCCCACTTATCAAGCGGGAGAAACAATCTTTGCAGAAGGCGATGCCGGCGATTTGGCCAATATCATCGAAAGTGGCATGATCGAAATTTCCAGAAATGTCGGCAAAAAAAGTAACCCTCGGTAATATAGAGAAAAACGGTATCTTCGATGAAATGGCCCTGATCGACGAAGCGACCCGCATCGCCTCGGCGTCAGCCTTGAATGAAACTGTTTGCATTCCCAAGCTGATCTCGTTTCAAACACATCTGGCGGATGCCGACACACTACTGCGGAGATTGGTCAACGTCTTGCTGTAGAACGCGCGCAGCCTTTCGGATCACATCACCCGCGTTACTGAAAAAACACCGAAAACGAGGCTCAATAAACTGCGCTTTTAATCGGATTGAAGGCTTCCCGCACAATCGGTCAATGCCTGGTCTAAAATCCCCAAAGCGGAATCAATTTGATCCTTGGTGACGAATAACGGCGGCGCCAACCGAACAGCGCTGATCCCTTCCGCCGAAGCCGGAATGAGATTGAGGCCCAGTTCAAGCGATCTTTGCAGCAATTGCTTCAGAAAGGCCGGCGCGGGCGCCTTGGTCTCTCTGTCCTTGACGAATTCGACACCGATGAACAGACCAATACCACGTACATCGCCGATGGACGCATGACGAGACTGTAATTCCTTCAAGCCTGTAATCACATAGGGTCCTATCTCTGCGGCCCGTTCAGCAAGCTTCTCCTCGCGAAGCACGTTCAGGACGGCCAATCCCACTTCCGCCGGCATCGGATCGGACAGATGCGAGGTGTAGTAGGAAAATCCCTTTTCGTAGCAACTCTCCTCGATCTCCTTACTCGTCACGGTCGCCGCCAGCGGAATTCCCGCGCCGAGCGTTTTCGATAGCGTGAGTATATCTGGCACCATATCCATGCCCTCGAAAGCAAAGTTGTGCCCAACCCGGCCAAGGCCGGTCTGCGCTTCATCCAGGATCATCATCATGCCGCGTTCCTCGCATTTCTGCTTGGCGCGCTCGAAATAACCGTCGGGCGGAATGACCACGCCACCCGCGCCCTGCACCGGTTCGGCAATGAAAGCCGCGTATTGGCCGATCGATTGGCGATCCGCCATCTCGAAGCCAACTTCAAGACAGGTCATGTCACATTTACCAGCGCAATGCTTGATCGGACATCGGTAGCTATTCGGCGCCGGAATCGCCATCGTCCCCGGCAAGGTAGGACCATGCCCCTTACGACCCGTCGCATAGGTGCTAGAGGCCGCCCCTACTGTTTGACCATGCCAAGATCCGGAGAGCCCGACTACCTCATAACCACCGGTATGAATCTTCGCCATCCGAAGTGCGGCTTCGTTCGACTCGCTGCCTGTGTTCGGGAACATCGATTTCTGCAACGCCGGCGGCAACATATCCGCCAGCTTATCCGCGAGCTCTACCAGCACGGGAGTTAACATATTGGTATAGAGGTGGATGACCTTCTCGCCGGCCCGCTTCAAGGCATCGACGACCGCCGGATGGTTGTGACCCAAGGTCGCGCACATCTGCCCCGAGGAGAAATCCAAAATAGCCCGGCCATCCTGATCGTAAAGATAAATACCCTCGGCTCGTTCGACGACCAAGGAATAGAAATCACCGCGATATCGCACAAGGTGTTCGTCAGCCGTGTCCCAGAGTTCGCGGTATTTATCGTTTACGCCTTCGGACATCTCTTTCTCCACACGATCATGTTGTTGTGTTGAGAGAGACTCTACGACGAATTAATCGCGGCGCATCAAAAAATCGTATGCTCCGGCGGTTGGGAAGCGTCATCGTTATTGACCCACATACCGACAAACATATCGAAGTTTCCCCCATCGCTCGCCATCGGCCACTCCAACCGGTTCGCTTTGATATACTCCTTCCCCGGTGCCAGGATACTGAACTGGTTAAAGTGCGGTATACCCGTATCAATGATTTGATGGTAACCGCGCTCAATCATGGCGAAGGCATCAAGACCGGGAAAACATTCCTCCATCCACTTCCCTGTCATATCGCGCTCCGCACGCTTGGTGATTTCGACACCGAGAAGTCTAAACGAAATCATAACTTCCCAGCGTCTCTCATAATGTCGACCAGAAACCACATTCCCAGCGAAAGCGGAATATCGACCGGATCAAAATGCTGTCGTCCCGGCCGACTGGTCTCTAGAAAAATCGAACGCCAATATTCAAACAACTCCCGATGCGGCTTCAAGACGATCCGATCGGATAATTCGCTGAAATCAGGAATTCTCACCATCCGCCTGCATCATTTGTGGTGTCAGAATTGCCATGAGCTGATAGATACCCACAATTGGGTCATTTGTTGGATCCAAACCACCAAGGCGTTTCAAGAATGCGGCGTCACGCGTCAGCTCCATCGCCTCTTCAACACGAATTGTCTCGACTATTACCGCCCAGGACATCAACTCGTCCTCTCCCCGTAAATCGGTCTCGGCGGTATTAGCAGGTGTCTGCTCTTCGGCAGCGATCCAAAGGTGCACCTGAGAAATTCCGTCACGATCCAACAATGCTGGGAGAAGTTCAGATTGAACCGCGCCTTCCAAATCCGCTCCCGGAGCATTCGGGCTCATGAAGCGAAACGTCACCACATGACCGCCAAGCGCCGTTCCAACTGAACCCGCTTTGCGGCACGCCGTGCGGACGGTGTTGCGAAAATCCAACATTACCCGTTGGGTCCAGTCGGTCGGATTTCCTAATCGTTCGAGATATTTAGGAGACCAAAGGACGTCCGGCGCGTCCAATTCATAAAACGTGAAAAACTTCCGGTCTCCATTGACCCGCGTATAGCGGCGGCCAAACCGGAAGCCTGGCACACCCACCCGTTCGGGCAGATGCTGGCCCATATACCAACGCTCATACTCAGCTTCGCCGTCTGGCGCGCAATCGTTCCACAGCGCCAAAATTCCTGGTTCGTTCGTCTCAAGTTCGTTCGTCATAGCAATACCCATGCAGCCAATCCAAGGAAGGCGAAAAATCCGACCACCTCCGTGTTCGTCATTAAGACCACACTCGAGCCAACAGCAGGGTCAACACACCATCGGTCCAATGCCAAAGTAATATCGCTCCCCACAACGCCCACCATCAATAAGTTGATGATCATTGCCACACCGATAATAACCCCGATTATCGGCTTTCCAAACCAGAGTCTGGCGACCACGCCGATTAAATTAGCGAAAAGAATTCCGTTGACGCCACTGACCAATGTTTCCTTGCCGATAATCCTCAATGCGTTTGCGGCCGTCAGTTCCTTAACCGCCAAGGCGCGTAACGCAACCGTTAGTGTCTGCGTCCCGGCATTCCGACCCATGGACGCAACAATCGGCATGAGCACCGCGAGTGCCACGACCTTTTCAATCGTAGCATCAAAAGCCCGATCACGAACGACGCCAGAATTGAGGTCATCAGGTTAACGAGCAGCCACGAGAACCGCGAACGGATTGTATAGAGAACCGCGCCGTAAAAATCATCCTCACGTAAACCGGCTAATTTGAGCAGATCTTCTTCTGCGTCTTCGTCGATGACATTGACGATATCGTCGACATCGATCACGCCAAATAGAAGTCCATGCTCGTCCACCACTGGCGCCGAGACCAAACCGTATTGCCGGAACACGAAAGCGACTTCCTCCTGATCCATTTACGCCAGGATCGAGCTAATTTCCGTTTTCATTATGTCTGCTATGCCGACAGGATGGGTGGTCCGCAAGAGACGGCTCAAAGTCACAACGCCAATCGGCTGCAATGTGGGTCCAACCACCATCAGAAGATAAAAATCGCTCGGCAATTCCGCATTCGAACGCATGAAATCGACGGTCTGTCCGACATTCCAATATGACGGGGTCGTCGCCACGTCGCGGCGCATGAGGCGGCCCGCACTCTCTTCCAGAAACCGCAGACTGTTCTCGAGCAACACCCGGACTTGCGTCGGCATTGCTTCCAGGACTTCCTGTTGTTCTGTCGTCTCCAAACTCTCGGTAAAATCGACGGCATCGTCGTGTTCGAGCTCGACAACGACATTGGCGAGCGTCGCGTTATCGAAATTTTTGATGATATCTTCGCGGACCGCATCATCGAGATGGGTATATGTTTCGGCTTCTAGAGAGGTGCCGAGAGTTTCAACAAGAAAACTACGCTCGGTATCCGGCAGTTGTTCAAGTAGGTCGGCCACATCGGCCGCATGAAGCGAGTCCAACAGGGACACTGCCTCATCGCTCCAACCTTCTTCAATGCATCATATACCCGGCGAACAAGCTTTCCGGTTATACCGTAAAGGTTAATTAGCCTGCCTTTATCATCGCATTGCGCACATGAGCATCCGTCACGCTGTCTCCGTCCTTTTTTACTCAGCTACCGCAGCTTGGGCTCCGTTCACCGCCAATGCTGTCATGTTAACGAGCCCGCGTGTGGTGACCGATGCGGTCATCACATGCGCGGGTTGCGCCGCCCCAACCAATACCGGTCCTACGGGCAGCCCGTCGCCCATTACCTTTAGCAGATTGTAGGAAATATGTGCGGCGTCCAGCGACGGCATGATCAGGAGATTGGCGCTCCCTTCGAGCGTATTTCCTGGGAATACCCGTTCCCGCATACGCTCGTTAATCGCCGCGTCCGAATGCATTTCACCTTCGACCTCTAAATCAGGGTGATGACGCTGTAACAGCTGAACCGCGCGGCGCATTTTCCGAGCAGACGGGAGGTCCGTCGTCCCGAAATTTGAATGCGAGAGGAAGGCCACTTTCGGCTCAACACCAAATCGTCGAACTTCCTGAGCGCAAAGCACCGCCATTTCGACCAACTCGTCGACATCCGGGTCTTCGGAGACATGGGTGTCGGCAATGAAGACAACCCCCTTCGGCATGATCATCCCGATCATGGTCGAGATATCCTTTACCTCCCCGCGTCGACCAATGATCTGGCGGACTGTCATCAAATGCCGCTGGAACTGTCCGTAGGTACCGCAAAGCATGGCATCCGCTTCACCCATCTTCAGCATCATGGATGCAATTGCCGTCGTGCTTGTACGAATGACGCTGCGCGCCATTTCCGGTGAGACACCGCGTCGTGCTTGCAGATTGTGATATTCGCGCCAATATTTCTGATACCGGTCGTCGTTCTCGGGATCGACCAGGTCGAAATCTTGATCAATGCGAATGCGGAGCCCCAATTCTTCAAGCCGGTTTTCCACAACTGAGCGCCGCCCGATGAGTATCGGCTTGGCAATACCTTCATCGATGATCACCTGAGCTGCATGAAGGACCCGGCGTTCCTCACCCTCGGCGTACACTACCCGTTTCGGATCGGCAATTGCCCGGTCCATTACTGGTTTCATAACGTTGCCAGAGCGCCAGACGAATTCGTTCAGCTTTTGGACATAAGCGTCCATGTTTTCGATGGGCCGCGTCGCCACACTACTATCCATAGCCGCTTGTGCCACCGCGGGTGCGATTTCGCTGATCAGCCGCGGATCGAAGGGTTTTGGTATCATGTACCCAGGACCAAAACTCAAACTCTCGTCGCCATAGGCCTGCGCCACGACGTCCGAGCTCTCGGCCCGCGCCAGGTTAGCTATCGCCTTCACGGTCGCAATCTTCATCTCCTCGTTGATCGTTGTGGCCCCGACATCGAGCGCACCCCGGAAAATGAACGGGAAACAAAGCACATTGTTAACCTGATTAGGAAAATCCGAGCGACCGGTGGCAATGATCGCGTCCGGACGTGCTTCTTTTGCGATATCGGGCATGATCTCGGGCACGGGATTCGCCAAGGCCAAAATAAGCGGATCCTTCGCCATTTTTTTCAGCATCTCTGGCTTCAAGACATTCGGCGCTGATAGGCCAAGAAAAACATCGGCCCCGTCAATCACATCGGCCAACGTGCGATGATCGGTTTTTTGCGCATACCGGCCCTGTTTCGCATGCATCTCGTTCCGACGGCCTTCGTGGATCACACCGTCCTTGTCCGTCGCAAAAATATTCTCGATTGCCACTCCCATATCGACCAGAAGATCGAGACAGGCAATCGCCGCGGCACCAGCACCCGAAGTGACAATTTTCACCTCTTCCATCTTCTTGCCGACGATATGCAGACCGTTGTAGATCGCTGACGCGACGATGATCGCTGTGCCATGCTGATCGTCATGAAAGACCGGAATATTCATCCGCTCGCGCAGTTTGGATTCGATCTCGAAACACTCTGGTGCCTTAATATCTTCCAGGTTGATACCACCGAATGTCGGCTCCATCGCTGCGGTCACCTCAACGAATCGCTCCACCTCATTAGCGTCCAACTCGATATCGAAGACATCTATCCCTGCGAATTTCTTGAACAGGACCGCCTTACCTTCCATCACGGGTTTCGACGCCAATGGGCCGATATCACCCAATCCCAGAACCGCTGTCCCGTTGGTGACAACCCCGACCAAATTCGCCCGCGCGGTGACCGTTGCGGCCTCTGCTGGATCCTCAACAATGACATTGCACGCCTCAGCAACGCCGGGCGAATACGCCAGCGCTAAATCACGCTGGTTCGCCATCGGCTTGGTTGCCGCTATTTCCAGCTTTCCGGCCGGCGCCCGACGGTGATAATCGAGTGCGTCTTTAACGAGATCGTCTTGCATGTTGAGCTCCCCAGTCAATTCGTGTTGTTATTGTTAGCAACCCTTCCTCGGGCGCAAACTTGCCGCGTTCATTTATCTCAATGGCGCAGCTATCCGTATTCGAATGTCGCGAATCAAGAAACGATGCAGGGAATATACCGCGCGCGTTTGACCCTTGATAGGTCGTTAAGCATAAGTGAGGAATTTTGGTGCGGTCGGAGAGACTCGAACTCTCAAGGGATTGCTCCCACAGCGCCCTCAACGCTGCGCGTCTACCAGTTCCGCCACGACCACCCTAGACCAATTCAATAGGGGCCCAAAGACCCGA
>CAJWTF010000051.1 GCA_913046825.1 uncultured Rickettsiales bacterium | reverse complement strand
CAAGCCTTACGGCCAATTTGCCAGGTTCTTCAGAGGTTACGACCCTGATAACGGTGGGTTCCATGAGAACGATTATACTGTGACGATCGATCGTGTTTGCGGTTTTGGGGGAGACCTGATCGCCGTGTGTTTCACACCCGAAGGTCTAATTAGCGAACGCTTAGAAGCTTAAATTCTGGCGATTAAATTTGTCCGGATGAATCTTCTTGCGTCCAGTTTATGTATTCAATAACCTAGTAATGAAGTGAGTTATTAAAAACCACGATAAATACCTAAGGAGCGTGCCTGCTAAGGCACCAAGGGGGGGGGAATGGCTTACATTGACGATCCGCAAACCCAGCGGGCAAACCTCAAGTTTATCAAAACTTCAATGCAAGAGCCGCTGCTGTCGCGGGAGATTGAATATGATCTCGCGAAGCGGTGGCGCGACAGCCGGGACGAAGTAGCGCTGCACAAACTAGTCCGTGCTTATACGCGGCTGGTGATTAGTATCGCTTCCAGGTTCCGTAACTATGGCCTGCCGATGGGCGATTTGGTCCAAGAAGGCAATGTCGGCCTGTTGCAGGCGGCGGAGCGCTTCGAGCCAGATCGCGGCGTGCGGTTTTCAACATACGCCTCGTGGTGGATTCGCTCCGCCATGCAGGATTTCATTCTGCGCAATTGGTCGATCGTGCGTACCGGTACGACGGCGGCGCAAAAGTCGCTGTTCTTCAATCTGCGACGCCTGCGCGCGCAAATTGACGATATCGGCGGTGAGCAGTTGAGTGAGGAATCCCGTGAATTCATCGCTAACGAGCTGAAAGTAAATGTGCATGAAGTAGAAGCGATGGAAATTCGTCTCAATGGCGGCGATCAATCGCTGAATGCGCCTGTCTCAGATGAATCGGAAGACAGTTGGCAAGATTTTCTGGCTGATCAGCGTCCGAGCTCCGAAGAAACTGTTGTCAGCGTCCGAGATGGCCGGACCCGTGCACGTTGGCTCGTCGAAGCGCTGCGCGAATTGCCGCAACGGGAACAGACAATCATCCGCAAACGTCGTTTGACCGAAAACGGAGCAACGCTCGAAGAGCTGGGCCGCGTTTTAGGTGTGAGCAAGGAACGTGTGCGGCAGCTTGAGCACCGAGCCCTGACGAAACTGCGGAAATCGATCAGTCAGCGGACCGAGTTGCCCAGTGACTTGATGATCGAAGCGTAAGTTTCGGCACGATCTGGGGCTAGACGACCAAGCGAACCGCATCTCCGCGTTTAGGCGTATTACCGGACGCAAAGCCATTGAGCAATTCGAACCAGCCATCGGCATGGGTGTCGACTTGCATACGCCGGACGAGCGATTTTAAGCTCTCGTTCCGGCGTCGACGGATTGTCAGCCTCAGGGCTGTGATCTCGGCGGCTTCTTTGCGAGATAGGCGCCCGAAGCTATACGTCGTACGCCTGAACGGCACGGACAGCCGCTCTGTGACGGCGGGCGGCGTTAGAAACATAAAGCGAAAGATTTCTGACGGGCCGCCCCGGATCGCCAGGAGCCTCACCATCATTCGGCCCTTCTTTGTATTGGTGGCAAACCAGCCAGTGGCGGCAGGGAGTCCGTTGACCGTGAGTGACACGACATCGTTCATTCGGGATTTTGCCCAATCACGGACCAGATAACTTGTCATAGCTTTGCCGCTCCGACGTCCGTCCAAATCGAAAATAATCGTGGACCGTAGCTGCTTATTGCGAGCAATGACCGCGTTCGGCCGATTTATCAACGTAAACCCCTTTGGCACCTCAAAGCGAAACCGCAGCGCTCGATGCGCAAATTTGCGGCCTCGAATTACGCCGAAATCTGGATCGTCGCCGAAAATCATACCGTCGATAGCGCTTTGATAGACTTTGCGGTGTAAATTCCGCGCTTGGCCAGGTACAGGGCCGGCTGCGGCTGTCGCAAGCTTTATGCGATCCAGGGTTCGGGGGTGTGTTGCCATGATATCGAAGCTATCAACCGCATCGGAAGCCTCCCCTTTAATCTGCGCGCGGAGACTGGCGTGCGCCCGTAACTGGGTCAAAAATGTGGCCATCGCACCTGCATCGTATCCGGCGCGAGACATGTAACGGATGCCCAGGGTGTCGGCTTCGAATTCTTGATCGCGCGAAAACCCTCGAAGATGCAGTGACGCCAGTGAGTTTGCGATTTGGCCGGTACCGCTCGGCAATCCCGCGGCCCCGCCCAGAATCGCCAAGCCAATCAGTCCAAATTGCGTGACTTGGGCGCGGCTGATCCGTGCCGCAGTATGCCGAGCAATGACATGGCCAATTTCGTGACCTATAACGCCGGCTGCTTCGGCCTCGTTCTGGGCTAAAGCGAGTAACCCACGGGTTACGTATACGTAGCCGCCCGGCAGAGCCATCGCATTGACGATCGGACTGTTCAGCACAGTAAAGGTGAAATTTTCGCCCGGTAGTTCTGTTGCCGCCGCCAGGCGGCCGCCAATCGCGGCAATATAGCCAGATACCTTAGGATCTTCGTAGGCGCCGCCAAATTCTTGCAAAATTTTTGGATGCTCAGCGGCTCCAATGCGGCGTTCTTCATCGGCGGACATCAAGATCACCTGTTGATCCCCGGTCGCGGGATTTACGGCGCAACCAGCACAAAAGGATGCAAGTCCCGCTGTGGCCAGGACGCCAAACTGACGGCGAGTGGGTTTCCAGAGTGTGGCTGAAGATATGCAGCTCTCTTCTATCATTCCAACACCTCGATCTGTTTCGAATGCGTGGCCTCGATCATTGGGCCATCGCGCCAGCCGAGGCATCCACGAAAACGGACAAAAGCCTTTTATATCGAACAGCTTAGTCAAACCATTCGCAAACCGCTGCCGGTTCCGTGGCGCCATAGTTACAGTGAAGTCGCTGCGCCAACCGGCGCCAAGCATTTTATATGGGTGCGGCCCTTCACCGTTGCAACATCTCTCACCCGTCCCTCAATGACCTGAAATGTATCGATATCGCCGCGCTAATCGCCCGATTGCCAAATTCTATAATGGGGATGACCCCATATGCCACGCCTCAAAAGCCGTGCCTGTCTTTCCAGCTCTCACATCTCCGGTACCAGATGAGGTTGTCCGGAAAGGAATAGACCCTGGCCCAGCCAAGGCGCAGAATTTCGACTTGAATCCAAATTCTTTCATCATCGTGTTGATGCGCAAGCAAGCGGCCATACCGATCGCTCTTTCGTCCAACGTTAGACAGCCGGACACGTTCTCCTGAGTCATCTCGGCCAGTGCCGACTTGGCTTTCCACCCAAGGGCCACGCTTTGAAATTGGCCCTGCCAAGCGGTAGTCTGGGTGCCTGAAGGCCGACAAGCCGGACTTGTTTTCCCATGTCGAGACGCAGCGTGCCCCCGTCGACAATTTCGACGACGATGATGCGACCGCCGGGCTCCAAGCCTTTTTGCTGGCCTGCGAGGGTGGTAAATGGCAAGATCGAAACGGGAAAAAACGACCTTAACCGCGCGCGACACAGTGCGGCAAATTTGAAAGATGACGCCGTTGGTGATCTTCATGGATGCAGCATGAACCGACATACTTTATTTCCCGAAATCGAACCCTACGAAACCGGCACACTCGTGGTCGATGATCCGCATCATCTCTATTGGGAGCAAAGCGGCAACCCCCAAGGTGTGCCAGTGATCTTTCTGCATGGCGGACCTGGTGCTGGTGCGGTTCCGGCGCATCGTCGGTTTTTTGATCCTCGGCATTATCGAATTGTAATTTTCGATCAGCGCGGGGCCGGACGTTCGACGCCGCGTGGTGATTTGACGAACAATACGACGAGCGATTTGGTGGCGGATATCGAAACGCTAAGGGAGCGGCTCGGTATTTCAAAATGTTATGTATTCGGCGGCTCCTGGGGGTCGAGTTTGGCGCTGGCCTATGCCGAGCAGCATCCCGACCGATGTCTTGGATTGATATTGCGCGGCATCTTTCTGTGCCGAAATGACGAAGTCGAGTGGTTCATGACCGGCATGAGGCGCATTTTTCCTGAGGCATGGCGCGAATTTGCCGATTACCTGCCGGAGGACGAGCGTGGCGACCTACTCGGAAATTACCATCGGCGGCTCGTCGACCCAGACCCAGAGGTGCACCTACCGGCGGCACGTATCTGGAGCCGCTATGAAGGATCGTGTTCCACGTTGCGGCCCAATCCGGAAGCCGTCTCTTCTTTTCTCGATCCGGCGATGGCGTTGGGGCTGGCTCGAATCGAGGCACATTATTTCGTGAATAATTGCTTCATGGAGGAAGGTGCGCTTCTAAAGAAGGCGAATCTGCTGAATGATATACCGGGTGTCATCGTCCAAGGACGTTACGACGCTGTTTGCCCAGCGGTTAGCGCAGTCGAGTTGTCGGAAGTCTGGACCCGTGCAAAACTGCACATTGTGACCGATGCTGGACATTCGGCTATGGAACCGGGCATTCGCAGCGAATTAATTACGGCCATGGAGCGTTTTAAGGCTTTACCCGGCAATTAGGACCGTTTGCGAAAGGATTGCACTTTGCGCCGATTAGCCTACTATGTGCGACCTAAGAATAAGGGAGCAGGCGTTTGAAAACGCTCATTAAACTCGCGATTGTGTTTTTCGCTGCAATGGCATTGACCAATCCGGCCACTGCGGACGACGAGCCAGCGTTTATTTCGTTGGGTGCGGGCGCTACGGGTGTTATCGCGGATCGCAAACAAGGTGCTGCATTCAACGTCGAATACCGCTCGGATTACGAGCTCTGGAAAATCCGCCCCTTCGTCGGCGGTTTAGCCACCTCGGATGCCTCGTTATACGGCTATTTCGGCTTCCTGATGGACATCTATTTCGGCAACAGATGGGTGCTCACACCAAATACGGCGGTAGGGGCATACGCGGACGGCGATGGCGAGGATTTGGGCCATGTGATCGAGTTCCGCTCAGGCTTCGAGCTGGCCTACCGCTTTGATGACCGCTCGCGCCTCGGCGTTGCGGTACACCATTTGTCGAACGCCAGTATCGGTGACGAGAACCCTGGTACGGAAACAGCTCTCATCTATTATTCAATCCCACTGAACAGTCTGTTCGACTAACTAAATTAGGAAATTATTCGGGCCAAGCTTTCTGGCTGCGTTGAATGTGTTATAGATTTGGCGCAATGCGCCCGTAGCTCAGTCGGATAGAGCACCAGATTCCTAATCTGGGGGCCGCAGGTTCAAATCCTGCCGGGCGCACCATTCCTTTCATATACTTGCGGTTCTATCCGACCGATACCCGCGCGATAGAGGTGGGGTCAGGGAAAAGGTTTTCTTGATCCGGTTACGACAGTGCCTAGATCACTTGTGGCATGCGTAAATAATTTGTGCCGGGAGGCTGGGCGTCGATTGACCGATATTGCCAGAGGAGCCCAAGCCTCTTCCGTACTGCGGAGGTTCGTTCATGTCCAATAATCTAACTGACTTTACGTTTCTACAAGGCGTCAAAATTATTGATTTCACCCAGTTTGAAGCAGGCCCGACCTGTACCGAGGCGCTCGCTTGGCTCGGCGCTGACGTCGTCAAAATCGAAAATCCGAACAGAGGCGATCCCGGCCGCAGACTGAAGCCGAATCAGCCGGACGACGATCCGTACTACTTTCATATTTTGAATGCCAACAAGCGCTCCATAACCGCAAATTTGAAGTCACCCGAAGGTCTTGGCCTCATCCAGGATATGATCCGGAAGGCGGACGTGATGATCGAGAATTTCGCGCCCGGCGCTATCGAGCGGTTGGGCCTGTCTTATGAAGCGGTACGCGAGATAAACCCCGGCATCATTTACGCCCAGATTAAAGGCTTTGGAGAGGGTAGCCCCTTCGAGAAGAACTTAGCTTTCGACATGATTGCGCAAGCTTGTGGGGGAACCTTCAGCGTTACCGGAGAAGCCGATGGGCCGCCGACCCGGCCGGGAATCTCCCTCGGCGATACCGGTACCGGTATGGTGATGGCGATTACCATTCTGGGTGCCTTATACAAACGGCGGGAGACGGGAGAAGGGCACAAATTGCAGGTCGCGATGCAAGACGCGATCCTGCACTATATGCGCATTCCGTTCTCCACGATGGGTCTAACCGGCAAGGCGGCGGAGCGTGGCGGCAGTAAAGTGCCAGGGATCGTCAATGCGCCGATGGGTCTTTACCCCTGCGCGCCCGGCGGTCCGAACGACTACGTCTATATTATGACCAGCCGCGCCAATCCGGAACACTGGGATCGATTATTGAAACTGATTGGGCGAGAGGATTTGATCGGCGATGTCCGTTATCTGACGCCAGCTGATCGGGTCGAGCGCGAGGCGGAAGTGGATGGGGTGATCGCTAATTGGACGCGGGGGCAAACCAAATATGATGCCATGAAGCTGGTGGGCGAGGCGGGCATTCCCGCGGGTGCCGTGCTGGATACAGCCGAGTTGAATGAAGATGTCACATTTGAGCATCGGGGCGTCATGCAGACCATGGTGCATCCTGTGCATCGCCCGTTCAAGATGCCGGGCTGGCCGGTTCGTGTGGACGGCAAGGCCACCCGGGTGCACGCGTCACCGATGCTTGGCCAGCATACGGAAGAGGTTATGAGCGACTGGCTTGGCTTGAATGAAGCGGCGGTTAGCGAATTGAAGACGGGCGGTGCGGTGGGCTAAACCACTACTAAGAAACGATAGGAATATTACACTCTGTGGTGACCGACTCAAGGCCATCGGTGAATTGCTCGCCTATTCAAGGTACATATGATGCAACTGTGTGCGTTCGTTAGGCGTGAGGCCGACTTCGTGTTGAAGGTATTCTTGTAGCGATGGATAGCGCGCGGAAACCGCGTCGAACGCTGCCCGGAAATAATCCTCGCGAGCGCTGAAAATCATCGCCACCGTTTGCGGGTCCATGCCGGGGGGCTCTCGGCCGCCGCGATCCCAATACTCGTTGGTGAGTAGATAATCCGCTAAGACGATCTCCTCCGGAACGCCGAGGGTTCGCAGCACCATCGCGGACGCCAAACCAGCGCGGTCTTTTCCAGCGGTGCAATGGATGACGATCCGATCGCCGTCGAGCAGCCGATCAAATATCCGCTTGTACGCTTTCGCATAAAGGAACGGATAGTGGCTGTAACTATCGAGGAGATAGTCGCGGGCCGCGTCGGCGGCATCTTCGAAGGCTTGTAGTGAGTCGAGAAAGGATTCGCCAGGTCGCTCATCAAAGCCGAGTTCCATGACCTCGATCTCAGGATGATCCAAAAGACGAGAAGGTTCGTTTCGACGCTCGTCCCCATAGCGTAAATCGCACGCGGCGACGACGCCCAACCGCTCGACTGTGCGAATGTCATTGTCCGAGAGGCCGGCCAATGTATCCGAGCGGAATATACGTCCCCACTTGATTGCTGTTCCCGATCTGGTTTCGTATCCACCGAGATCGCGAAAATTACTCAGTCCCTCGAGCGGAATGTGTCTTTGCATTTTCGCTGCATCCAATTCAGTAATCTGCCGGTCGATGATTGCAGATAAGTTTCGGGAATGTGACGGTTTGAATTAACCGTATAAAAATCGACTTGCGAGCGCCTTGGCGACCGGCGGTCGGCTCCTATAGATTGGCCTATCATGAGCGCAAAATCCACAGATGTTATTGTCATTGGCGGCGGATTGCACGGCAGTTCGACCGCGTTGCATCTCCGCCGTCGTGGCCTCTCAGTGAGGGTTATCGAGAAAAGCTTCCCGGGCCGCTTTGCTTCCGGTGTGAATGCGGGCGGCGTGCGCCGGTTGGGCCGCCATCCGGCCGAAATTCCGCTCTCTGTCGCGGCCATGGAAATCTGGCACGAGATTGAGGGCTTCATCGGACACCATTGCGGCTTCCATAAGGTGGGCCAGGTCAAGTTGGCCGAAAATAAAGCCGAGATGAAGCAATTGGAAGAAAGGGTCTCTAGCGTCCGCGCTCTTGGGTTCGAGCATGAGGAATTGATCGGCGGCAACGAATTGCGCGAATTGGTCCCTGCGGCAGCCCCTCATTGCGTCGGCGCCATTGTGTGTCGCGATGATGGGGCGGCCAATCCGATGCTGACCACGCGGGCCTATTGGCACCGTGCTTTGTCGGAAGGGGTCGAGTACCATTTAGGCGATATCGTCGACGGGATCGAACGCATCGGCGATTTGTGGCGCGTGCGTGCGGCCAATGCCCATTTCGAAGCGCCGGTGTTGGTGAATTGCGCCGGTGCTTGGGGCGACACGGTTGCGGCGATGCTGGGCGATAGCGCGCCGCTTACCGCGCAAGCCCTGACTATGATGGTGACGGAACGCATTCCGCATTTCATCGATCCGGTCTGTGGGCTCGCTAGCGGCGGTTTGTCGTTCAAGCAATCAGATGAAGGCACATTGGTGATCGGCGGTGGACATCTCGGACATGCGGACCGGGATGCGGAAACTGCGGAGCCTGATCCAATGGCGCTTGGGCGCAGCGCCCGTACGGTCTCCCGTGTTTTCCCGCAATTGAAGGACGTGCCGATAGCCCGGACCTGGTGTGGCCTCGAAGGGAAGATGCCAGATGAAATTCCGGTGATCGGGCCAAGCGAGACTGCGCCGGATGCTTATCATGCATTCGGCTTCTGCGGTCATGGGTTCCAGTTAAGCCCTATCGTTGGCAAACTCCTCGCTGAACAGATTGTCGACGGCCACGCTTCCTTGCCGCTCGAACCATTTTTCATCAGCCGTTTTACTGATCGGCCCTAATACAAAAGATCCCTAAACCATAAGATCGAGGAAGAATAGAATATGACCGGACCCCTGACAGGCATGACCGTTATCGAAGTCTCCGCCTTTATTGCCGCACCTTATGCCGGTCTTACTTTGGCGCAGATGGGGGCCGAGGTCATTCGGATCGATCCCATTGGCGGTGGCCTCGATTATAACCGTTGGCCGGTGACGGATGACGGTAAGAGCTTGTATTGGGCTGGGCTGAATAAGGGCAAGAAATCTGTCACTCTTAACGTCCGTGACCCCAAAGGCCGGGAACTGGCGCACGCGCTGATGACCGCGTCCGGGCCGGGGAAAGGTATCGTAGTGACGAACCTCCCCGCCCGCGGTTGGCTCGACTATGAAGGTTTGAAGGCGATGCGCGATGATCTGATTATGATCAATATCGTTGGTCGGCGTGATGGGTCGGTGGCGCTCGATTACACTGTAAACGCACGTGCTGGATTTCCCTTGATCACAGGGCCGCAAGGTTCGGAAGGCCCGGTCAACCATGTCATGCCGGTCTGGGACGTGGTTACCGCGTTAGCGGCGTCGAATGCGGTCTTGGTTGCCGACCGGCACCGCCGCGACACCGGGGAAGGGCAATATGTACGGATCGCGCTGGCGGATTCGGCTTTTGCGGTGCTCAGCCATCTCGGTTATGTGGCTGAAGCTCAGATCAACGGCACGGATCGTCCGGCGACCGGCAATCACGTGTTTGGGACGTTCGGTTGTGATTTTCCAACATCGGACAATCGCCGGGTGATGATCACCGCTTTCACTCCTCGTCATTGGTCCGCCCTTTTGGAGGCGACCGGCACCACGGAGCGTTTCGCCGTGATTGCCGCCGAGCACGGCGTTGACTTGGCGAGAGAAGAAGAACGCTACGCTTTGAGGAATAAGATTGAAGCCGAACTCGCGCCGTGGTTCGCGGCGCGGCCAGTAGATGAAATTGGTACGGCTTTGGATGCGGTCGGCGCTTGTTGGGGTCCATACCAGAGCGTTCGCCAAGCGGTCTCTGACGATCCCGATCTCTCAACCGAAAACCCAATGTTCGAGGAGATCGACCAGCCCGGTATCGGGCGTTATCTGGCGGCAGGCTCCTTCATCGATTTTGGTGCCATTCCCCGTGAACGGGTTGTTCCGGCACCGACGCTCGGCAGCGATACCGAGAGTATTCTCGCGGAAAAGCTGGGACTGTCCGATGCCGATCTTGGAGGGTTACGCGACAGCGGTGTGATTTAGCAGCGTTCGTTTGTCGGCCGAAGAGCCGGCGCCTAGAGCGCTCGATATATCCTTGCCTGCTGGGTCCCGAATAACACTGTAGCGTTTCTGGAAAACGATTAGGCGTCATCGGACTGTGTTTTTCTGTTTAATCCACTTCCAAGTCGAGCTTCCAACGCTCACCGTTCGAGACGACTCGCGCGGCGACTGGGTCGGCAAAATGGGCAGCAAGCACCATCGTATCCGTATCGGCGCAGCGCTCGACAATATCCTGCCGCGTCTTTGCTGATTGCGGTGGATCGAAGCAATAGCGGCTGTTCCATTCCGGATAGGCGACTTGGATCGGATGGTGCATGCAGTCGCCGGTAAAGACGGCGCGTCCGTCTGGTCCATCCAGATGAAGAAAGGCATGCCCGGGCGTGTGTCCCGGTGAGGATTCGACATGGATTGCATCGTCTATCTGGTGGCCGTCCGTGACCATCACGGCTTGGCCGGCTTCGACCACCGGCAAGACGCTATCTTCAAAGACGTCGTGCCGGGTGTTTCCGGCACCTTCCGGCATGTCGCTCACTTTCCAATGGGCGTATTCGGTTTCGTGAAACAGGTACTTGGCGTTGGGAAACGTGGGGACCCACCGCCCATCCTCCAGCTTTGTGTTCCAGCCCACATGGTCCACATGCAGATGCGTGCACATGACGAAGTCGACCGATTCCGGCGCGACGCCCATGCGAGCCATATCTTTGAGGAAGGGACCATCCTTCATATGCCATGGCATGGTGTCGGGGCGATGCTTGTGATTGCCGACGCAAGTGTCGACCAAGATAGTATGCCGAGCCGTCTTGATGATGTAGCTGTGCAGGCTCATCAACAGACGTCCGCTTTCCGCATCGACGAAATGCGGGTCGAGCCAATCTTGGCGTTCGGCCTCGAAGGCATCCGGGTTGCAATCTGGAAAGATAAAGCCGGGATAGAAGCTGGGCCCTTCGGATTCGACACAGCGCTCTACCGTCGTCTCGCCAAACCGTAGTGTTTTCATCAATGCTGCCTCCTACTCGCCAAGTTGTCTCGCCCTGCTACATTTAAGTCGGTTCCGGTTGAAGACTGGCAATAGAAAGGTTCGGCCATGACGCGCCCACCGAAATTCACGCCGCCGCCCGGCGCTTGCGACAGCCACATCCATGTATACGGCGCCCGGAGCCGCTTTCCGTGGAGGCCAGTACATGGGCGTGAAATGGAGCATCACTATCTGAACGGATATATCGCGGTTCGGGATGCATTGGGCCTGTCGCGTACGGTCATCATTCAGACGCCGCATTACGGGACCGACAACCGCAGCATGTTGGCGTCGATCGCGACCCTCGGGCAAGAGCGAGCGCGTGGGATAGCGATCACCGAACCCGATATCTCCGAAGCCGAATTGAACGCGCTCCACGCGGCGGGCGTGCGCGGTTTGCGCTTTGGCATCGAGCTGGCGCGCGGCATGCGTCCGGAGCACCTCGAAGACGTGGCGGCTCGGATCGCGCCACTTGGCTGGCATATTCAGTACCGCTCGACCGAGGAAGATTTGCCCGACCTCGCGGATCGACTCGGGCGATTGCCCGTCGATGTCGTCCTCGACCATATCGCCAGTATTCCGCCCAAGCTCGGCATGGAGCATCCGGCATTCACGGCAATGATGCGGCTGATCGATGGTGGTCAGTGCTGGGTGAAATTGTCGGCGGCGTATCAATTGTCGAAATCTGGAGCGCCAGACTACGTTGACTATCGGCCGTTTGCCCAAGCATTGGTCGCGGCCGCGCCGGAGCGTATGTTGTGGGGCACTAATTGGCCTCACCCGAAAGTCGATTTCATGCCGAATGATACGGATTTATTGGAAACCATGCTCAATTGGGTCGAAGACGACGCGACCCGGTCGCAGGTTCTAACTAACAACCCAGCTGAGCTTTATGGCTTCGAGCCCATCGCATGAGCGGATCAATGAGTGACATTTCAGAGAATTTCCCTGCCACCATCACGACGATGCTGGCAATTGCCGCATCCGGGAGTAACGGCGCCGGTATTATCTACGAAGGCCGGACCTTCACCTATAACAGTTTGGACTGGGACGCCCGGCGTGTGGCTTCGGGTCTCAGCGCATTGGGAATTGGGCTCGGCGACCGGGTGGCGTTCTGGCTGCCAAATACCCCGGCCTATCTTACCCTCTATTTTGCTTGTGCACGCATTGGTGCCATCGCTGTCGCCATCAACACACGGTATCGTGCCGGAGAAGTTGAAGACGTGCTGGGCCGAACCGGCGCGAAGGCGTTGATTATGTGGCCGGGATTCCGGGGTATAGATTTCCCGGGCATTTTGGAGGAAGTCGACCGCTCGGCTCTCGATCGGCTGGACATCGCCATCCTCTACTCAGAAGACGGAACGCCCGGCAGCGCCCTGCCCGGTGTGACTCGGACAGTCACTTATGACTCACTGTTCGACAGCGGCATCTGCGACACCGACGCGTCGCAGCCCAATCTTGGCTGCAATACGTTCACCACATCTGGCACGACGAAGGCCCCTAAGTTCGTTCTGCACGCCAATTCCAGTATGGCCGTCCACGCGGCGGAAGTTGCACGTGACTTCGGTTATGGTGACCCGGCTACGGTCGTCCAACAAGACATGCCGCTTTGCGGCGTCTTTGGGATTACAGGTGTGTTGGCGGCCATCGCGGCGGCACGCCCGCTGGTGCTGACCGCGGCTTTCGATGCAGACCGGACGGCGGCACTTATGGCGGAGCATAAGGTTACGCATTTCGACGGCAGCGACGAGATGATTGACCGCTTGCTGCGCGCGACCGATCGCGACGACATATTCGAGCGTGTCGGCTTCGTCGGCTATGCCATTTTTAACTCCTACCTCGACGATATCGTGGAGCGAGCCGAGCGTCGCGGTTTGCACGCGGCGGGTCTTTGGGGGATGAGCGAGATGCAGGCCTTGGTTTCCCGCCGGGACCGTGACGACCCGGCCGAAATGCGCAAGAAGGGCGGGGGCCGTCTCGTCTCGCCACGTGCGGAGGCACGGGTGCGCGATCCTGAAACTGGAGAGCTTTGCGCGGACGGGGTGGCAGGAGAGTTGGAAATTCGCGGCCCGAGCCGGATGGCGGAGTATTTTGGCGATCCGGCGTCGACGGCGGAAGCGTTGACCGAGGACGGCTTTGTCCGGACCGGCGATTTAGCGCAGATGGAGCCGGGCGGCGGGTTTGAGTATTTGACCCGAATGGGTGACGTATTGCGGCTGGGCGGATTTCTCGTCAGTCCGGCAGAGATCGAGGCGGAAGTGCAAGTGCATGCGTCCGTAGCTGGTGTGCAGGTCGTTTCTGCACCGTTCGGTGGCGCAGATAGGCCGATCGCCTTCGTCATCCCCAAAGACCGCGTTGCGTTCGATGCTGGTCAGGTGCAAGCGCACTGCGCCGCGCGCCTCGCCAAGTATAAGGTCCCGGCGAAAGTGATGCCTCTCGATGCTTTTCCCGTGACGGAAAGCGCAAATGGTGTGAAGATCCAGCGTTCGAAACTACGCCAGATGGCAATCGATCTGTCGCAGTCTGACTAGGGCCCAGGAGGCCGGAAACGGCCGCGTAAAGCGAAAGTGACCGACCAAGAGCGAATGCTCTATGCTCTCATCATTAATTCTTATTCGTATATGGCCTCTAACGTGCCGGAGATAGGGGATATGGGAATTGCCGTCTGACGCTCTCGAACGCAAACTCACGGCGATTATGTATGCCGATGTGGTCAGCTTCAGCCGACTGACCGGCGAAGACGAGGAAGGAACCTATCGGGTTCTCCGCGAACGTCTTGGGCAAATCTCCGAGCTGGTCTCCGCGCAAGGCGGACGGGTCGTGAAATTTATCGGCAATGCGTCATCGAGCTGTCGCCGGGCGAACGCGCCTCGACGGTCGCGGCGGAAGCTCCCCCGAACATGGAAGCTTATGAGTTCTTGCTGCACGGATTAGAGTTGCGCTCGCGGTTCAATTGGCGGGATTTTCTTGAAGCGCGGAAAATGTTTCGCAAGGCTCTGGAGCATGACGAAGACGACGCGCGCCGGGCGCTCGATCTTGGACCGGCCGAATCAACTTCTCCCGCAGGCCTCGCGGATTATCTCCGGTTATCGGGCGATCCCTAGCAAGCGATAGAGCTGATGTGCAAGGTGATGCGCGGTGATCCATATTTTATGGCCTTCTACCTCGCGTGGCTGGGCCAAGCCTATTTCATGGTTGGGCAATACGATGAAGCGACGGTGGTGTTGCGACGTGGGATCGAGCAAGACACCACCTATGTGCCGCTTCATCTGTTTCTGGCTACGACCTACGCCGCGAACGGAAAGGTGGGCGCCACGAAGCGGGCTGCCGCGAAAGTCATAAAACTCGTGCCCGGATTCACGCTTTCTGGATCTTCCGGGTTTATCGGCCACCGCCATCAGTTCGACCTTGACCGCGATCTCACCGCATTATGAAAATCGGGGCTGCCGGAATAAGGGTCACAGCTCGTGTTGGAGCGGCCATGTCCGCGCTTGCCGGGTCATGCGCTGCGGGCTATGAACCACGGTCGAATAAACCAGTTTGTTGGTTGTCATGTCCGATTCAGATCAGTCTCCCTCGCCCCAACGCGTCCTCGACCATTACGCCACCATGTGCCGCATCCGCGCTTTCGAGCGCATGGTGATACGCGGCACCGGTGAAGAGCTCGTGAAGGGGGCTGCACATCTCTCCATCGGGCAAGAAGGGGTCGCCTCCGGTGTGTGCGGCAACTTGCGGCGAAGCGATCAAATTGCCAGCAATCATCGCGGCCACGGCCATACCATCGCCAAGGGCGCCGACCCGGAAGCCATGATGCGGGAGCTCTTTGGGCGCGAAGGCGGCATTTGCGGCGGCAAGGGCGGCTCCATGCATATCGCTGATTTCGATGTCGGCATGCTGGGCGCAAACGGCATTGTCGGTGCGGGCATTTTGATCGCCGTGGGCGCCGCCAAATCGAAGCAAATGCTCGGAACGAACGATATCGTCGTCTGCTTCTTCGGTGACGGCGCGGTTAACCGAGGACCCTTCTTGGAAGGCCTTAACTGGGCGCGGGTGTTCGACTTACCGGTGCTGTTCGTGTGCGAGGACAATAAATACGCGGCGACGACCCGCACCGATCAGTTAACCGGCGGCGCGGGTCCAGCGGCGCGGGCCGAGAGCCTTGGCATTCCGGCACATCTGGCTGATGGCAATGACGTCATCGCTCTCGACGCTATGGTGGGCGGACTCGTCGAGGAAATTCGCAATGGCGGCGGTCCAGTCTTCCTGCACGCGGAGACTTATCGCCACATCGGACATACGGTCGTCGATCCGGCTACTTATCGCCCGGATGCAGAAGTCGCGGAGGCAAAGACCCATGATCCCATCGAGCGCAGCAAGGATTACCTCCGTGAGAATAAGATTGGCGACAGTGACCTCGACAAGATAGCAAGCGACGCGGAGGCCGAAATGACCGCCGCGTTCGAAGCGGCGCGGTATGCGCCCTGGCCCGACTTTTCGGCTGCAAGGTCCGACGTGCAAGACGTGGGAGGCCCGCTATGAGCGTGATGAGTTACAGTGATGCGGCTAAGGCGGCGCTCGCTGAATCGATGCGCGCAGATCCGACGATCTGGGCTGTCGGTGAGGATTTGGGACGTGGTGGCGTCTTTGGCCAGTATATGGGCCTTGAGGAAGAATTCGGACCAAAGCGTATTGTCTCCACACCGATTTCCGAGGCCGCAATCATGGGATCTGCCGTCGGTGGCGCCTTGACTGGGACGCGACCGGTCGTGGAGTTGAGGTTCGCTGATTTTGGACTCTGCGCCGTTGACGAGATGGTCAATCAGGCGGCAAAGGCACGTTACATGTTCGGCGGCCAGGCGAAGGTGCCGGTGGTGATCCGCCAGCCGAGCGGCATGTGGCGTTCGTCCGCGGCCCAGCATTCGCAAATGCTGGAAGCGTGGTACGCACATATCCCCGGACTGGTCGTGGTGATGCCGTCGACCCCGGCGGACAATTACGGATTGCTGAAGGCCGCTATCGAATGCGACGACCCGGTCGTCTATATGGAGCACAAGGATCTCTGGGCGCTCGAAGGCGAGGTGCCGGACGGCCACACGGTCGAGATTGGCAAGGCCAATGTTGTGCATGAGGGCAGCGACGTTACCATCGTTTCCTGGTCTGGCGCGCGTCATGTCGCCGAAGCCGCAGCTGAGACGTTATCTGCGGAGGGGACCTCGGCCGAGGTTATTGACCTCCGCAGCATCTGGCCCTGGGACCGCGATTGCGTGTTGCGGTCGGCTGCCAAGACCGGCCGATTGCTGGTCGCGCATGAAGCGGTACGGGATGGTGGATTCGGCGCTGAAATTGCTGCGACGGCGGCAGAAGAAATTCTGGGAGTGAAGGTTGCCCGCTTGGGCGCGCCGCGCATTCCCATTCCCTATGCGCCGCCGCTCGAGGATACGATCCGGGTGACGGCGGAGATGATCATCGGCGCGGTAAAGCGCCTCGCGGGTTAAGCCTGCAGCCAAGGAGTGACATACAGATGAGCGAATCGATTCACGACAATTACACGCGCCCAATGAACGGCGGATTGGCATTGGCGGAAATGCTGCGTCTGCACGGCGCTGATACTATGTTCGGCATGGCGGGCTTCCAATTGGCACCGTTCTACGAAGCAGTGCGTGTCCTCGGCATGGGCCACAAGCTGATCAATGACGAGCGCTGCGGTGCCTTTATGGCCGACGCGTATGCGCGCGTGACCGGCAAGCCCGGTGTCTGCGATGGGACCTTGGGCCCGGGGGTCACGAACTTGGTGACGGGTATGGTCGAATCCCTTAATGCTGGCGTCCCGATGATCGTGATCGCGGGCGATGCCAACCGTAGCCACGCCTGGAAGAATATGACCCAGGAATGCCAACAGGTGGACATCCTGCGTCCAGCAGCGAAGGCGTTGATCCGAATTGAGGTGGGTGAGCGTATTCCCGAGTTGGTGCGACGGGCCTATGCGATCGCGACGTCCGGGCGTCCAGGGCCGGTCGTGCTCGACGTGCCGGAGGACATCTGTCACGACGACTACCAGTTCACGGCGGAGGATTTTTGGGTCGATCCTGCGACGACGCGCATTCCGGCGCGACGCAGCCGTCCGAGCGCCGACGATATCGCGCGCGCCGCCGCCATCCTCGGTAAGGCGAAACGCCCGCTCATTTTGGCCGGCGGGGGAATTCATCTTTCTGAGGCGTGGGATAGCCTAACAAACTTCGCGGAGAATCTTAACATTCCTGTCGCTCACACGATGAGCGGCAAAGGCAGTATCTCTTGCGCCAGTGATCTTAACGCCGGATTGTTCGGACGTTACTCGAGAATTGCCAACGATCTCATTGAAACAGCTGATTGTTTCCTGGCGGTCGGTTGCAAACTAGGTGAGATCGCGACCAAGCGTTACGATCTGTTGCCGGCGAACGTGCCGTTGATCCATCTCGATGTATTGGAGGAAGAACTCGGCCGCACCACGCGGACCGAAGTGTCGCTTTGGGGTGATGCGGCGGCTGGTCTAGATGATCTAGGTGCCGCGCTTGCTGACAGCGCAGATGCGCAAAAAACAATGCGGGCGGAATATGCGGCCGAGATCCCGGTGCGCATGAAGAAATGGGTCGACGAAGCGGCTGAGCGACTGCATTCGACGGAAAAGCCGGTCAACATGGCGCGTCTCATTCACGAGCTGAACAATCACATGCCCGCCGACTCAGTGTTGGTCGCCGATGGTGGTTTTGCCGGACACTGGACCGGTTTGCTCTACGACACGAAGAAAGCGGGTCGGAGTTATGTGCCAGATCGCGGTCTAGCCTCCATCGGTTATGGCCTGCCGGGTGCCATCGGCGCGCAATTGGGCCAGCCTGATTTGCCCGTGGTGGCGCTGACCGGCGACGGTGGCTTCAACATGGTGATTGGCGAACTGGAAAGCGCAATCCGGATGAAAGCACCGGTGACAATTATAGTAGTCAACAATGCGGCCTCGGGTTACGTGAAGGCTCTACAACACGCGATGTATGGGGCGTATCAATCGAGCGACCTGGTGGAGATGGATTATGCCAAGATTGCCGATGCGTTCGGTTGCCAAGGTATTCGTGTCGAGGACCCGGAAGATCTCGCCGCCGCGATCAAGGCCGGAAATGCCGAGCGTGACCGCCCGACGGTCATTGACGTTATCGTCACCCGCGATCCAGGTAAGATGCTGCCGGCGGTCGACAGCCGCGTCCTAAAGGTGGAGAAGGGCGACCGCCCTGTCTAAGATGGGGATATCCCCTCTTTACTCCTGCCATACAAAGGGATGACCTTCTGGTCAAATGGCTCTGCTGTGACGGACTTGGGACGCCACTTGCTTATGTACCCATGAAGCTTGGCAGAACGCCACTAATGAGGAGCAGAAAATGACTACGTATAAACCAAACAGCCAGCGATGACTGGAACGATCTCAACAATAATTCAGATGCTTACAGCGATTCTGAATAACCTGTGATGGAAGCACTGACTGTCCATCTCGGCAATGAGCGCTATTTCGAAGGCTACGCTGAATAGCCAGATTCGACCGTTCTATAACGCGGAAAGGCGGCCTCTCTTGAGATGCCGCCTTCCAAAGACCGAATAGCGCCGCACCGCAATCTTGCGTGGCGGTATTTTGTTATTCCGCTGCTTGTTTCTCGGCCAACTCGGCGAGGATTTCATCCGTATGTTCACCGTGCATCGGGGCCGGGCGTCGCACCGCGCCGGGTGTTCCCAACAGTTTAATGTGTACGCCAAGGGTCTTGGTTTTGCCCGCACTCGGATGGTCGATTTCCTCCACCATTTTGCGGGCCTGGGTCTGCGGATCGTTGTAGACCTGCACGTGATCCATCACTGGACCACAAGGAACCCCTTCCGCATTGATCAGATCGAACCAGTGCTGGTTAGTGTTGGTTTTGAAGAACCCGGCAAGAATTTCGCTGAGTGCATCGTTATTGGCGACACGGTCTTTCTTAGTTTTGAAGCGCGGGTCGTCGATTAGCTCCTCGCATCCAAGCACTTTGCAGACCTTGGCCCAGAAACGCTCCGACGCGGCACCGATGCAGAAATGGCCATCCTGGGTTGGGAAAATCTGGTAGGGCGCGCTGCCGCGATGCTTTTGGCCGAGCTTCGGCGGTTGCTCGCCGGTCGCGAAATAGTACCCCGCCTCGTAGACGCCGAGTGCGATGCCCGACTCAAACAACGAGACATCGATTTGTTGGCCGACGCCCGTGCGCTCCCGGGCTGCCAGCGCCGTTAACACGCCGATGCAGCCGTTCATGCCGCCGCAAAGGTCAGTGATCGGGATCGGCAATCGATGCGGTCCCTCGTCCTCGTGTCCAGTGACAGCTGCGAGCCCAGTCATCGATTGGCTGATGAGGTCGAAGCCGCCGCGCGGCGCATAGGGGCCGGTTTGGCCGAAACCCGAAATCGAGCAATAGATGACGCGTGGGTTGATAGCCTTGATGTCCTCGTAACCGATACCGATCCGATCCGCCGTACCCGGCTTGAAATTCTCGACGATAACGTCGGCGTCCATGGCTAATCGCTTGAAGTTTTCGAGACCCTCCGGTGCTTTGAGATCAAGAATCATGCTCCGCTTATTGCGGTTCCAGATCATGAAAGGAGCACTTTGGTCGCCGACGAAGGGGGGCGTCACCCGCATGTCATCTCCGACATTCGGCCGTTCGATCTTGATTACGTCTGCACCCTGATCCGCGAGCAACATCGCGCAATAGGGGCCGGAAAGGTTGGAGGTGAGGTCGAGGACCTTGATATGCGACAGCGCCATTTCCATTGGTATTCTCCTTATCAGTACCGCCGCTGTTTAGCACCGGGCGGAAAGTCATTAATTATCTCGTCTAAATAATCCGCTTTTCGCGCAACCCGGCCAAAGTGTCCGCGTCATAGCCGAGCGAACTCAGTACGTCATCCGTATGTTCACCCAACTGCGGGGCGCGGTGACGAATTTCTCCGGGTGTTTTAGACAATTTAACCGGTGTCGAGGTGATCGGCGCCAGTTTGGCCATGCCGGGATAGTCGACCTCGGTCAGCATGCCGCTTTCCTGGATATGGGGATCCTTCAACGCTTCCTGAAGGTTATAGACCGGGCCGGCCGGAATGCGATGTTCCTCCAAAATATCCATTGCCTCTTTAGTCGTCTTATCGGCACACCAAATTTGCATGCGGGCGCTGATTTCGGCGCCGTTCTCCGCCCGGTCGTCATCTGTCGCGAAGCGTTCTTCGGCCAGCCAGTGATTGTCGCCCATCAGCGACGCCCAGCGTGCGTACATGGGTTGGCCTGCGCAAATCACGTAGATATGGCCGTCCTTTGTCGCGAACAGATCCGAGGGTGCTGAGACTTGGCCCCGATTGCCGGTCGGCACGCGGCCGCGTTGGGTGACGTGTTCTTCGGTCATGATCGAGTTGGTGGTCATCAGTGCCGTCGCCAACAGAGCGCCTTGGACTTCTTGACCCTCGCCGGTCGCGTTACGGTGCATGATTGCCGCCATCGTTCCGAAGGCGCAGAGGCCGGCGGTGCCGTAATCGACCCAGGGACCAAAGGATTTGGCCGGTTGGCTCGGCGATCCGCTCATGACCATATTGCCGCTCATTGCCTGCGCCACCGAATCAAATCCGACCTTTTTCGCATAGGGTCCGACGGTGCCAAAGGCGGTGTTGGTGACCAGGATAATGTCGGGCTTAATCGCCTTCAGACTGTCGTAGTCGAGGCCGAGGCCTTGCAGGGCGCGGGGTGGCATATTGGCGATGACTACATCTGCTGTTGCGATCAACTTGTCTTGAATTTCGCGCCCTTCGGGTTTGGTAGGATTAAGGGTAACGCCTTTCTTGTTCCGGTTACACTGCATGAACATGCTGCCAGAGCCGGGTTGGTCGCTCATCTCGTAATTGAATCTATCCTCACCGCCGTCGACCTTTTCGACCCGGATCACTTCCGCGCCGAGATCGCCCAAGAGCGCCGCGCACCATGGTCCCGCAATATACCGACCGAAATCCAAAACCCTAATACCGTTCAAGACACCAGGCATCGCTATGTCTCCCCCTTATACTAACCAAAATTCTTGTTAGGTGATTTACCCCAACCGGGGCGAAAGGGAAGCGGGGCGACGATCAAGTATCGGGGATATGGATACGCTATATATGTTCCCTGGCGCAATGAAGTCGACACATTTCACGTAACCCGTTTTCAAGGGCGCGGACGCTCTGTCCCGTGTTGAATAGGGGCGCGCTGTCATGTGCGTCTTCCATGCGTCGGCGCAGATTGAACTGGGCTAAGGCATTGTTCTCCAAAAGCTACAATATGCTGCCGTCGATTGCTGTCATAATTTTTCACCACGCATCAGAGACATCCGGGGTGATCCTGAATCCTTGGTTGAAGGAGCAAAATACGAAAGTGTCTTTGGGGAGCCGTTGACCAGCGCGGGAGACGGTAGCGTTGGAAATTGGTTGGTTGTCGGGGGTGATCAATTAGCAGAGCGGTAAATATGTCGAGACTTCGCTGTAATGGTCCAAGTGATCTGGCGGCGATACCGCCCGGTCCGTAAACACCTAATCGATAAAGCTAGCGCCGTTTGATCCTGGGAAACCGATATAGGCGACCTGGATCGGCGCCGGTCTCAAAGCCATGATATCTGAACGGTTGCCGCGAATCTGGCCGATGAGATCGATCAGAATATCAACGCCGATCTCAACTCCTGCATCACCCACAATCAAGGGCTCTGTCTTGAAATATTTCCTGCATAGATTTTTCAAGCTAAAAAGCGTTTCCGGAAATACGGTTGCCATAATCGAGGCGGAGATCTCTTCTACTTTCAAATCATCAAGGACCATCAAATGTGTTAGCCAAACACCATATTCATCCGCCGTGCGTTTGGCATCACTTGATGCTCTCCATTCCCCTTTTAGGTTTTCGCCCTCGTAGATGGCAAAAACTATGTTGGTGTTTCCTGAATCTATAGCCAGAAGCATCTAATTTCCGTTAGCAAGAGAAGATAATTTCCGCAGCATTAATCTTTTGGTTGCTGCCGCCCACCCTTTCCAATACCAGTGCGCCTTCTTCGTCAATACCCTGGAACCTACCCTGCCCTTCAGCTCCATCGGGAAACCGCACAATAATAGGTTCATTAATTCCATGAGCAGCATCCAGCCATGCCGCCCTGATCATAGAAAAATCATTTTCATGCCATACTTT
>CAJWTF010000050.1 GCA_913046825.1 uncultured Rickettsiales bacterium | reverse complement strand
CGGAGACCCATCGAGCCGAACTCGCCGCGTTCCGTCCGAGTGTGCGCGTGAAGGCGCAGGATCACGATCCCTATACCGCGTCAGGGCCAAGCAAACGGCGTCTCATTCGCCTGCACCCTGACGACATCGCCGCGCACGGATTGACCGCCAACCAGAAAATCGAATTGCTGGACGCAGTTGGCCCACCGTTGCGCGGCTGGGTCATGTCGGACGGCGAGGTCGCGCCGGGAACGGTCCCGCTCGACCCGAATGGCCTACTCTCACTCGGCGTTGAAGACAATGCGGAAGTGCAGCTTCGCCCGCTATATACACCGGTAGTGAAATATCGCGCGGCGCCTGTATCCTGAGGCTTCGCCTTTCACAGGACTGGAGGCCCCAATGCCCAATTTCATTATCGTCTGTCATGGCGGGAACAAGCCCGAGACCAAAAAGGCTGGTGCCGCGCAAATGGCTGAATTGAAGGCGTAGGTCGACGACCTCGGCGATGCCTGCGTCAATCCAAGCACGCCGCTCGGTCAATCCAGGATCGTCAGCGCCGTAGGCTTCTCGGACGACGGCGGGTCCAACGCCATGTTGCAATTCTCCGTCGTCATGGCCGCCGATATCGACGCGGCTGTGGAATTGGCGAAGCGCTGCCCCTTCCTCGATTGCGGTGGCACCCTTGAAGTCGCCGAGATGTTAGAGATGCCGTAGCGCGTCTTGCTACTCCTGAAACTTTACATCCGCCATGGCCTCAATAACTTTCCTAACTTCATCCGTATTGGCGCCATCTTCGCATTCATAGACACCGGTCTGCAGGAGGCCTCTCGCGATATTGTGCATTAGCATCGGCGCGCCGCAGTTCATGCCAAGCTGCGTCGCCAGACTGACATCCTTCAACATCAGCGCCATCGCAAAATTCGAACTTGCCCGACCTTCAATTAAGGCGGGTAAGCCGCGCTCCGTCGCGCCGCTGCGGCCAGATGACTTGTTGATGACCGCATCCATGGTCTCCAGCGACAAACCATACTTCCGCCCCATAGCCACAGCTTCGAACATTGCCAAGCTGTTGCAGGCGGCGATCGTATTGTTGACCAGTTTCACCACATGGCCATTGCCGATCTCTCCGCAATGGATGACGTTCGGGCTGATGGATTCGAAATATGGTTTCACCTTCTCAAACGCCTCCATCGATCCACCCGCCATGATCGCGATGGTGCCGGCATCGGCACCCGCCGGGCCGCCGGAGACTGGAGCGTCAATTAAGGTAATACCTTGCTCCGCCAGTTCCGTCGCCATGGCCCGCGTTTGATCGGGATCGCCGGAAGTTTGGTCGACGACAATCTTACCCGGCGTCAAGCCTTCTAGCAGGCCCCCTTCGCCAAAGATCGCGGCGCGCACATCTGAGGACCGCGGCAGACACAGTAGGACAATATCGCATTCCCGCGCGAGCGACGCACCATCTTGCGCCGGAATGGCACCGTTTCGGGAAAATTCAGCAACTGCCTCCGGCTTGAGGTCCAACACCCGCAGTTTGTGCGACAACATGAGCCGCCGCGCCAAAGCGCCGCCCATAGCTCCCAAACCAACATAACCCAGTTCCATGATTATTCTCCTAACAGAGTGACCTAAATGCAGGCCTGGGCCTGCGGACGTTTGTAATTAGTAATCTAGATAGATTTTCCTGACTGCCACCGACACTCATTCGGCGTCGATACGAAGCCCTGCCTGATGCAGCAATGGCATGACGCGTTTGCCGAAGAAATCGAGATCCGGCAGAAAATCGTAAAAATTGATCTGCATACCGTCACAACCGGCACGTTTCAGCTTGATAAACCAATCGACGATTTGCTCCGGCGTACCGACCAGATGCACGTTGCCGCCGACCGCCCAATTATCTGGCGAATGTCCCTTCCAGGACGACTGATCGCCACCCATAAACGTGGCAACGAAATTGTCGACCGCAACTTGATCGCGCTGATCCAGGATACGCTGATACTGCGCCCGCGCCGCTTTTTCCGTCTCGCGGCAAATCACGTGCGGGTTGATCATGATTTTAATGCGGCGCCTCTTGGCGCGAGCCGATTGGCGGATCTTCTTAATGTGCGTCGGCAAAGTACGGCACGCATCAACCGGGTCGGCACCGCCTGGACTGGTAACGAAGATGATGTCGGAATGATCCGTCGCATAATCGATCCCGGCGGGCGACGAGCCCGCGTTGACCATGACAACAGAGCGGTTGACCGGTTTTGGCGCTACGTAAGCACCCTCGGTCTGCCACCATTTCCCCTTGAATGTCAGTTCCTCATCCTCTGACCACAGACGCCGCATGATGGTGGTGAATTCGGATGCCATCGCGTAGCGCTGGTCGTGCTCAATCGGCTTGAGGCCAAACATCCGGAACTCGCTCTCCTTATAGCCGGTGACCACGTTCAATCCCCAACGCCCGCCGCTCATGTGATCGATCACCGCACCATATTTCGCGAGGTGCAGCGGATGCCAACCGTAGAGGATATGCACCGTGGCGATCAGTAAGGCATTCTTGGTGATTGATGCGAGTCCTGCCGACGTCACGAATGGATCAAGCGTATTCTCGCGAAAATTAATGTCGCCGCCGTAACCGCCTTTTCCCATCCATTGTGCGAGCGCGAAGAGAATATCGAAACCGAGCCGGTCGGCCTTACGCGCACATTTGGCGTTGTATTCAAAATCCCACGAAGTTTTACGCGGTGCCTTCGATGGACTCCAAGCGCCTTCCTGATGCGGCATAAACAACCCCAGCATTAGGGGCTGTTTGCAGGCCCGCTCGAATGCGGTCGGCGGGGCGCTCTTACGGCGTTTTGTTCCGGTCGGGCTCATGCTCAGGTCCTCGTGCTCAGGTGGTAATGACTTCAGAGACAATATGCTGATCCACAAGCAGGGGAATGACCGGCTTACTCACCATTGACAGTCCCGTCTGAGTGGTCCGCAATGGTGGCGAAATGAACGTCCAGAACACCATTCATGATCCGTTAAAGCGGGCCACGATGCTTGGCGAAGAAATCGCGGCGACGGCAGACGAGATCGAGCGGACGCGCCGCATTCCAGCGGAATTGCTTACCAATATACACGAAGCTCGACTGTGCCGAATGTTGCTGCCCCGCGCTTTCGGCGGTGACGAGGTCGAGCCAGAGACGTACCTCCTGACGATTGAAGCCGTAGCACGGGCCGATGCGTCCGTCGCGTGGAACTTGTTTGTCGCCAACAGCGCTACATTAATCGCGCCGCATCTCGAGCCAGAGACCGCGCACACCATATTCGCGCCCGCCGACGCCTTGGTCGCCTGGGGTCCGCCGAATGCGACCGTCGCGACAGTTGAGCCTGGCGGCTACCGGGTTAGCGGCCGCTGGGACTTCGCCAGTGGATGCCGCAGCGCGACCTGGATGGGTTTACACTGCCAAGTCGAGAGTGCCGACGGAACGCTCCGTTTGAATGCAGCGGGAATGCCGGCGATCCGCACCATGCTATTTCCCCGCGCGCAGGCCACATTGATCGATACTTGGGACACGATCGGCCTTCGCGGGACAGCATCGGATTCCTATACTGTCGAAGATTTGTTCGTGCCGGACGCATATACAGGGACGCGTGAGGAACCCGAATCGCGGCGTGATCCGGGGCACCTATATGCGTTCCCCATGCAAGGCCTGTATGCCATTGGCGTGGCGGGCGTCGCCTTGGGTACAGCCGGTGCGATGCTTGATACGTTCAAGACACTCGCGAGAGACAAGACGCCGCGCGGGCTCGCAAAACTCGCCGACCGCGCCGCCGTACAATCCGGCGTTGCCCAAGCGGAAGTCAGGATCGGCGCGGCACGCGCTTATGCATTAGAGGTGCTGGCGGACGTCTATGTTCGCGCCGGATCGGAAGGCGCTATTGATTTCCCCGACCGAGCGAAAACCCGCTTGGCCGCGAGCAATGCTATTCACGGCGCAATCAAGGTCGCTGATTGGGTCTATAAACAAGCCGGTGTCGACGCCATCTTCCCCGGTGGGCCGTTTCAACGGCGGTTTCGCGACATCCACACCCTCTCTCAGCAAATCCAATCCCGAGATGCCCATTTCGAGGCCGTAGGTAGGGTTTTACTCGGCAATCCGCCGAAAGTGTTCTTTTGAAGCTATGAAAGGCTTTTGATCTATCTGATCGATGCCCAATTCGATGCGAATGTGTGATCCCGAATAAAGGAGCCAGAAGATGCCGAGACTACCGTTCCCGTCCGATACGGACGATTTTTCCGACGAGACCCGCGCCGCTGTGCGACATATCCAGGAGACGCGAGGCAGTATGCCACCGCCAAGTAGCTACCTTACCTATGCGGGACAAGCCGGAGCGAGGCTCTCGGACCTTGTGGAACATTTGCGCTACCACACGTCGTTGACCCCTGCGGAATCGGAACTCGCAATTTGTACCGCAGCGCGCGCTGCCAATGCCGACTTCATTTGGGGCGCACATGTCCGCTTGGGTTTGCAGGCGGGCACGCGCGAGGAAGCGATCCATGCGGTCGATACCTATGGGCCATTGGATGGTCTCACGGCCGACGAGACACTGATCATCCGCTTTGGGCGCGAACTACTGGAAGCGCCAAAAGTGAGTGACGAGACATTCGACGCCGTGCGCGCACGCTACGGTGAAAACGGCGTCTTAGAGCTGACCGCCGTCATGAGCGTCTACATGATGAACGCCAGCATCTTGCGGGTGATGGATCATCAACCCGCGGCAGACGCGCGGCATCTCACACCACGATAGGCTTGGGATCAGGGCGCGTTCGCCTTCAGGAACATGCGCACATGGCGCACCGCCAGCGGAATCCGCTCCTTGTCTTCCTTCCAGGGATAAATGCTGACTTGAGAATTCGGCGCAAGTAACGCCGATTCCATCGCCACCGCGTAGGGGTGTGCGGGAATGTCATCCGGCAGGACGAGAACCGGTGTCTCACAACCGCGCACGAAATCGCGCGTCACCGTGAAAACAAAATCGGCATTGTCGCGGTACATTTTATTGAGGAAAGCTTCGACAGTCTCCATGGTGATGTCCGGGCGCTCCGCGAGTAGCTTCGGGGCCCATCCCTCAATATTGTTCTGGTAAAATAAGTCGGGCATCTCCGGACGAATGCCGCTCGGGTGGACCATCACGGCGGCGGCGATACGGCCCGGTGCGCGGCGCAATAGGTTCCAGGAAAACGGGCCACCGATGCAGAACCCCATAACCATGAACTTGTCGACACCGAGATGTTCCAGCAGGCCAAGTTGGTCGTCAGCGAACGAGCCCCATGGTTGGTCCACCTCGAGCGGGCCGGAAGATGCGCCGCCATTTGCGTTTCGCAGATCCATTGTGATGCAGCGATACTCACTCGCAAAATCCTCCATCGGATTGAAGGCATGGCTTGCCAGGCCCGCCATGGTCGCGTTCAAACCACCGCCAGGGATGATCAATAACGGAAAGCCAGACCCCGCTTCCTCGTAGCTAATGCTAACCGGCCCATTCTCATAAATAGGCATATCGTCTCTCCCTTATTGATTTGGCCTCGGAGACCAATCGTATATGCGTTGCAAGGAACCGCCCATCAATATCTCGCGCTCGTCCGGTGACAGACGGTCCGTCATCCGGAAGGGCTCGACACCCTGGGCATAATTTATGATTTCCATCGCACGGGTCCAATCGGTCCCCCACATACAGCGGTCCAGCCCGAAAGCGTCGAACACCCGGGCCAACGCGTCCCAGAGGTCGTCATAAGGGAACGGCGCTTGCGACAGCGTGCAGGCTCAGGTCACTTTCACGGCGACATTATCGTATTGCGCCAAGTTTAGAAGTTTGGGGAGTTCGCCGAATGGGTTCTGCGGGACCGGTGGGTGATGCGGCTGTTCCAGACCCAAATGGTCCACGACCAATTGCGTCCTCGCATTGCGGGCCGCGAGTTGGCCGACTTGCGCCAACCGTCCCTTGCAGGAAAGATTGACCGGTAATCCGTGGCGGGCGGCCGCACCCAGAACATTCGCGATGCCCGGATCGTCGCCGTCAGCGGAGGCGGTTTGGCTGAGCATGATACGAATGGCGACCGTACCGGAGCGCGTGGCCCAATTCGCTATAGTCTCCGCCACGCCAGAAACGCTCGGGTCGACGGGTTTGACCAAACAGAAGCGGTCGGGATGCGCCGCTTGGACGGAGAGCGCGTTCGGTCGCCAGAATTTCTCCCATCACGTATGGTTTCGTAAACATTTAACAATTATGCTGCGTCGCAGCATAATTACCGTGCATTGCAATATAATTTCTATATGAATGCACTTCCGCTTTTCCAACGTCCCAATCTGAGTATTTCAATTTTGCCGAAACCTTTTCCCTCCGCCACGCCCACCATGGCCTCCCTTCGTACATGTATACCCAATAATCAGAGAAAGCTCTCCGCCACACTCCTCAAGACGGAGATCCTTTCAGGCCTCACCGTGGCGCTTGCCTTGGTGCCCGAAGCGGTGGCGTTCTCATTCGTCGCCGGTGTGCACCGGTTGGTCGGACTTTATGCCGCCTTTATTGTTGGCTTAATCACTGCGGTAATCGGCGGGCGGCCCGGTATGATTTCGGGCGCAACCGGCGCGCTAGCGGTCGCGATGGTAGCCTTGGTGGCCGATCACGGCGTGCAGTACCTCTTCGCGACTGTCGTACTGATGGGGATCTTGCAAATGGCGGCCGGCGTGTTTCGGCTCGGAAAGTTCATCCGCCTCGTGCCACATCCGGTCATGCTAGGTTTTGTCAACGGGCTCGCCATTGTCATTTTTATGGCTCAACTGACACAGTTTCAAGTCCCGGGAGCGGATGCGCTGAGCGGAGAGAAAGTCTGGATGACCGGCTGGCCGCTGGCGACCATGCTGGGTCTCGTGGCGCTGACCATGGCCATCATCTATATTATGCCGAAGATAACGTCCGTCGTTCCGGCCCCTCTGGCGGGGATACTCGTCGTGGCCGGCCTTGTCATCGCTTTCGGTATCGATGTGCCGAGGGTCGGCGATCTAGCCTCCATCAAGGGCGGGCTACCCGCATTCGAAATTCCCACCGTCCCGCTGACCTGGGAAACCCTGACGATCATCTTCCCCTACGCCGTCATTCTTGCCGCAATCGGTTTGATCGAGAGTCTTTTGACCTTGAACCTGGTCGGTGAAATTACGAAAAAACGCGGCGGCGCATCCCAGGAATGCATCGCCCAGGGTATCGCGAATACAGTGACCGGGTTTTTCGGTGGAATGGGTGGTTGTGCGATGATCGGGCAATCGATGATCAACGTGAAATCGGGCGGGCGCACCCGCATTTCCGGCATCGTGGCTGCTTTATTCCTACTCGCGTTCATCTTGGTGGCTTCGGGCCTGATCGAACAGATTCACTTGGCCGCCCTCGTCGGCGTCATGTTCATGGTCGTGATCGGCACATTCGCCTGGCAAAGCCTGACGATCCTGCGCCGCATTCCCCTGACGGACGCACTCGTGATGGCATTGGTGACCGTCGTCACTGTGATGACAGATTTAGCCATCGCCGTCGTCGTCGGCGTGATCGTCTCCGCCTTGGCTTATGCCTGGAACAATGCGACCCGAATTCACACGAATACGGAAACCACGGCGGATGGGGAGAAGATATATAGAATCGAAGGTCCGCTCTTTTTCGGTTCGGTTGACGGGTTTGCCGAACTGTTCGATCCCGCCGCCGACCCCGCATCCGTCACCGTTGATTTCGCCAACAGCCGGGTCGTCGATCAATCGGCCCTACAGGCTATTGAGGCTTTGGCGGCTCGCTATGAAGCTGAAGGCAAAGCCTTGCAGTTGCGCCATCTCTCTCGGGATTGCCACGCGCTTTTGAATAGAGCCGGTCAGCTGATACTGGATATGGACGACGATCCAGATTACGGCCTGGCGGTCGACTATTCTATCCGTACCGGGATCATGGCGATCAAGCATTAAGCCGGCACTTCTCCCGCGATAGACAAGCGGCGCATCTCGCGGCGTTGGCCGTGGTAGTCGTTCAGCGCGAAATGTTGTGCCGCCCGGTTGTCCCAAATCGCAAATATATTCGGCGCCCAGGAATATCGGCAGGTGAATTCCGGGCGGCTCTTATGCCGGTAGAGATATTCGAGAACCGGTTTACTCTCTTCGCGGGACCAACCGACGAAATGGGTCGTATGCAATGCGTTCACATACAGCGCCTTGCGGCCCGTCTCCGGATGCGTGCGCACCACCGGATGAATACCTTCCAGATCCGCATCGTGCTTGATGAGCTTGACGCTCTGATAGCTGTTGCCTGACGCACGCCCACCATCTTTTCGCGCGGCAGAGCTGTTCACAGCTCGCAAGGGAGCGAGCATTTCCTTCATACCGTCCGACAACGTCTCATAGGCAAGATACATGTTCGCGAACATAGTATCACCACCCACTTCCGGTACCTCGATGGAATAGAGGCCGGTCGCCATTGGCGGGCGTTCCGTATATGTGGTGTCCGAATGCCAGCCTTCGCCGAAATTCTTTCGCTCGCTTGCCTCTTTGATCAGCGGAATGACGTAAGGCTCCTCCTCCAACCCCTCGATAAAAGGGTAGTAAGCGAGTTCGCCGAAGTGCGCCCCCGCGACCGCCATTTCCGGTGCGTTCAAATCTTGCCCGGGAAAAAACAACACCAACCGGTCGTGGAAGGCGGCGCGGATTTCATCCCACGCCGCCGTCTCCACAGATTTCAAATCGACGCCGCGCACCTCCCCCCCGATCGCCCCGGCGATAGGGTGCACGTCGATATATCGATAGTCGCTCATGGCCGTCTCAATCCTCCTCGAAGATTTCAGCGGCGAGCCGGCCGGCATTCACCGCCGTGGGCCATCCAGCATAGAAAGCCAGATGGGCGATCACCCCCCGGATCTCATCTTGCGTGACGCCGTTGCCGAGCGCCCGCTTAATATGTCCCCGTAACTCGGGCGTCCGATAAAGCGCGATCAAGGCCGATATAGTGATCAAACTACGATCCCGCTTGTTGAGTTCCGGCTGCTCCCAGACATCGCCATAGGCGACATCGTCCTTCAGGCGGCCCAACTCGGGGACCATCTCATAAGCGGTCTTAGGTGCCATCGTGCCGTCCCTCCGGATCAATCGTCCTCGAACACCTCGACCGCGATCCGACCCGCATTAACTGCCGTCGGCCAACCCGCATAGAAAGCCAGATGCGTGATCATGCCGCGAATCTCGTCTTGGGTGACGCCGTTGTCGAGCGCGCGTTTCATGTGGCCGCGCAGCTCATCGGTGCGATACAACGCGGTCAGAACGGAAATGGTGACGAGACTGCGATCGCGCTTGGAAAGTTCTGGTTGCTCCCAGACATCACCGAATAGCACTTCGTCGCGCAATTTACCGAGTTGAGGTACAACTTCGTAAGCGGTTTTTTTAGCCATGATGACGTTTCCTTTTCGGTTTAAAGTATCCTGACAATCAATATAGATCGCCTGGCCACATTGCCGCCCCGCAGGCGCACGCCACGTCAATTCGAAAGCAGGAAGGGAGCGGAACATGGCAGAAAAACGCATTCTCACGACCCACGCGGGCAGTCTGCCGCGCCCGGCAAAGTTGGTCGAACTCTATGCTGCCCGCGCCGGAGGTGCCAAAATCGACGAGGCATCACTCGTCCACGAAGGCGAAGCCGCGACCCGTTGGGTAGTGGAGCGCCAGCGCGAAGCGGGCGTCGACATCCCTAGCGACGGCGAACAACTGCGCGAGGCGTTCTTCCTGTATGTGCAGCGTCGCATGACCGGATTTTCCGGCAAATGGAAACGCCCGCACGGAGATGAGTTGGCCTCATATCCGGAATACGCCGATCTGCGCCGCCGGCAGATTGCGGACAGCGCGTCGGTCAGTAACTTCACCCCACCGATGGCGACTGGGCCTATCGCCTATGCGGATACGGACGCCAACGAAGCAGAACTCTCCACCTTCGCCGATGCCTTGCGGGAGGTCGGGGGCGATTTCACCGACGCCTTCATGACCGCCCCTTCTCCCGGCATCGTCGCCACCGCGATGAAGAACGATCACTACCCAAGCGATGACGATTATCTCGACGCCTTGGCGGAAGCCTTGCGGATCGAATATGAGGCGGCTCACCGGCATGGCTATCTGCTGCAAATCGACGCGCCAGACCTCGCCTTGGAACGCCATCTATCCTATGCGGACCGGCCCGTCGGCGACTTCGTGCAATTCGTTGAGCGGGTCATCGCGCGGATCAATTCGGCACTCCGCAACGTGCCCCGTGAACGAGTGCGCCTGCATGTCTGCTGGGGTAACTACGAATCTCCGCACGATAAGGACGTGCCGCTGCGGGATATCCTGCCTGCGATCTTGGAAGCCGATGTCGGTGCATTCCTATTGCCGTTCGCCAATCCGCGCCATCAACACGAAATCAAACTATTCCGCGATGCCCCGCTCGGCGCTGATCAATCGCTCATCGTCGGCGTCATCGATACACTGACCAACTTCGTCGAGCATCCGGAAGTCGTCGCCGACCGCCTGGAACGCGCTGCTGAGATGGTCGGCGACCCAGCTAGAATTTTGGCGGGAACCGATTGCGGGTTCGATACCTCGGCGGGCATGGGCCGCGTTACCGCTGACATTGTTTGGGCGAAACTACGGGCGATGAACGAAGGTGCGGAAATCGCGAGCCAGCGGTTGTTCTAAAGAGAGGTCCGGCTTACCGCAAAATTGAATAGATAAAAATCATTTCCGCCGATTCCCCACCGTTGCGGAACGGTAGCATCACCCGCTCTATTTCAACGAAGGACTTCATGTAGGTCATCAGTGGCCTTCTCTTGTGGTACACCGGTTGTCCGGTTTCGACGGTCTCGATCATATCAGCTTTGGTTTTCGTCTTATCAAAGTGGGGAAATGCCACGTCCATCCACTCGCCGGTCAAATTCGAACCGTGATGAAGCACGATTTCCTCGCGTAGCAATCGAAATCAGAAACGCCACGGATTATGCGAGACATCCATTAATGCCACACCTGGGAGGTGTTCTGGAAATTGAGCCGGATCAAGCTGCGTACGATCAGGCAAACGGGCGTCGTCGCTAAGAGATGACCAGTACGAGGTAATTTCCGTGATCAACGGATCGCAATCAACGGGTAACGTGTAATCCATCCTAGAATATGGTCCTGCACTTATTTTTTATTGTTCTAACGCCGGAGCCGTTCGAATGACGGATGAGGTATCATAACCCGTCTTAACGGGAGATTAACACAAGCTATTTCCTTCCCACGGTTCGCCCGAAAACTAACTTAAATGATCCACACTGAAAAACCGAAACAGGGCACCGAAGATGGCGGAACTGCGCGTTGAAGACCACGGAAAACATATTGCAGTCATCACTCTGGTGAACGAAGCCCGGCGTAATGCAATGACGCGGGCCATGATGTCGGAACTGGCCGACCTTTGGGATGACCTCGCGCGATCGGATCATCGTTGTGTCGTCATCACGGGAGCGGGCAACAAGGGGTTCTGTGCCGGCGCTGATGTCAGTGGCGATTTAACGGCCACACCGGAAGTCGCCGAGACCGTGAACCGGTCACTCCTCAAGACGCAGATGTTTCCCAAACCCATCATCGCGGCGGTCAACGGCGATTGCGTCGCCGGTGGAGTTGAGTTGATGCTGGCGTCCGATATTCGGGTCGCAGCGACCCATGCTCGTTTTGGTCTGCCGGAAGTGCGCCTATCGATCTATCCCTTCGGCGGAGCGACCGTGAAGCTGGTCCATCAGATCGGCTATGTGCATGCGATGAAACTGCTGCTCGGGGCGCAATTGATCGACGCCGAGGAAGCCGCCCGCATCGATCTCGTGAATGATGTCGTCCCCGGCGACCAACTAATGGATTGGGCCTTGAACATGGCGAAGACCATTGCCGCCAACAGTCCGTCCGCCGTGCAAGCAGTGAAGCGCAAGATCAGCACCGAAATCGCCGAACACGCCCTCACCCAAGAGGGGCTGGACCAAGAGTTGGGCGATATCGTCCGTGACAGCCCACACTTCAAGGAAGGCGTCGCGGCGTTCCTGGAAAAGCGGAAACCGAACTACGAATGACCTACCTTAGTCGTCGCCTGCCGCGGCCTGCTCGGCCTCTTTTGCGGCCATCAGCGCCTTCAACTCTTCCGGTGACATGCGGATGATGTCTTCGTTCTGGTGGCTATACAGGTCGTAGGGCTGCGTATCCAAATCCTCGAGTACGATCTTGCCATCGAGGACGTCCTGTTTCCACGCTTGGTGCGCGGGCTCTTCCGCCGTGAACTCGGGCATGACTTCCTTCGCGAACATTTCCAGGCTCTCGCAGATATCCTGGTGGCTGGTCTTGCCTGCCTGGTTCAGCAGGATGACCTGGTCCACATGGGATTTCTGGAACTGCCAGAGTTTTTCGCGGATCGTCTCCGGCGAGCCCACCAGCGCGTTGTCGACGGCTTCCTTCGCCTTGTCGCTATCGCGCCACATCTGATATTCCGCCCAGAGATCGCTCTCCCCCGGCGCATCGATGCCTTTGCGCCCGTAACGCGAGAGCGCGAAGATAAAGAAGGTCCAACCGGCCGCCTTCTCGCGCGCTTCTTCGTCGGTTTCGGCGCACATGAAGCCGGAGACCATGGCGATGTTCGGGTTCGCCGGATATTCCGCCAGGCGGAATGGGTGGTGCAGTAAATTATTGTAGTAGCGATGCACCCAAGCCTTCGCCGCTTCCGGCGAGATGAAGGTAAAGCCGAGAGCGCCCATGCCCCATTGGCCGGCTTGTCCGATGGTCTGAATGTTGGAACACGCGACCCAAAGCGGCGGATGCGGTTTTTGATACGGCTTTGGGATCACGTTGCGCGCCGGGAAATCATAGAACTCTCCGTGATATTCCCAGTTGGTGGAGGTGAACATGGGAATAATCGCTTCAACAGCTTCCAGCCAACGCTCTCGCTTCGAGCGCACTTGCGTCCCGAAGGGATGCAACTCCGCCGGGCCGCCGCCTTCACCGAGACCGAGTTCGACCCGCCCACCCGACAACAAATCGAGCGTCGCGACACGTTCAGCGACACGGTGTGGTTGGTTCGTTGTGATCTGAATGACTCCGTGGCCAAGACGGATATTCTTGGTCCGCTGGCTCGCCGCGCCTAAGAAGACTTCCGGTGCCGAGGAATGCGAATATTCTTCAAGAAAATGATGCTCTACTTCCCACGCATAGTCGTAGCCCAATTGATCGGCCAATTCGATCTGCGCCAAGGAATCCTGCATCAGCTGGTATTCGCTTTGCTCTCCCCAAGGCTTGGGCAGTTGGTGTTCGTAGAAAATACCGAATTTCATGGCGTCGATCCTCTAGGCCAAATTTGTCCGTACAAGTTACTTTAATCGCAATAGAGCGAAAGAGAACCGGCCAGTTTGTCACACAGCAAGATGTTCCCGCACCAACGGCAAATTCTCGACGCCCCAATAAAGCTGGCCATCGACGATAAAGCTGGGGACGCCGAAGACACCCTGGTCGTGGGCATCTTCCATAATGTGCTCCAACTCCGCGACGCCCTGTCCGTCCAAGAACGCCTCGAAGCTCGTGATTTCCGCGCCCACTTCCTTCAAGACGTTGGCGATGACCTGCGGGTCTTCGATGTCTAGCTCCCGCTTCCAAAATCGCTCGAAGACGGCATTGTGGTAGTCCATGAAGACGCGCTTGCGCTGCGCGTAGAGCATGCCCACATGGGCGACTGTCGAGTTGAAGATGTGCCGAGGCCCCCGGATGGTGAGGCCCATGCGTTCGGCCCGGCGTCGGCAATCCATGTAGCTGTATTTTACCCGCCGCCATTGATGGGCATTACGCTCTTCGGCGATCACATTGCCGCTCTCATCTACTTCCGCATTACCGAGGTATGATGGGATATCCAGCGTATAGGGCCGCCACTCGATCTCCGCGCGGAAATCGTCAAACAGTCCATAGGTCGCGTTCTTCGCAAGGAACGCGTACGGGCTTTTATAATCCGTATAGGCGATCACGGTTTTGGTCATTTCAGCCCCTTCCCGTCATTCGAAGATTCGTTTTGTCTGGCGCCGCTTCGTGGAACTGGATCCCGGCTCTTCGGCCGCGAAACGGTGCTTCTCGTTCCCCGGAAATGCGTCAGCGTTATCCGGGGCCCAGGTTGGCAACTTGCCCACATCCTCACGCCGAAAGCCGGTTGCGCACCGACGGGAGATGCTCATTGCCCCAGAACAATTCGCCGTCGAGGACGAAACTAGGGACGCCGAAGATGCCGATCTCGTTGGCTTGCTCGATCGCAGCCTCATGATCGCTTTGCCCTTCACCCACGTGATACGCCTTGAACGCCGCCGCATCGCCGCCCGCCTCCGCGATAGTCGCCGCGACCGCATCCGCGTCGTCGATATCCAGCTCCCGCTTCCAGAACCGGTCGAAAACCAGATCGTGATAGGCTCGGAATATACCCTGTTTCTGCGCATAGAGCGTTCCGATATGAGCGGTCTTGGATTCATAAACCCGCGCCGGGCCCTTGATCATCAGGTCCTGGCCGGTATCTGTCGCCAGTCGCCGCGCATCCATATAGAGATAGCGGGTGCGGCGCCATTGATGTTCGTTCCGGGTCCCACCCACGATCTTACCATTCTCATCCACATCGACCGTACCCAAGAAGTCCGGGATGTGGAGCGAATAGGGCCGCCATTCCACCTCAAGCCCGAAATCCTTCTCGAGTTGATAGATCGGTGCCTTGGCCACGAAGGCGTAGGGACTCTTATAGTCGAAGTAAACGATGAGGGAGGACGGCATATCAATTTCTCCATTTCTTCGACATTCCCGCGAAGGCGGGAATCCAGTCGCTGAATTCGGCATCTCTGGATTCCCGCCTTCGCGGGAATGACATATTTACAGCGTTCTCAATTTCGCGGCAACGAGCAGTCAAAACGAGCACGCCTATTCCGGCAGCATACCGCCCATCCGCGCCCGCATTTTGACGAGCGCCAGCACCGTGTCGAGTGTGGGCGTCGGCACACCTGCCAGCGCGCCCATTTCCGTGGCCGCTCCAATAATCGGGTTGATCTCCATCATCCGGCCCCGCTCCAAATCCTGTAGCATCGATGACTTGTGCGGCATCGCGTGTTGGCGCGCGTTCTCGATCCGGAAATCCACCGTATCGCTCGGCTCCGAGCCGAGCGCCCGCCCGACGGCGGTAACTTCCTCCATCATCCGCCGCAGCAGCGCTTCCATCTCCGGATCGTTGATCATATCACCGACGGTGCCGAGTGTTAGCGCGCTGGTCGGATTGAAAGCGGAATTGCCCATGATCTTGAGCCAAAGATCCTGACGCAAGTCGGCACGGACGCGGGCCACGATGCCAGTCTTGGCAATGACCTCCGCGAGGCGGAGACAGCGTTTGGACTCCGTGCCGTCGGGCTCGCCAATGAAATAACGCCCCGACGCGCCGGATTTCACGACACCTGGTGCCACAACCTCGGCCGCGACATAGGTGATGCAGCCAATCGCGCGTTCGGGCCCGATGCCGTCCCACTGCCTGCCCTCGGGATCGACCGACTTCACACGGGTGTTCTCGTAGGGTCCCGCCATTTTATAAAAATACCACCACGGCACCCCGTTCATCGCCGTCGCCACCGTTGTATCGGGGCCGAGCAACGGCTGCATCGCGTCGACGACGCCCGGCGCCTGATGCGATTTCAGCGAAACGATGACGTAGTCTTGCGGACCGAGCGTCGAGGGATCGTCCGTCGCATGCGGATGCACCGTGAACGGTTCCTCATCGCCACGCTGCAAGGTCAACCCGTCGCGCCGGATCGCCTGCAGGTGCCCGCCGCGCGCGATCAAACTGACGTCGACGCCGTCCCGGCTCAGCAGCGCACCCAGATGCCCGCCGATGGCCCCGGCGCCGTAGATAGTGATTTTCATAGCGATCTTTCTTCGGTCGATTGGTCGTTTACTGACACTTGGCAACTGGCGTGTTTTAGGAAGGGATCAAGGTGTGGCCCCCGGCCCAAACCAATGCTAGCCGGATTGGATAAAGCTCTGTCTGACTTTCGCGATGTGACTGTATGGCCCGACCGGCGTCATCGTGTTGGCCGGTGTCGACGTTTCTACTTTCGAAGACATGATGCCGCCTTTCCAAGCGTTTTGATCTACCCCGCGCAGGAAACCAGGGACAGGTTGAGGTATCCCCAATCAGCCGTCATTCCCGCGAAGGCGGGAATCCAGGTAATCACCACCGAGCCACTAGGTTCCCGCCTTCTCGGGAGTGACGGGACGGCGGACCGGACAGCTTAAACCGGCACGTCCCCTTGCACTGTGGTCCGGTGCATGCGGCGTGCGTATTGCCGGTCGTACTCGGTCGCCTTGTGCATGGTGACCCGGTTATCCCAGAACACCACGTCGCCGACGGACCAATCGTGAGCGTAGATAAAACGGTCTTGCGTCGCGTGAGCGTTCAGCTCGTCGAGAAGGGCTTTGCCTTCGGCCTCGTCCATGCCCTCGACACGCACCGTGAAGCCTTCATTGATGAACAAGGCCTTGCGGCCATTCTCCGGATGGGTGCGCGCGATGGGATGGACAACTTCGGCCAGCTCCGCCTTCTGTTCGTCCGACAACTCGAACTGCGCCTTTTTGAAACCGTCGTCGATCTGCCGCGAGGCCATGAAGCGCGGCAGGTAACTGTGCACCGCCTTTAAGCCATCGATCTTAGCTTTCATCTCATCCGACAGCGCGTCGTAGGCGGCAGCCATGTCGCAATAGAGGGTGTCACCTCCTTCCGGCGGTATTTCCATGCCGTAGAGGATCGAGCCCATCGGTGGCTGCGCCTTGTAAGTGATGTCCGAATGCCAATAAGCACCGCCATTAGCGATCGGCTTGGTGCCCTGCTCTCCACGGTTGGCTAACGCAATGATTTCCGGAAAATCCGGTAACAGGTATTGTTTCACCGTATGAATTTCGGAGGGGCCGAATTTCTGACTAAACCGGACGTGCTCCTCGTTCGTCATGTCCTGGCCGTGGAACACCAGCATGCCGTGCTCCATCAGCGCCCCGCGGATGGCAGCGATTTCGTCCGGCCCGTGGTCGTCGGACAAATTCACGCCGCCGACCTCGCCAACGAAGGTGTCATTGACGCGTTTAACCGAAAGGCTCATGATATTTGCTCCCAATGCGGAGGCATGGCACTCGGGTATTAGCGCTGCATGCCCCATTTCTGAAGGGTCCGGATTTCAACGCTCCGGAAGATAACGTTCTCGACGAGCAGGCCGATGACGATGACCATGAAAAGAGCCGCGAAGACATACTCGGTATCAAGATTGTCGCCCTTCTCGAAGATCATCCAACCGAGGCCGCCATTGCCGGCGGCCGCGCCGAAGACCAACTCCGCGCCGATCAGGGTACGCCAAGCGAAGGCCCAACCGATCTTCAGGCCCGTCAGAATAGAGCCGAACGCCGCCGGGACGAGTATTTTCAGGATGTACGGTATGCCTTTCAGGCCGTAATTCCGTCCGACCATCCGCAACGTCTCACTGACACTCATGAAACCCACATGGGTGCTCAGCGAGACCGCCCAAAGCACCGAATGAATGGTGACGAAAACCAATGCTGGAATGCCAAGGCCAAACCACAGCATCGCCAGCGGCAAAAGTGAAATCGCCGGCAGCGGCTGAAACATCGCTGTCATGGTGCTAAGAAAATCGCTGCCAATCCGGGTCGAAACCGCAAAGATTAAGAATAATGCCGCAAAGGCCAATCCCGCTGCATACCCCAAAAGTAGGACGTAGATGGTGATCCCAATTTTCTCGAACATCTCACCCGACAGAATCGTCTTCCACAGTGTTTCCAAACTGAGAAAGAATGACGGGAACAACAGCGGTTCGACATTGCTGTACCAGGTATAAAATTGCCACAAGGCGACGAGACCCAGCAGGATGGAAAACTTGCGAACGGCATTGATGTTCGAGAACTTCTCCCAGAGCGACAGTTCACGCTCGACATCGACGTCGGTCGCGGCACCTAATTCACCGCTCTCGAATTCGGGCCTGATATAAAGCTCAAATGCCTTCTCGCTCATACCGTGTTCGTCCTCATCATGCCTTCTGCATGCCCCATTTGCGTATTGTCCGGTCTTCGATGTTCCGGAAAATACCGTTCTCGATCAGAATGCCGACGATTATCACCGTGAACAGTCCCGCGAAAACATAAGGGGTTTGGTTTTCCATTTGATTGGCGAAAATGATCCAGCCAAGGCCACCGGCGTTGGAACCCTCGGCGCCAAGGCCACCAGACGTATCCTGCACTTGGCCACCAAACACCAGCTCCGCTGCGATTAACGTCCGCCACGCAAACGCCCAACCGATGCGTAGGCCGGTCAGGATGGCGGGAAAAGCCGCCGGCACCAAAACCTTGAAAATATACGACAATCCGCTGAGGCCGTAATTACGCCCAACCATCCGCAGAGTTTCGCTGACCGCCTGGAAGCCTGCGTGAGTGTTAAGGGCAACCGGCCAGATGATCGAATGCAATAAGGTGAAGATAATCGCTTCCTCACCGAGCCCAAACCAAATCATCGCCAACGGCAGGAGCGCGATTGCCGGTAGTGGGTTAAGCATCGCCGTCAGGGTCGTCAGTAAATCTCCGCCAAAACGCGACCAAACGCCGAGCACAACTAGCACCGCGGCGATCGAGATACCGATGCAATAGCCAACGAACAAGAGCCGGATGGAGTTCCAGACGTTCTGCAGCAGACCTTCATTAACCAATGCGGAGACCAGCGCTTTCGCCGTAGCGCTAAATGTCGGGAACATCAACTCATTGATGCCGCCAATCCGTGTATATAGTTCCCACGAGACGACCAATAAAATCAGCACCGAGAACTTTCGCACCGGGTCCATATTAGAGAACCGCTCCCAAAGCGAGAGACGGCGCTCGATATCTCCAACGACAGCCTCTTCTACCGCCGGATTTTCGAATTCCGGCCGGACATACAAGGCGACGTTGCCATCATTCGCCATGCGCGATTACCTCGTCTTCCAAAACGCGATCCGCAAAAATCATATTGTGAATTTTGTTTTGCAGCTCAGCGAAATCCTCCTGACCGATAGTCGCCAGTGATTGATCATGCGCGTTCAACTCCGCCTTCACCTGTCCCGGATGCGGCGACATAATGAGGACACGACTACCTACAATCACCGCCTCTTCGATTGAGTGGGTGACGAACAGCACCGTGAAGCGGGTTTCGTCCCACAGCTCGAGTAATTCTTCCTGCATCTGGCGGCGCGTTAGGGCGTCGAGTGCCGCGAACGGTTCGTCCATCAACAGGATATCGGGCTCCATTGCCATGCCACGCGCAATGGCGACACGCTGTTTCATCCCGCCCGAGAGCATATGCGGGTAGGTGTTCTCGAAACGCTCGAGTTTCACCTTTTGGATATACTCCATCGCGATGTCGTTTGCTTCCCTGGCCGAAGAGGTCTTGCCGCCATTCGTCAGCGCGAATGTGATGTTCTCCTTGACCGTTTTCCAAGGTAGGAGTTGATCGAACTCCTGGAAAACCATAACGCGGTCGGGTCCTGGGTCGCGCACCACATTCCCCTTAAGACGCATCTCGCCTTCAACCGGATGGATGTATCCCGCCACCGATTTTAATAAGGTCGATTTGCCGCAGCCGGATGGGCCCAGGATCACGAATCGATCCGCCTGAAAGACCTGAAAGCTGACACGATATGTCGCCGTGATCAGGTGTTCCTTAGTCTTGTACTGAATGGTAACGCCGTCGACATCAAGGATCGGGTCGATTGGCGAAGAGGCGGCGGGCTGCACGCCCGCCGCTCCACTCGTCACAATGTCGGAGGCCATTTTTCGCTTAGCTTCCGTTATAGCCGTGATTGTTCGGCATGTAGTAATCCTTCCAGCTTTTCGGCTGCGGGATATCGCCAATTCCGGCAAGGAAGTTGCCATATTTCATCGTGTGCTTAGGAATTTCCGAGAACTCGATCTCACTCTTATCCTTGAGCAAGGCAATAACATCGGCCGGGTCCATCTTCGATTTTGTATATTTAATGAAGATTTTGGCTGCCGCTTCGGGATTGGCTTTAATCCAGGCAAATGCCTCAGTGTAGGCAGAGGTCACGGCCGCATAGGTTTTCGGATTATCCTGCGCGAATTTATCCGCAACACTCATTGTCAACACGGAATGCTGACCACCCATGATGTCATAGGAAGTGATGACGTTGTGGACCTTGCCGCTTTTCAATTCCTGATAGGAATACGGCAATGTCGCGAAATGGCTCTTCACCGTCTGCCCACCGGAAAGCAGCGCCGCCAAAGCAATTGGGTGCTTCATAGAGACGACGAGATGGTCGAGCTTGTTCGGATCATTCCATTTGTTTGCGGTGAACATTTGCAACGTCACCGCCTGGATCGAGACCTTGGCCGCAGGTGTGGCTATCTTGTGATCTTTCACCGTCAGATAATCGTCAACTGTCTTCACGTTCGGATCGTTGGAGTTCAACTTCAACGGCATATCGGCCATCGTGATGGCGCCCTTAAAACGACCCTTCGACTTACCCCAAAGCTTCAGCATAGGGCCGACGCCGTGAGCGCCGAAATCGATCGTGCCGGCGAGAAGCGCCTTATTGATGTTGGCACCGCCGCTAATCTTGAACATCTTGATGTTCGGAGCCTTCATGCCCATCGCTTTGGAATGTTTTTCAATGAGACCGTTTTCCATGACAACATGAAGCGGCACATAAAGCAGGCCGAACTGCTGCGCCATCTTAACGGTATCTACTTCCGCACTAGCCGTCCCGACCGAACCGAGCGCGAGCAGCGCACCGGCGGCCGCGCCGACGATCATCTTCTTTTCAAAGGAACGCGTCATTTAATCCTCCCTGTTTGCAGATCTGAAGGCTTTAGCACTTCCGCCGCCTTCTTTTGAAGCACTCTCGTTACAATCGATGTAACCCGAAGACGCTGCATATCTAGTTTGAGGTTCTTACCGCCTCTTCTCAACAGTAAACGGCAACATTTTGCCATTCTCTAAACAACGCTCGGTGGCTAAGCCTCCCCTGCTTCCGCCTCGAAATCGCCCTCAATACCGTCCTGCATATTTAAATACTGCGCGCGGAACGTCGCGAGGATTTCTTCATACGGTACATCCAGGAACGGTCCCCGCTCGCGGATATATTCCATGTGCTTGTTGCCAGTCTTGTCATATTCGTGAAACAAGGAATCCGTCTCGCCGTCGAAATCGAGCGTCTTGAGGCCAAACTTGTTGCACAGCGATTTATTGAATGACGGCGTACATTTCACCCATCGATCATTGAGCCGAAGCTCGCAGTAGGAATGCCAGAAAAAGATATCCGTTCCCATGGCCTCGGTCAGTTTCGGCGTCGCCATGTGATTGCGCACATCCGCGTAACCAGGCCGCGCCGGGATACTTTGCGCACGCGCACAGGCCGCGAGCAACGCCGCCTTCGAGACGCACCAGCCCCGGCCCATGGCAAGCGCTTCTTTCCCGGAATAGCTCTTGATATCGGCCAGCGGTAGATAAGCGTCATAACGCACGTCGTCCCGGACGGAGTAGAACAGTTTCAGGGCTTTTTGTGTAGGGTCGGTCTCGCCGCCGACCGCTTTCGCGGCAAAGGCGACGACGGCGGGGTCTTCACTTTCGATCAGTCGTCCCGGTAAAAGATACGTATCATCCATGAGCTTTAAAGATGCGTCCGAATAGTAAGGTCGCAAGTCCCGCTTATCGGTCTTCTAGCGGAAGACCCTTCACTTCGGCGACAAACGCGGTAACGCCATCCTTCTCATGCTTCAGATGAACACTCTTCTCGGACACCGCTTGATGCAGCGATCCCACTCCCTTGCGCCACGCCATGGACGGCCGAGTGGGCCCCTTCTCGAAACCACGGCCGTAATTGGGGCAAACGTTTTGGAGATGAGTCCACGCAATCAGAACAGAACCTGCACTCATACGTGCAGATCATCGCCTCCGTCGAGGAAGGCGCAGATCCTTATGACAATATTCGTAGTGGGGGCGGAGATCGAGCATCGACATTCCTCACTAACGGTTGGAAGCCGCCACGCTATCGCCTGAACATGGGCAAGAAACAGAGCCATTCCGGAGAACGGAACCGATCCAATTCGATTGCATTGCTGTCCAGCCTTACCGTTCCAAATTGCTTCCTAACGTGAAGCGAGTTTGGGAGCGAGAGCAATGCCAATGGAGTTCGGATTTTTCATGCGCGGGCAATTTCCCGCCGAGATGGATATGCAGGAAACCTTTGCCGAGGCGTGCGAGCAGGCACGGGTCGCGGATGAACTGGGGTATAGTTATATCCTAAAGGGCCAACACTATTCGACGGCACCGATGCAGGCGTTGCAGTTGGTGCCGTTTCTCTCACGGATCATGGTCGAGGCGCCGAATGCAAAGCTCGTCACCGGGATCGTGTTACTGCCGCTGCATAAGCCGCTCGACATCGCGGAACAGCTCGCCTCGATCGACATCATGTCCGGCGGGCGGTTGGTCTTCGGCTCCG
>CAJWTF010000049.1 GCA_913046825.1 uncultured Rickettsiales bacterium | reverse complement strand
CAAGCCTTTAATCTCGACAATAAGAGCAATAGTGCCAAGCCTGCCGGGCTCGCTTTTGATGGTGACGTCTATTGGGGCCTTGAAGCTGACAGCTTCTCCGAGGACACGCTCTCTTATGCGCAGGATCATTTACGCATCCTCTCAGGCTTATACGGCGTTTTGCGTCCGATGGATGCGATCCAGCCTTATCGCCTTGAGATGGGCACCAAAATGGTAAATGGCCGCGGGAAAACTCTCTATGATTTCTGGGGCGCTCGCATTGCCGATCGGCTGAATGCGGACTTAACCGATCATGCCGACACAACCGTGGTCAATCTTGCCTCAAACGAATATTTTAAGGCTGTGGATGCCGACGTGCTTGGGCAGAAGGTGATTGGGGCGAAGTTCCTGAATGTGAAGGATGGTGAGGCCCGCTCCCTTATGTATTACGCCAAACATGCGCGCGGTACGATGGCACGCTGGATCATGGAAAATCGTTTGGATAGGGCTGACGGCTTGAAAGATTTCAATGCAGACGGCTATGCCCTGGACGCGGCTGCGTCAACGGAGAATGAGCTCGTCTTTTCCCGGCCACAACCGGCTTTAAAAAAGTAAGAGAAGGGCGTTAGACCGCTAAATAAAGGGTCCAGCTCCCAACATTCTTGAGACAAGTCGTTAGCGTTAAATTGTCGCTACCCATCTGCTGCGCTACGCAGCCCAAGGACGAACCCGCAGGAACTTGTTACTGCGCCACAAGGGTTCGCCTAACGGCGCGGGCGCCGCCTCGCCGGTTGAGGCTCCAGCCACAGACTTTCCGCTAGCTCGTGCTTTTGCGCGACGGGCGACTGATGAGTTAGGGTGGGGCGTGTCGGAGCGCTCTATCCAAACAACATCGTCACCAATGAACCGAAGCGTAAGTGAGCGGCGGCGCATGCCGGGGCGAGTGGCACCACCGCCGTGCAAACTTCCCATGTGAAAGACCATTAGGTCGCCTGGTGCCAGCGCGTCGCCAACGATGTCCCAATCGTCTCGATTGCTTTCAATATCGGGTAAGCGCGGCAATTGGCTGACAGAGTACAAAGGTGCCGTGTCGTCACCGGGCTTGAACCGCGACCCGTTATACCTCGTCCCCATGTGGGAACCTCGAACAACCTCAAAGCTACAGTCACGCGGAATTGGATCGAGCGGAATCCATAAAGCCGCCATGCTGGGGCCGAAATAGTTGTTGTACGAGCTGTCCTGATGCCATGGCGTGCGGCGCGTACCGCGCGCGCTTTCCTTATAGAATATCTGCTCGCCCATATACCAAACCTCACTTTCGCCGCCGAACAAAGCGGACACGATATCGGGCAACACGCTTTCTCGCAGCAAAGTGAGATACACCGCTTCTTGAACTGAATATCCGGTATCGGCGATAAACCGTTCTTGTGGGTCAGACCCAAAATCTTGCAGAGCGCCAGTTAAATGGGTGTGACTCCAAGCGTAAGCCGCTTCAATCATCCCCATGGCTTTCGCATCCAGCGCTTGTTTTAGAATCACTACGCCATCGTCTTGATAGGATTGTGCGTGGTTCGAGAATTGATCCGTGGACATAAGCGAGGAACCCTTTTCCAATCTTTCAATCATGCCATGATTTGTCATGGCTAAAGTGAATGCCAGAGCAAATTCCGAGTGATCGAAAATGCGGCCGACCAGAAATGCGGCGGCACCTTCTATGTGGGCAAATTCTTTTTTGCGTGTGTGGAGCCGGCAGGTTATCACGACAGGCTGTAACAGGGAGAAATAATCTTATGAATGCGAACAAACTTCGGCGCACTCTAAAATCCGGCGGTCATGTGTTTGGCTGCATGTTGTCGCAGATGGCCTCGACACGGTTTGAACAGGTCTTGTCAGGCAGCACGTTAGACTATGCTATTATCGATTCCGAACATGGCTCACGAGATCGCACCGAAATTCAGCAATTGACCGGTATGCTGCGCCAAGCCGATATCACGCCGATTGTCCGCATTCCAGTTCCGAAGGCCGAATGGGTGGCGATGGCACTCGATGCAGGAACCGCAGGGGTTCTTGTGCCCTATTGCGAGACGGTTGAAGAAGTACAGGCGGTGGTCGCGACGGCGAAATGGCATCCGCTGAAGGGGGAATATTTACGCCGCGCGGTAGAGGACAATGTCCTTCCAAGCCCGAAAACAAAAAAATATTTGGAAAACCGGCGCAAGGAATCTTTCATTATTATCGGCATTGAATCTGAACCGGCATACAAAAACCTCGATGCTATTCTCGATGTTGCTGGCATTGATGGTGTGTTCATCGGACCAAACGATATGTCGACCTCGCTGGGGGTTCCGGATGATTATTCGAACAAAAAATATTTGCGCGTGATTGAGGACATCATTAAACGGTGCGAGGCCCGCAGGATACCTGTCATGGTCCATCAGCAGACGATCGATACGTCCACAAAGGCAATAAAGCTGGGAGCGCGCTTCGTATTGCACTCGACCGATGGAAGGATGCTGCAGCGGATCATCCAGAACGAAATGAATGCCCTGCGCAAGGTCGCGGGTGCAACGACGTCCGCGGCGAAGGACACGGTTGAAACAGTTTAGAGTCATCGAGGCGGTTTGGCGCGCAGGGTGCGTCGATTGATAATCGGAGAGGCGCGCGGTCGGTCCGAGAGGCCGCTTATTCGTTCGCTGCCATCATCATCTGTCTCAGATGTTAATAGCCCTGAGTTTTTAGGTGCTTTCTCTCTTAAATTAGAGGCAAGTTCACCTAAGGCGGACACTGCGTCTATTCTTTAACTTAGATTCATTTTGCTCTTCACATGCCGTGTAGGCACAGCCGCCAGAGGATTGTCGGGCCAGGAATGTTTGGGATAGCGCCCTTTCATCTCGGCCTTTACCTGTGGGTAGGTGTTACTCCAAAAGGCTTGAAGGTCCTGGGTGATTTGCAATGGCCGTCCTGCAGGGGACAGCAGATGTACGGTCAGCGCAATCGCACCATTAAGGATACTGGGCGTCTCGGTTTCGCCAAACATTTCCTGTAGTTTTACAGGCAACACTGGCGCCATTGAATCCGTGTAATCTATTTTGATGCTGGATCCGCTGGGAACGGTGAAGTGGCTGGGCACCTGTTTATCCATGGTTTGCAGGGCGGACCAATCCAACCGGGATTTCAGGATAGTCAGCATATCCAGTGATTTCAGATGTTGCACACGGCTCATACCTGCCAGATAGGGCAGCAACCATTCTTCTAGTGTCTCTAGTAAGTTACAATCCGACAAATCAGGCCCTGTAACTGTCTTCTGATGATAACACAGCACCCGCTGCCGCCATTCGGTGGCTTTCTTGCTCCATGGCAGGCAATCCAGCCCCATGCCGCGTATGCCATCAATCAGTGCGTCCGCGATTTGATCGCCGGGAATGTTCTTGGCCGGGATATCTTTGAGCACCAGGGCATTGAGGCGCCTTTGCCTGCGGGCGATCACCGAACGGCTTTGGCTATCCCAGGTCGCGGTTTCGCCCTCCCGTATCTCGTTCTCGAACAGGTGTTCAATGGTTGCTGCAGATATGGGGGCCGCAATTCTGATGTGGGCATCCCGGGTCTCTCCGCTGACCGAGGCAATTGCCAGATAGTGAATATCATGCAGAGCATCCCCAGCTGGCAGCACAGATCCCTTGCCGTTGCTCAGGCGATAACGGGATCCTCCGCCGGGTCTGCGCTCTGCAATTCGGTCCGGATAAGCGAGAGCAACCAAGGCGCCAATCTGTTCATCCGGGGATAAATCCAGTCCGTGATCGTGGCGGAATTTCTTTGGCAGACGTCTCAGCCATTGCTTTGCGAGCGCCTTGGTTCGACTGAGGGCATTGCGGTTTATGGTCAGACTTGTTTGCTCACCCTTCAGGGCGCTCAACCGTAAGTTCAAATCCACCGCTAAAGGATGGCGGCCATCCCGCTGGGCAATATCCCTGTCGGTTAGTAAGGCGGCGACATTGCAGGCAATATCCGCCCATCCTAATTGTGCGCCTTCGATTATCATATGTGCCAACCGTGGGTGCATGGGCAGTTTTGCCATCTCTCGTCCATGGGCGGTGATTCTGTTTTGATCGTCTATGCCTTGTAGCTGCTTCAGCAGATCCCGTCCCTGGTCCAAAGAGGCTTTAGGGGGCGGTGTCGGCCAGTTTAAGGCGTCAGGGTCATGAATACCCCAGTTAGCCAAATCCAGGGCCAGCGGGGCCAGATCGGCATTGAGAATTTCAGGTTGAGCGAACTGCCTGAACGACCCTTCCGCCGCCTTGTCCCAGAGCCGATAACAGATGCCGGGCTCCAGTCGACCGGCACGGCCTTGCCGTTGCGTAGCGCCCGCTAGTGAAACCGGTTCAGTGAATAGCCGAGTCATACCGCTTTGGGGGTCGAACCGGGGACCGCGGGACTGACCACCATCGACCACCACCCGAATGCCTTCGATGGTCAGGCTGGTCTCGGCAATGGCTGTCGCGAGGACAATCTTCCGCCGTCCGGAAGATGGTGGGGATATGGCTTGGTCCTGTTGGTTTTGGGGAAGTGCTCCGTAGAGTGGCAGCACGTCAACATCACCAGGCGACGATGATTCGTTCAGTAGCTTCTCAACTCGCCGGATTTCGCCTTCACCGGGCAGGAAAACCAGTATACTGCCAGTTTCGTCTCTCAAAGCCTGTTTCACAGCCGAAGACACAGCGGAGCTGAGATTGTCTCGGAAACGGTTAACGGATGGTTTGCCTAGATAACGGGTCTCAACGGGAAAAGCACGGCCCGCGCTGGCAACAACCGGTGCATCGCCCATTAATTCAGCAATTGGGGCCACGTCCAGTGTGGCCGACATCACTAAAATGCGCAGGTTTTCACGCAGGCCCGCCTGACAGTCCAGACACAATGCGAGGCCCAGGTCAGCCTGCAAATTACGTTCATGGAACTCATCAAAGATTACAGCCGCTACACCTTCCAGAGAGGGATCGCTTTGCAGGCGGCGGGTTAGAATGCCTTCGGTGACGACCTCGATAATGGTGTCTGGGCCGATCTTGTTGTCCAGTTGGATACGGTAGCCGACTGTCTTACCAACGGGCTCGTTCAGGGTTTGCGCCATACGCCGGGCCGCGGCCCTTGCTACCAGGCGACGCGGTTCCAGCATGATAATCTTGCCACCCTTTCGCCACGGTGTGTCCAGAAGTCTCAGAGGAACTCGCGTGGTTTTCCCAGCACCCGGAACGGCCTGAACAACGGCATTCGGAGTGTGCTCAAGGCTTGCACAGAGTTCCGGTAAGATGTCATCGATTGGTAGTTTGGTCATGGTTGCGGATCGTGTCGATTGAGCCTGCCATTATCAAGCGTCGATAAGGCAGAATCAGAGCAACTGTGATCGAACCATGGGTCAGCGATCCATAGCGTTCGCGAATGAGTATACCGTTCCGCTATTTCACTAGCTTGCCGAAGGTAATCCGCATGGCGGTGATGCAGTACTTACGGTATCCGCTTTGGCTCTGGCAACTCGCCCTGGCGCATTATCGTATAAGGCACTCTTGAGACAAGTTCGTATTAGACTGACACCGTCAGAGAATGTCCTATTTTCCGCAGCTCGCTGTCCGTCGCGTCGCTGTTGAACCGGGCATTGGGTTGGGGAGCGGATGCAATTTAGCGCAAACTAATTGCCTGGCAGATGGGACTCTAGTTTGATTCTAGCAATCAGTATGGTCAGAAAGGTTTGATAGCCGTGCTGACAGAAATCTTGCATCTGCCTTTTCGACAACGGGACCAGGATCCTGAGTAGGAAAATGTTTCATTCCCTAACCTGCTGAGCCTATCGGGCCATATGTACTAGCTAAGAAACATAGATATTTTGCCGATGAATAAGTTTGATTGGCTGTCAAAAGTAACAATACAGAAGAAGGAAAGTTTGAGATGAACAAGACGATCGGATTTGTCGATTGCACGCTCCGCAGTCCGATGAGAGACGACGGAGCGGGTAGCGGTACGCATTCACATGGCACGCGTCGAGAGGTCGTCGTCAATGGCACGCGGGTTAAGACTATCGATATTCACGCACATTGCGTGGTCCCGGCCGCCTTGGAAGTACTGGACCAGAAGGCCGGCAACACCAAACTCCTGATGGATGACACGAGCACGCGGATTGCCGCGATGGATGCCCAAGGCATCGACGTGTCGGCGCTTAGCATTAATCCGTATTGGTATCATGCGGGGCGCGATGCTTCGGCAGAGCTCATCCGTATTCAGAACGAAGCGCTTATCGAGATCTGTGCTGCCACGCCGGATCGGTTCGCGGCATTCGCCACGGCGGCGCTTCAGCATCCGGACCTCGCGGTTGAGCAAATCGAATATGCGGCCAAGACGCTCGGCTTCCGCGGCCTCAGCGTTGGTGGCAGTGTCGAGGGGCGCGAACTGGCGGACCCATCATTCGATCCTATCTGGGCAAAATGCGAGGAACTCGACCTGCTGATATTCCTGCATCCAAGAGGAACGACCGAGCTAGAGCCAGGTGGTCGCCTCGGCGGCAGCGGGTTGCTAGAGAACACGATCGGCAATCCTCTTGAGACGACGATCGCGTTGTCGCACCTGATCTTTGAGGGTACCTTGGATCGCTTCCCTGGCCTCAAGATTTGCGCCGCGCATGGTGGCGGTTATCTTCCTTCCTACGCCAACCGCTCGGACGCGGTCTGCCGTACGTTCCCGAACCGGGTCGGCCCGTTGCCAAAGAAGAATCCGACGGCTTATCTAAAAGACGGCCAACTCTTCTTCGACACAATTGTCTTCACGCCGGAGGCACTTCGTCACCTCATCGCTGAGACCGGTCCCGGCCAAATAATGGTCGGCACCGACTACCCGTTTCCTTGGACCAGTACGGAGATCGATCTTGTTTTGAAGACACCGGATTTAAGTGACGATGACCGTATCGCAATTCTGGGTGGAACCGCCGCCAGGTTGCTGGGTCTGGAGTCCTAAGCTTGTTGCATTAGCTTCTCGGCGATGCGCTGAAAATATCACAAATCCATTGCTGAATTTGACGCAATGATCCTGCCGATGACCCCAGAAGGAGAAGATTTATGGGTGACGATCTTGTGCTTTACGACACGGACGGTGATATCGGCATCGTGACGATAAACCGACCCGAGAAGCTCAACGCCATCAGTCACGAACTGCGAACCGCTTTTTCGGACCCGCTGATCCGGGCGGACGACGATGAGGCGGTGAACGTCGTCATCTTGGGCGCGGCGGGCCTCGGGATTGCCCCGTCCGGGCGCGGTACGCAATCGCGACCCGATCCCAATCATCCCTCCGGAGTGGCACCGGGAAAGCGTCCGCGATTAACTCCAAGCCTGGCCATTCTGCTTAGCGACGATGGTTTGGTCATGCCGTTCGGGGCCCCTGGCGGCGACAGTCAAGTTCTGGCGATGCTACAGGTTGTTCTAAATGCGTTTCACTTCGGTATGGATATCCAAGAGGCTATCGACGCGCCACGTTTCATGAGCATGAGCTTTCCAAACTCGTTTGCCCCCTACAACCATTATCCAGGACTTCTGGGTCTCGAGGATAGTTTTCCGTTAAATACGCCCGAAGAACACATCTCACTCGGGCATAAGAGCGAAAAATTTCCTGTATATTTACGCCGGCTTGCTTCGGTTGAAGCTGTTCTTTACCAACCGAATACAGGGTTTGCCGATCGGGGACTGATCCGCAACAACCTGCCTATGCCATTGCGGTGTAGTGCAAATTCAGGGAGGGCGAAATGTCCAAACGGATGACAGGTGGCCAAGCGATAGTCGGCACGCTCACGACGCAGGGCATCGATACGATATTCGGCCTGCCCGGTGTGCAGCTCGATAACACGTTCGACGCTTTGTACGAGGCGCGGAATGCCATTCGCACCATTCACACGCGTCACGAACAAGCGGCCGCCTACATGGCTCTCGGATACGCTCAAGCGAGCGGGCGCGTCGGTGCATGTATCACCGGCCCTGGTCCCGGATTACTCAATACCGGTGCGGCAATTGCCACGGCGGCAGGATCGAACGCTCCGGTGCTGTGCATAGCTGGACAAATTCCCTCGAGCCAAATTGGGGGCGGTATGGGTATGACCCATGAGATCCGCGATCAGAGCGCTGCAATGCGCGGCGTCGCCAAATGGGTAGGTCGGGCTGAAACACCTGCTGCGGCCCCTGAGGTTCTGCGGGAAGCGTTCCAACAGATGTTAGGCGAACGCCATCAGCCGGTGGTCTTCGAGATGGCCCCGGACATCATGGGTAAATCGGAAGACGTAGATTTACACGAACTCCAAGAGTATCGGCATGACCCGATCCCCGCTGAGGATAAGCTGGAAAAAGCGGCTCGCTTGCTCGGACAGGCAGAGAGGCCCGCTATCTTCGTTGGCAGTGGCGTCTTTGGTGCGGAAGCTGAATTGCAACGCGTTGCGGAGTTGTTGGAAGCACCGGTCATTATGAGCCGGACGGGAAGGGGCGCGCTTAGCGATCGGCACTACCTGTCGCAGATCATGATTTCCGGCCAAGAGCTTTGGGATGAGGTCGATGTGGCGCTTGTCGTCGGCACGCGTTTTTCCGCGCCGGGATTGGCTTGGGGCCGAGAGAAGGACGTCACACTGGTCCGGATCGATATTGACCCAGAGCAAGCGCAAAAGCCGCGCGAGGCGGATGTGACACTCATCGCACAAGCCAACACGGCACTCGCCAAGTTGGAATCTCGTATTCCTGTTCACAACCGCGCTCGACCGTCCCGGGAAGATGAATTACAGGCGGCCAAACAGGCCGCACTCGACAAATTGGCGGAACTCCAGCCGCAATACGGTTTTGCAAAGGTGATCCGAGCCGAATTACCGGACGATGGAATTATCGTCACGGATGTGACGCAGATGGCGAGCTTTCTGCAAAATTGGATGCCCGTCTACCATCCACGGACATTGATCACGCCGGGCTATCAGGCGACGCTTGGTATGGGCATTCCGACGGCGCTTGGCGTGAAGGTGGCGTGCGCTGATCGCAAGGTAATCTGCATCAGCGGCGATGGCGGTTTCATGTTTAATGTACAGGAATTGTCGACCGCGGTCGCACACGGGATCGACGTGGTTATCATTGTCTTCAACGACAGTGCATTTGGAAATGTGAAGCGCTACCAAAAGGACAGCTATGGAGGCCGATACATCGGCGTCGATCTGCATAACCCCGACTTCGTGATGCTGGGCCGGAGTTTCGGCATGACCGCTCTACGTGCCGAAACCCCCAATGCTCTGAGGGATGCTTTGCGCGAAGCGAACTCGACGCCGGGGCCGGCATTGATTGAAGTGCCGTTTCAAGAAGTCCCAAGCATTTGGAAGCTGATCCGACGACCATCATCTGCAGGGAACTAGATGCTCAATATCTTACAACGGTTCCATGCATGAGGAATTCGGCGAAGGAAGCCGTAGCCGCAGTGTTCGACGACTTTGCCAATGAACCTAACTCATGAAGCAACCATAGCGGGTCTTTGCGAAACTGCAGAGTACCGCCATCGCGAGCGGCACGGTGATTGTCGATAGTAAGCGCAAGAAGGTGCAGCACTTGGAGGGTGGAATCGTCCGAGAAGTTTTTGCACGTGACGATGGCTCTGTGACCATCAACCAGGTGATTGTTCGTCTCGATCAAACCCAGGTACGCGCAACCTTGGAACTACTGTTGGATCGCTGCCGGTCCGCGGAAGCTTTGGAAGCCCGCCTCGTGGCTAAGTGAGACCGATTGCCGGAGGTCTATTTTCAACACGATCTCGCCAAATTCGAGAAGTATCCGAAGGTCGTGGAAATAATGAATGGGCAGCGGAAAATTTCCAAAAGCCGCCGGCAACCCCACTAAGGTTAGGTCAGCATTCTGATGAAACGAAGCGCGCAAAGTGACAAAGAAATCAATGGCCTCAGAGGTCAGATCAAGGCCGAGGAAACCTAGGTTAGTTTAATTTCCAAATAAATCGCCGACGTTCGGGTGCTCTTCAACAAGGGGCTTGCCAAACAGGCGCGCCTTTTGGCGCTCGAGCGCAATAAGGCGGAGATCGAAGGGAGCCTGCATCAGAACGGGGCGATGATCGCCCGCGCGTGTCGATCCGACGGATATCAATGTGGTGCATCCGGGACTTGCTGCACAGGTCCGGATCACCGCCTTCAGCCAACGCACTACGGTGCCATTGGATGGTACCATCTTGCCGATTTCTACGGATCAGCTCACTGAGGAGCGCACTGGTGTTAGTTATTACCTCGTCCGAGTGGAGTTAAATGACGACCCGTCGGAGGCGCTCGGCGGCGCGGAGCTTTATCCGGGTATGCAGGCGGAGGTCTTGATTGTGACCGGTGCGCAAACCCCGCTCGAATATCTGGTGCGGCCGATCACCACGAGCTTGAACCGCGCGATGCGGGAGAACTGACGCCAAGTCAGGGCCCCCGGGCCGCTGGAAATATTACGTCGTCTACCTACTCTCGATCATTAGGAAATACGGTTTTCGAGAAAGGCATTTGGATGGAGCCGGAGTATATCGTGATCGGAGCTGGGTCGGCGGGATGCGCCGTTGCTTGCCGGTTGGTCGAAGGGGGTGCCACGGTTGCTCTGCTTGAAGCTGGCCCAAAGGATAGCAACCCCAGGATTCACGTACCGGCGGCGTTACGCCCCCTGTTGAATGACGCGAAGGTCAATTGGAATTTCCTGGCTGAACCGGTGGACAGTGCCGGAGGACGTCGGGTGAGCTTGCCGCGCGGTAAGGTGCTCGGCGGGTCCAGTTCGATCAACGGCATGCTATATGTGCGCGGTAACGCTGCCGACTATGACGGCTGGGCGCAGCGCGGTTGCCGGGAATGGTCCTATGATGAGGTCTTGCCGTATTTTCGGAAATCGGAATCCTACAAACAGGGTGGCGATGAGGCCTACCGGGGCGGAGATGGGCCGTTAAAGGTCGAGGATTACCGCACCATTCTGCCGATGACCCATCGTTTCGTCGAAGCCGCCCAACAGGCGGGCTTTCCGTTCACACCTGACTACAACGGCAACCAACAGGAAGGGGTCGGCTATTCGCAGATGACACGGAGGGGCCGGTTTCGCGGCTCCACGGCACAGACATATCTGCGCGCCGTGCGGGGCAATCCAAAACTGGAGGTCGTCACCGGTGCCCGGGCCGGGCGATTGATTTTCGAGGAGACGAAATGCGTCGGTGTGACGTATCGCCAGGGCGGTCAGGACAAGGAAGTCCGTGCGAGCAAGGAAGTGATTTTGTGTGGCGGAGCCTATAATTCTCCGCATCTATTGCAGGTCTCAGGTATTGGTCCGGCGACGCACCTCAAAGATATTGGTGTGGAGGTTCTACATAACTTGTCCGGCGTGGGATCGAACCTCGCCGATCATTGGGGCGCGCGGCTCAAGCATCATGTCCGGCCGCAGGAAATCACCATGAACCAGCTTTCGCGTTTCCCGCGCGTAGTGCCGGAAATTGCGAAGTACGTTCTGTTCGGCAACGGAGCGCTGACCTTTGGCGTCACCAGTGCCATAGTGTTCTGCCGCAGCCGTCCCGGTCTCGCGAGCCCCGACCTACAGCTCTCCTTCACGCCCGCAACGCCGATCGATACCGGTCAAGGTGCCTTGGAGAAGGAACCGGGTGTCCAGTGCACCGCCATCCCCGTGCGCGCCGAAAGTCGTGGTCACGTGATGGCGCAGAGTGCAGACCCGATGGACGACCCGGCTATCACCCCCGCCTATTTGACCGATGAGAACGACGTCAACGTATTGGTCGCGGGCGTCGAGATGACGCGCAAAATATTCGACGCACCGGCATTGAAGGAAGTGAGTTTGGGAGAGACCGCGCCGGGGCCGGATGTTCGAACCCGAGACGAGATTCGCCAATTTACGCGCGAACATGGCGGCACCATCCATCATCCTGTCGGCACGTGCAAAATGGGTGAGGATCCCGCTGCGGTCGTCGATTCCCGTCTCCGCGTGCACGGTATTCAAGGACTGCGTGTCATCGACGCGTCGATCATGCCGACGCTGACAACCGGCAATACCAACGCCCCGGCGATCATGATCGGGGAAAAGGGGGCGGCGATGATATTGGAAGACGCTAAACTTTAGGGGGACTTGAGCCGGAGTCCCATTGAGAAACCACCGTCCGTCATTTAAATTCGTACCTGCGGGCGCGCGCCCGCGGATAGTTGGAGCTTTACCCGCAATTCGACCAATGAGGAGAATACTCATGGCAAGTCATGCAACCGGCGACGGAGGTATTCCACCAAGAGATGCGGGAAAGCGCGGTTTGACGCGGGTCATGACCCTTGGTGGAGCCTATGGAACGCGAAACTACACGGTGAAAGGTCTGCGTGATCAAAAGGGAAAGCGCGTTCTGGTGGAAACCCTACCATTTTCGGTTGAGGAAGCCATCGCGGCGGAAGAGGCGGGCATCGACACCATGAAAGTACGCTTCGACCCGAACGCGCCTGAATCGGCGGCCGCCATTCGCCAGGCCGCGCCGAATACGTTCCAGGCGTTCTCTGTGCCTTTGATCGCGGCGGCGAGCCAGGAAGAAGCGGTACGTCTCGGGTATGCCGCGATGGCGGTTGGTGCCGATGCGATCATGTGCCAATGGAGCCCCCGCTTTATCGAAGCCGCCGCGGAAGCGGGCATTCCCGTGCAAGGTCACGCTGGTTTGGTACCACGTCGGAGCACCTGGACAGGCGGCTTGCGCGCGGTCGGAAAGACTCTCGATGAGGCGAAATGGGTCTATCAAGAGATCAAGGCGCTGGAAAATGCCGGTGCATATGCGGTTGAGGTCGAGGTCATTCCCGAAGCGTTGCTCGCCGAGATCAGTAAACGCACGAGCTTGATGACATCGTCCATCGGCGGCGGCAGTGGCGGGGACATTCAGTTCCTGTTCGCGGATGATATTCTCGGCAACAACGCACCGCCCTATCCCCGGCATTCCAAGCAATACCGGAACCTCTACAAGATGAAGCAGGAGATGCAGGCGGAGCGGGTCGCTGGTTTCAAGGAATTTGTCGACGATGTGCAGCAAAACCGTTTCCCGGCCGAAGAGCATATCATCAAGGCACCGGACGGGTTAATCGACGACTTCCTTGCGAGCCTGGACTCGGACGATTAACGGTTCGTCGGGGCAAAGGCACCGTCGATGACTGACAACGAAAACGATTGGGTCGGCCAAGCGGTTCCTCGTTTCGAGGATGCGGCCCTATTGACGGGCAATGCCCGATTTATCGACGATCTGTCGCCTTTGCCGGGTATCCGGCATGTCGCCATGCTGCGGTCGCCTCATCCCCATGCGCGGATCCTCAATATCAATGCCGAAACGGCGCGGGCTTTACCGGGGGTCACCGGGATCGTGACCGGTCAGGATATCGCTGCGTTGATGGACCCGTTGGTCAGCGCGGTGCGGGCGCCTATCACATATTATCCAATGGCCGTTGATAAAATACGCTATGCAGGCGAGCCGGTGGCGCTGATCGCGGCCGAAGACCGGTATATCGCTGAAGATGCGGCGGAACTGATCGAAGTGGATTACGAACCGTTACCGGCGGTTGTCGACCCAGTGGCGGCTCTGGCTGAAGACGCTCCCATCCTGCACGAAGGCGTGGGCAGCAATTTGTTGCACAACCGTCGTTTCGCCTATGGCGATCCGGATAAGATATTTGCCGAAGCCGCGCATGTGGTGTGCCTCGATTGGCACTACCCACGGCAATCCTCGACACCCATCGAGACCTACGGTGCCATTGCTCAATTCGAACGCTCGCCGGAGAGATATTCGATCTGGTCGAACTTTCAGGGACCGTTCATCTTGCAGCCTTTGATGGCGCGGGCGCTTCGGATTGGTGGCAATCAATTGCGCCTAATTTCGGCCCCGCATAGCGGCGGCAGTTTCGGCATCAAACAAGGGCTTTATCCCTACCTCGTATTATTAGCCGCCGCGAGCCGTATTCTCGAGTGTCCGCTAAAATGGGTTGAGGACCGGTTGGAGCACTTAATGGCGTCGTCCAGCGCGTCCGATCGGGCTGACTCGATTGAAGCGGCCTTCGATGATACGGGGCAACTCCTGGGGCTGCGCTATAACAATTGTGTCAATGTGGGTGCCTATGTGCGAGCGCCGGAGCCTGCCTCGGTCTATCGGATGCATGCGGCGTCAAACGGATGTTACAAGGTTCGCGACATCGCGGTCGAGAACCGGATGGTAACGACAAATAAAACACCCATCGGCCTCAATCGCGGCTACGGCGGCCCGCAGTTCTATTTCGGGCTTGAGCGCGCGATGGATGTGGCCGCGCGGCAGTTGAACTTCGATCCGGCAGAAATCCGTCGATGCAATTTTATCGCACCCGGCGACTTTCCCTATGAAGCTCCGGCTGGAGCGATCTTCGACGCGGGAGATTACGGCAAGGCGCTCGACTTACTATTGGAGATATCAGGCTATCCGGATTTGCAGGCTAAGCGCGCGGAGGCGAAGGCGGCGGGACGGTTGTTCGGGATCGGGTTTGGGGCTGGGGTTGAGCCGTCCGGCTCCAACATGGCCTATGTAACGTTGGCGCAAACGCCGGAGGAACGGGAGAAAGCAGGTGGCCGGTCCGGCGGCACGGCGGTCGCGAATGTCTCAATCGATCCCTCGGGAAGCGTAACCGTGCACCTCGACAGCACGCCTGCCGGGCAGGGGCACAACACCGTGGCGGCGCAGGTGGTAGCGGATGCGCTCGGCATGCGGCCGGACCAAGTTCACGTGAACAGCGCGATGGATACGGGAACAGGAACGTGGTCGCTGGCATCGGGAAATTACGCGAACCGGTTCGCCTCTATTGTTGTAGGTGCGATTACGGAGAGTGCCGGGCGAATTGCAACGAAGCTCAAGACGGTCGCGGCAGATATGCTGGAAGTTGCGGTGGAAGATGTGGAACTGACAGATGGGCGTGCCCGGATCGTGGGTGTGCCTGATAGCGGTATCGGCATTGGCCGGGTTGCGGCAGCAACGCATTGGCATCCAGCGGGGCTTCCAGCCGGTATGGCGCCGGGCCTTTATGAGACCGCTCTTCTTACGCCGGATGTGCTGGATGCGCCGGACAGCGCTGACCGTGTCGCCTCTGCAGTGACATTCGGGTTTATCTGCGATTTGGCGGCAGTCGAAATCGACCCTCAGACCGGGCGAGTGCGAATAGAGCGTTACGCATCCGTTCACGATGTTGGGCGGATCCTGAATCCCATCATTGTCGAAGGCCAGGTCCGGGGTGGCTTTGCCCATGGGTTTGGCGCCGCGATGTTCGAGGAGTTGATCTACGACGAGGACGGTAATTTTCTGTCCGGAACATTTGCTGATTATTTATGCCCTACCGCTGCCGACTTGCCCCCGTTAGAGCTTGCCCATTCCCGCACGGACTCGCCGCAGAACTCACTAGGCTCGAAAGGAATGGGCGATGGCTCTTCGATGTTGACGCCGGTGGTTATGGCAAACGCCGTCTCCGACGCGCTTGATCGAGACGATATTGAACTGCCGTTGACCCTCGATAAGGTTTGGCGCTTGGCCAATGACGGGAAAGGGCAGTCATGAAACCGGCACCCTTCGAATATTGCCGCCCGGATACCCTGGAAGAGGCACTTTCGTTGCTTTCGGAATTTGGTGGCGATGCGTTGGTTATGGCGGGGGGATTGTCGCTCGGTGCTCTGCTGAATATGCGGATGGTTCGACCGGAGGTTATTGTCGACATCAACGAGTTGGAGGTATTGGCGCAAATAGAACGCATCGAGAATAAAATTAGGATCGGAGCGCTTGCGCGGCAGGCGGATGTCTTAGTGTCGGCGGATTGCGTGGCTGCTTTACCTCTATTGATCGCTGGTTTGCACAATGTGGGTCACTATCAAACCCGCAGCAGAGGGACATTGGGTGGTTCCGTGGCGCACGCGGATCCCAGCGCCGAAACTCCCCTGTGTTTGGCGACGCTGGCGGGTGAAGTCGAACTGTCATCCGTGCGGGGGGTGCGGCGGATGGCGGCGAGTGAGTTCTTTGAAGGCGCTCTGACGACGGCGCGCGAGGGAGACGAAATGGTGACCGCGCTGTATTGGCCGGTTCTGGGTGACGGCGCCGGCATTGCCTTTGAAGAGATTAATGAGCGTCGCGGCGATTTCGCGATTGTCGCGGCAGCTGCTTGGGCGCGGCACGATGGCGTAGCTTTCCAATGCGGGCTGGGTCTCGGCGGCGTGGAAGATCGTCCAATCGGCCAAATGGAAAGTGCTGAGGGCGAGATAGAAGAGATCGCCGAGCGAATGGCGAGCCAATTAGTCTGCGATCTAGACCCCTTGGACGACCGGCGCGCTTCAGCGGAATATCGCCGCCATCTGGCGTTTTATCTAGGACAAAAAGCAATGCGTCATGCCTTGGAAGGGGCAGTTCGATGAGGAGAGTAGCACCAGGTGAACGCGCCCGAGTGAACTGTAATGTTAATGGAAAGCCGCATAGTGGTTTCGCCGAATCGCGCACGTTGTTAAGCGATTTTTTGCGTCATGAATTGCACCTCTACGGCACCCACGTCGGGTGTGAGCATGGTGTGTGCGGTGCTTGCACGATCATACTCGATGGTCGGTTAGCACGATCCTGCTCCACATTGGCCGTACAGGTGGAAGGCGCCGAGCTCACCACTATCGAAGGCTTGGCGGCAGATGAGGAGCTGGATCGATTGCGGGACGCGTTTTCACGCCATGGCGCATTGCAGTGCGGGTTTTGCACGCCCGGTGTTTTGGCGTCGACGAGTCATTTTCTCAAACATTACCCGAGCCCGGATGAAGCACAGGTACGCGACATGCTATCTGGTCATCTTTGCCGATGCACTGGGTATGACGGCATGGTGCGCGCTATTTTGGAATTTTCGAAAGGAGCAGGCGAATGACGATGGCGCGCATGCTCGCGGCCTCGACCGCACGGGAACCTGGCGCGACGGCGATTGTGGATGGGGATGTTCGGCTTTCCTATGCGGAATGGCAGGCTGATATTCAACGGCTTGCGGGCGGTTTGAATGGGTTGGGTCTTTCCACTGGTGATCATCTCGTGGCTGCATTGTCGAACCGATTGGAGATGGCGAGCCTATACTGGGCATGCCAGACGCTAGGTGTAGTATTCAGTCCATTCAATTGGCGCGCGTCCGGGTCCGAAATGGCTTATGTGATTGAGGATGCCGAAGCGAAAGTCGTGATCTACGAGTCTCGCTCGGCCGAAGCCGTGTTGGCAGCTGTCATCGAAACCGGGTTTCCGGTGGGTCAACTCATCCGTGTCGACGGTGACGGGGCGGGTATCGATTATGCTGGGTTGACCACCGCGGAACCATATAACGGTCTGGAGGCCGCTGACGACAACGCTATATGCTTGATGCTTTACACATCGGGCACGACGGGTCGACCCAAGGGTGTGCCACGGTCTCATGCGGCTGAGCGGACGGCGTCGCTTGGCTGTTTAGCGCAACTGCATTACCGCCACGGTGAAGTCAGCTTGGGCGTCATGCCGCTGTTTCACACGATGGGAGTGCGCAGTCTGCTGATGTCGGCCTTCCTCAACGGCACCTTCGTCTGCATGCCGGCTTATGATACCGGGGCAGCGCTTGCGATGGTCGGTGAGGAGAAGATCACTTCCTTGTTTTTGGTGCCGACCATGTTCCACGACATCGTCCACCGGGCGGATCTGAAGGATTTCAATCTCAGCTCTGTCAACAATATTGCCTATGCGGGCATGTCGATGACCACGGCATTGGTTGAGCGCTGCGCAGCGATTTTCCCGGAAGCACAATTTAGTAATTTCTACGGCTCCTCCGAAATTTACACCTTCGCGGTCCGCAATAATTTGGCTGAAAACCCGGGATCAGCCGGGCGCGCCGGGATCGGTCAAACTTTGCGGGTCGTTCGCGCCGACGCGGACGAGCGTGTGGAGCCGGATGAGGAAGTTCCGGTCGGTGAGACCGGTGAGATTATTGCCAGCATGAATGCCCTTGACGCATTTTCTGGGTACTGGAAGCGGCCTGACGCGGACGAGAAATCGATCCGTGACGGATGGTACTTCACAGGAGACCTGGGGCGCTTCGACGAGGATGGCGAAATTTACGTGCTGGGCCGAGTCGACGATATGATCATCTCGGGCGGTGAGAATATTTACGCGGAAGAGGTGGAGGACGTGTTGGCCAAATCGCCAGATGTACTAGGCGTCGCCGTCATCGGCATGCCGGACGACCGATGGGGAGAGAAGGTGACCGCCTTTATAGAACCCGCGACACCGTCCGCATCATTTGAGAGCCTCGATGCGTATTGTTTGACGAGCGGTTTGGCGCGGTTCAAACGGCCCCGCTCTTATGCTTTCGTGCAAGCGATCCCGCGTTCGGCTTCCGGCAAGTTACTGCGGCGCCATTTGCGGACCGGTGACTACGAACTACTTTGCGATTACAAAAACACAATCTGAGGAAAGGCGAGATGGAACGAGATTATGCGGAACGGCGCGGCGATATCCTGCGCGATTTGGACGGATTGCGGGTCGAGGTCGATGCGGAGCGCAAAATTGGTTATCTGACTTTAGACCGTGCCCCCCTCAATATCGTCTCGTTCAAGGGAAGGGCACAGATCCGCGCCATCATCGAGGCCTTCGATGAAGATGATGATGTTGGCGTGATTGTCATTAGGGGTGCCAACGATGTCTTCAGTTCTGGCGGAGACGTGAAACGCTTTCCGGACATTCCAAAGACGAAGATGTCCGATCTTGCCGACAATATCGGTGCACCGGAACGGTGCTCGAAGCCGGTGATCGCCGCCATCGAGAAATACGCATTCGGCGTTGGGTTCGAGCTTTGCCTCGCATGCGATTTTCGGTTCGCGACGGAGGACGCCTTGGTCGGCCTTCCTGAATCTGCCATCGGTCAAATGCCCGGCTCCGGCGGCAGCGCCCGCGTTGTGCGATTAATTGGGATGACCCGCGCCAAGGATATGGTGATGTTGGGCAAGCGGCTCCCCGCCCCGGAGGGCAGGGATATCGGCCTGATCACCGATGTCGCAGCCGATGGCGAGGCATTGACGGAAATGGTCACTGGCTACGCTGCCAAACTAAATGCGCTGGCACCCCTCTCCATGCGCTCTCTGAAGCGGGTTCTGAATTCCGCGCTGGATAGTCCGCTGAGTGTCGCCCTCGATGTTGAAGGGCATTCCTATGAGAAGCTGCGTTGGACCGAAGATTACATCGAAGGCATCAACGCTTTCAGCGAACGCCGCAAGCCCGACTATAAGGGGAAGTAACAAAACTGCGCTGGATTCCCTTACACAGGGGAATGACAATAAATGCCTATATTGGGAGGAGAGGAATGACCGATTCAACGGCATCGACACGCCATATCTCGATGAAGGGTGGTGGATATTATTCCAAGGCCACGACTGGTGCTAAGGACGTTATCGACGGTGGGACGCCGATGATTTTGGAGGCCTTAGCTTCGATGGAAATTGCCGATGTTTCCGCCCCGTTCACGATGGCGGATTCTGGCTGCGCGGATGGTGGCACCTCGGTCAATATGGTGGGGACAGTCTTGCGCGAAGTGCGCCGCCGCGCGCCGTCACGGCCGATCCAAATGATCTACACGGATCTACCACGAAACGACTTCAGCCAAGTATTTCGCAATATCCACGGCGAGACCGACGTTGAGACCTATATTGCCGATATCGAAAATCTTTATGTCTTTGCGTCGGCGACCTCGTTCCATAAACCGATGTTCCCGTCAGGGACCCTGAATCTAGGGTTCTCCGCCACTGCATCTCACTATATTAGTGAGAAGCCGTGCACGATTGAGAACCATGTCCATATGGTGGGTGCGGAAGGTGCGGAACGCGATGCTTATGTGGAGCAAGGCCGTGTCGATTGGGAGAGCATGCTGACCAATCGGGCAAGTGACCTCGCGGTCGGTGGCAAACTTGCTTTGTTCAACTTTGGTATTGATGAGGAAGGCCGCTATCTGGGCTCCACCGGCAGTGTCAGCATGTTCGACACATTCAGTGAGATTTGGGCTGAGTTCCGGGACAATGGTACGATTACGGCGGAGGAATACCGTAACACGAACTTTCCACAATCCTACCGGACAGTGGAGCAATTCACCGCACCCTTCCTATCGGAGGACAATCCAGTTTACCGGGCAGGGCTTCGTGTGGAGCATGTGGAAACCCGGGTGGTCGAATGTCCGTACGAGGTTGATTTCCGGGATCATGGCGATGCGGCGAAATTTGCCCGCGAATACATACCGACGCTGCGTTCGTGGTCGGAGACGACCTTTGCGGCCGGTCTCTCGGAGGTGCGCACGGCCGAAGAATGCCAAGACATTCTCGACCGCTATTTCGACACCTATGAAGCCCGTGTTCGCGAAAATCCGGCCGGTCATGCGATGGATTACGTTCATTGTTATCTAATCGTCGAAAAGGTATGAGCGGTAGCGCTGCACTCGATGATATCGGCTTGCGACCGCCGGAAGAGGTCATGCGTCTTGAACTCATGGGGGCGACCTTTCAGACGCGTTTGAGTTTTCTGCGAATTATGCTCCGCCGCATGGGAAAGGAGAACTGGCGCATCACGCGACCCAGCTTCGAGTTAGATGATGATGGATACGGGACGGCGCTCTATACGGTGGAAACGCCGTCGCACCACTATAGCCTGATCGCCTATTCGCAGTTCCTGGACCCGGTGGCGCGAACGGATCGCGTAATCGCGGAGGCCTGGGATGCGGCTTTCGTTCTGTATGACGGTATTCCGACCTCCGATGATATCGCCCGTTTGGCGACACAGGCGCCGTGCCAGGAAGCGGGCCGATACAGCGAGACGGAATTGGTCCTGAGCCGGGCGAATAAGAGCGTGCGCCTGTTTAATCATGTTACAGAGCGTCTCGCCGAGGGACGGCAACCAAACCGGAGCTTGCTGCGGGAGATCGGCTATCTCATGCGTACGACCGCGGTTTACGCCAATGGTAAGTTCGGCTTGGCGGACCGGCGGAGCTATTCGGAACGTCCTGAACTCGCGGGCCCCTTTCAAGCGGAAATGCTCGCGGTCTATCTAATTCGCTGCTTCACGTTCGACTTGGTGGAGCATGTCGCCGATAGAAGAAACCCGTCGCGCTATACACTCATGGAGCGCGACTTGAAGCGCTATCTTGGGATCGGCAATGCGACGGGTTTGGGCATGGCGCCGTTTCTCGTTAGTCATCCGGTGCTTATCCACAACTGGTTCGCCGCTCGAGAAACGGCACTGGCCCGTGTCCGGTCGGTCTCGTCAGCAGAACCGGAACGCATCGCCCTGTTTCAATCAGTCCTCGCGCGTGCGCGGCGACATGTCGAGGAGTGGCAGGTCGAAGACGAGCTTCAAATCAGCCGGATAGAAGTACTTCGCTCGGAAATTAGGCAGATAGGTGAATTTCTATCGAAGCTCGAAGGCAGTGTGCGGCCCTGGGATGCTCTATACTGCCGGGCGTCATCGGACTTCTCATTGGAAGGCCAGGAGCTCTTGGTCTCATTGCTCCTCGAGCCTTATCCCGAACTGGTGGATGAATTGACGGAAGGCCTGTCCGCCGACCCGTTACCGTTTGTCGATGCTACGATGACGGTGGAGACCGTCAATCAAATCTTATTTGAATTCTATGATTGGGCATCGACATATAATTTTAATGATGCGTCGACCAACCGATACGTCTGGTATTATTCGGAAGAAAAACTGGAACCGCGACGCGGCGAGCAGCGCCAAGAGATTACCGATATTCAGGCGATGAACGTTGCCATCGCACGCGATGTGCAGGGGCTGCAGGTGGCTTTGGCTGAGGAAGATGCGTCGCTTACAATCGCGGCCTTCCTGCTCAAGCATCCGGAATTTCGTTACATCGTGAACCGGGTACAAGTGGGGTCTTGTCACCCCTATGCGGAAATTCAGGACAACCTGATCGGCGAGGCATGTCGTCCCATTGATCTGTTGCGGGCCAAGCTGGCTTATTTCGGCGCATCAAAATTTGATCCGAAGTCAGACCTCTGGACACGAATTACCATGTATCAAGGCGCGCCATTGGCGGATGAATTGGTTGCGACCGATGATTGGTGTTTCCCTTCGCTCAAGGCAGAAGGGTGATGCGCGTATCCGCATCCGAGATCGAATTGACACTTCAGAAGGCGACAATTGGGCTTGGGCTTGGGATCGGTTGTGGTGCCGAAGCGGGGAGGGCCGCCCTTACCATGGCCCGGCACAACATTGACCTCGCATCGATATTCGCGGCAGCCTTTGATAACATATCATCGGGCCGGTCTCGTACTTACGATAATGCGCGCGCGTTTGATGGAGTATTTGCGCCAACTCAAGCCGAGAGGCATCTTTCCTCGATCATCGCGGCTCCTACGATATGTGACTTTCTGGCTGTGGGAACAGGTCAGTTGGTCGCGGAAAGTGTCGATTTTCCGATGATCCTATTGATGTCGTTACTATCACACGGCCTAGAGATCGAATGCGAAAAGTTGGGAGATGAGAGGGTGGTAATCTTCAGTAAGGCCGGCAACTTGCGATATGAGAATGGCGAGATCGAGAGTTTTCAAAAGCCGAGTAGTCTAA
>CAJWTF010000048.1 GCA_913046825.1 uncultured Rickettsiales bacterium | reverse complement strand
ATCTGCTGTGCCACCGGCTATAAGTGTGCCCGGGACCACATTGGATGGCTCCGCGCCGACCTTAAACGCTTCCAGGATGACGCGGCGGTCGCCTGGTTGCGCGGCCCGACCGGTCCGCGGGTCGACGCGCACCATGCGTACATTGGGCGGAATTCGGAATGGAATTGCCGGTTTGGTCTTTAAAGCTTCCGCCATGAACGCCTTGAAAATCGGCGCAGCAACAGAGGACCCGGTCTCCCGCCGGCCCATCGGCAGCGGATTGTCAAAGCCGACGAAAACACCGACGGCTAAGTCGGGCGCAAATCCGATGAACCAAGTATCGCGGCTCTCGTTGGTCGTACCGGTCTTTCCTGCTAGAGGCCAGTTGAGCGACTTGATGCGGCGGCCGGTTCCCCGTTGCACCACCCCTTCAAGCATCGAGACTACCTGGTAGGCGCTGGCTTCATCGACGATCTGGTCGCGAATATCAGGAACTTGCGGAGGCTTATCGCCTCCCCAGCTGGCAGTGTTGCAACGCTTGCAAAGCCTCCGTTCGTGACGAAACACTGTCTTACCGTGCCGATTTTGCACTCGGTCAATCACCGTCGGCTGAATACGCTTGCCACCGTTGACCAGCATCGCATATCCGGTGGTCAGCCTAATAAGGGATGTCTCGCCAGACCCCAGGGCCATCGACAATTGCAGCGGCATATCGTCGGTAACCCCAAAGCGCTTCGCATAGTCGGCAACCACTGGCATACCGATCGCACGCGCGAGACGCACGGTCATCAGATTCCGGGATTTCTCCACGCCAAGGCGCATCGGACTTGGCCCGTAAAATTTCCGAGTATAGTTAGCGGGCTTCCACTTGCCGAGATGAGGCCCCTGGTCGATCACGAACGGTGCATCCAGAATCATCGTCGAGGGCGTGTATCCATTGTCAAGCGCGGCCAGATAGACGAACGGTTTAAAAGCCGACCCCGGTTGCCGGTATGCCTGCACCGCCCGATTGAAATTGCTGATTGCGTAATCGAAACCACCAACCATTGCGAGCACGCGGCCGGTATGTGGGTCCATGGCGACGACGGCACCATTGATTGCCGGAATTTGTCGAAGACTATAGGTATCAGGAGGATACTTGTTGTCTTTCCCTTCCCTCGCCGACGCGTTGATTTTCACCGGCTCAACCATGATTACATCGCCAACTTTCAGCACTTGGTCGGCGCTTTTCACGGCGACATCGCGTTTACCCCATTCCAGGAATTTACGCGCCCATTTCAACTCGCTTAGCGGCAACGTGCCACGAGAACCGTCGCCGAAGCCCAACTCCAGGGCACCATCATTTGCATAAAGGATGACAGCGATCCGCCAATCCCGCATGCCAAGGGGGCGTTTCGTCATATTGAGACGCCCGAGCCAATTGTCGGCAACGGAAATCTCCGCAACGGGGCCTCGCCAGCCGTAGCGCCTATCATAGGCCATTAACCCGTCGCGTAGCGCTTTCTCCGCCATTTTTTGAAGTCGCGTATCGAGCGTGGTGCGCACCGACAGCCCGCCTTCATTGACACCGTCTTCTCCGTATTCATCCACAAGTTCACGGCGAACCTGCTCTACAAAATAATCCGCGGCGACAAGTTGAATGTCTCTGCGCGTTTTTACTTCCAGAAACTCCCGTCGCGCATTTCGCGCCGCGTTCACATCGATATAACCTTCCTCATACATCCGGCCGATCACCCAATTTCGCCGCGCGACGGCGGCGCGGCGTTTGCGCACCGGATGATAATTGTTTGGCGCTTTCGGAAGCGCCGCTAAATAGGCCACTTCGGCGACGGTGAGTTCATCCAACGACTTATCAAAATAGTTCAGTGCCGCCGCCGCACAGCCGTAGGAACCGTATCCGAGATAAATCTCGTTCAGATACAGTTCTAATATTCTGTCCTTCGGGAAAGCGCGTTCGATCCTGAACGCCAATATGGCTTCCTTGATTTTGCGTTCGATCGACACTTCGTTCGTCAACAGAAAGTTCTTCGCGACTTGTTGCGTAATGGTCGACGCGCCAACTGGGCGGCGGTTTCTGCCCAAATTCGAGATGTTAGTCACCATGGCCCGGGCCAAGGCGAGAAAATCAACGCCGGGATGATGATAAAAATTCTTATCTTCTGCCGCAATAAAAGCCTCGATCAGGGGTCTCGGCATAGCCTCAATGGGCACGAATACGCGCCGTTCCTTCGCGTATTCGGCGATCAGCAATCCATCGCCCGCATGAATACGGGCCACCGTCGGCGGTTCATAATTCGCCAATTGTTTATAGTCTGGCAAATCCCGACCGTAATGCCAAAGCCCCACGACAACGCCCGTGGCGCCGACGATGGCAAAAAAAAGCGTCGCCGACACCAGGAATATCATCAATTTAAAGAGGCGTCGCATCGTAATGTTAGGGCCGTCCGGTCGTTATTCTATCAGCAGAATTCTTCGGTAACCGAACAATGCGGCGAGATTATGACTTACTTAACCGTTCCTGACGTTCGAAATACGCATCAACCGCGCGCCGGATTGCTTTCGACACCTTCGTGCGGAATTTTTTCGATTTTAACATTTTTTCATCAAGTTTGTTCGACAGGTAGCCGAGTTCAACGAGCACGGACGGAACATCGGGCGATTTCAGAACCGCAAAACCTGCGAACCGATGAGTATTGCGCAAAAGTCGAATGGATTTCCCGAGATTATCGACCATAAATCGTGCGAAATGCGCAGACTCATCCATTGTATGGCGCTGACGCAGGGAAATCAGAACCGACGCAACGGTATCGGATTGCTCAGTCAGGTCTACACCGGCGATAATATCCGACCGGTTCTCCTTTGTCGCCAATGCCCCCGCCTCCTTATCAGAAGCCCTTTCCGACAAGGTATAAACAGAGGCCCCGCGTACCTTCGGATTTTTAATAGTATCGGCGTGCAGGGAAATAAACAGTTTGGCTTTTACCGCTTCCGCTTTGTCAAATCTGTCCCGCAAGGGGATATAGATATCGCGGTCTCGAGTCAGCTTAACGATGTACTTGCCCGTTCTCTCCAAGGCCTTCTTCAAGTGTTTCGCCACCAACAAGGTCACGTGGCTCTCAAACGTGCCGCGCGGTCCGATCGCACCCGGGTCGACGCCCCCATGGCCCGGATCGATCATGATCACATGGCGGCCATCGCCACGCTCTTTCAAAATTGGTTTCCGCGGCTTCACCCGTGCGGTCGGTTGGGGCAACTTCCACTGCCGGGAATGGACCGTCGCGCGCGCGATCTCAAAACCTGCTTTGGTCACCGGCTCTAAATCGATAAAGAACCGGTTTGAACCCGCCTTACCACTCCTCAGTATGGCGTGACGCGCAACCTTAACCGGTTTCGTCACGTCGATAACCACCCGGCTGTTACCCGGTTGGAACAAACCAAACCGATAATTTGAGACCAGACCGACAGGTTTCTTCATCGGTAGCAACGGTGTGCGCCATGACATATTCGGCAAATCTATGACTACGCGATAGGGATTACCCAACAAGAATACGCGGTAAGGAAAGGCCTGCGTCGTCTCCATTACAAGTCGGGTCTTTCCCGGATGTACACCGATCCGTACTTTCGTTACTTCCGGCGCGGCTGCCTGCACTGATGTCGTAAGCGACAGAAAGATTGCAATCACGAGGCCGAATCGATTGAACAAATTCAAATTTTCACCTGTTAGATCGAAGATATTGCGTGTTATTTATTTAATGGCCCAAGATATACCCTCTCCGAACCGCTCGCTTCAATTGAAAAACCGCGCAATCCGCCCACGCAATAGGCCAAAAGCACATTTCCGCATTGTCGAATACGGTCACATGAGCGTATCCTAAAAATGTGTAGTCGCAAGATTCACCGAGCCGACGCATCGACGTCGGACCGATTTGTCCTTTTCGCCAATCCACCCGATCGTCTAAGCGGTGACTTAACAAATGGCGCCAAGGGCGTATGGAACGAGTACGAAACGAATATGACCAGGTTGAAGCCAGATTTACCTGCAAGCGAGATTGTCGGACAGGCAATATATCCGCGGACGCAGGCAGCACGAAGTGGCGTCGTTTACGCTGCGTCGGTGACTTCGCCCACGAACAACACGCGCATTCAGGCCGACCGCCAGACTCTGGCATCACTCGGCGTTTGCTTGGAGCTATTTAATGACAAGAAGAATGTTGATAGACGCCGCGCACGAGGAAGAGACCCGTGTCGTGATTATGGACGGCAACCGTGTTGTCGACTACGACGCCGAAGTTTCTAATAAGCGGCCTCTAAAGGGAAATATCTATCTCGCTAAAGTTACGAGAGTAGAGCCATCGCTGCAGGCAGCCTTCGTTGAATACGGCGGCAACCGACACGGTTTCCTTGCCTTCAATGAAATACACCCAGACTATTACAAGATCCCGATTGAGGATCGCGAAAAGCTTATGGCCGAAGAGGCCGAAGCCCAATCGGCGGAAGAAGGCGAGAACGGCGAAGCGGTAGAGACCGTCGGCGGCGATGAACTGGAAATCGTCGAACGCAGCCGTTTCTCCGTACAGCGCAGATATAAAATACAAGAAGTCGTAAAGCGCCGGCAAATTTTACTAGTTCAAGTGGTCAAGGAAGAGCGTGGCACCAAGGGCGCGGCGCTGACAACCTACCTTTCGCTTCCCGGCCGCTACTGCGTCTTGATGCCAAACACTTCTCGAGGTGGTGGGATCAGCCGAAAAATCACGAACGCCCGTGACCGAAAGCGTCTAAAAAGTGTTGTTGACGGCCTTGGAATCGCCGAGGGTATGGCGATCATCTTGCGCACCGCAGGCTCGGAACGATCGAAAGTCGAGATCAAACGCGATTATGACTATTCGATGCGGCTTTGGAATGAGATCCGCGAACTCACGCTCGCGTCGACTGCGCCCGCGCTGATCTATGAAGAAGGTAATTTGATTAAGCGGACTATCCGAGACCTATACGCCAAGGAGATTGAGGAGATCCTCGTCGATGGCGAAGCCGGATATAAAGTAGCGAAGGACTTCATGAAGGCTTTAATTCCAAGCCATGCGAAGAAAGTCAAAAAATTCGACATCAAAGGGGAACCGCTGTTCCAAAAATACGGTGCCGAAACACTGCTTGAATCCATCCACAACCCAACGGTTCAGCTAAGATCCGGCGGCTATATCGTCATCCATCAAACCGAAGCTTTGGTCGCGATCGATGTGAATTCCGGTCGGGCCACGCGGGAACGCCATATCGAAGAGACCGCGCTCAAGACCAACAGCGAAGCCGCCGATGAAATCGCCTATCAGCTGCGCTTACGCGATTTAGCAGGTCTAATCGTGATTGACTTCATCGATATGGAAGAGAATCGCAACAACATTGCCGTGGAGCGCCGTTTCAAGGATGGCCTTCGCAACGACAGGGCGCGCATCCAAATCGGACGCATCAGCCCCTTCGGTCTTTTGGAGATGTCCCGACAACGTCTGCGCCCAAGCCTCAGTGAGATCACTGGTGATCCCTGCCCGCATTGCGGCGGCACCGGTTTCATGCAATCGACTGACTGGATGGCGTTGCAAGTAATGCGCGCCATTGAGGATGAAGCCACGCGGCAAAACGCGACTCAAATAGAATTGAAGGTATCATCCGAAGTCGCGCTCTATTTGCTGAACCAAAAGCGCCAAACCCTAAGCGGGCTCGAAGAACGCAATAATCTGCGAGTTATCGTCAGAACCAACGGCGAAAATCGCGGCGGCACTTGGGAAATCGAAGTGCTGGAACGCAGTGGCGGTGGTAGTGGTGAAAAATCCGCCCCCCGCAGCCGCCCCGCAAACGACAGCGAGGACAGCGGCAAACGTCGCCGTCGCCGCCGTGGCAGAGGGCGTTCGGATGAGGCCGAGGCAAGTACCGGGCCCGAAAACGAAACAACGGAAGTCGCGGCAATCACGAACGAGGAAAATAACGACGAAACCGAAGAACAAGGCGAAAGCGGCGAGCCAAGCCGCCGCCGGCGCCGCAGGGGCCGCCGTGGTGGTCGACGGCGCAATCGATCGGCCGAGGAACAAGCAGAGGGCACGGAAGCATCCGCATCCGACGAAAATGACGAGAAACGAGAGCAGACGTCTGACACTAGCGGCGACGATGCTGCACCGGCCGATCATAAGGAGGTAACGAACGATACCAATACCGACGTTGTTGGCGAAGCGATAGAGGTCACCGGCGAAGAAGCACAACCCGAGGTGCCGGAACCCGAAGATAAACCGAAACCACGCCGCGCCCGCAGGCCGCGCCGCCGTAAGACAGTCGATACAAAGGCGACCGATACCGCAGTTGCGGAAAGCGCCACCGCAGAGACGGCAACGGAAAGCGAAAGCGTATCGGAAAACGCTGACGAAGCGGCACCTGTTATCGAAGCGGAATCGGCTGAAGCTTCCTCAGCGGACACCACCGAGAAAGTGGAACCAGAAACCGCAGAGATACTAGTAGCTGAGGAGGATGTTCCCAAAATCGCGTCAGCCGAATTGAATGTCGCGGAAGAAGCCAAGCCTGAACCCACAAACGGTCCGGGAAATGTTAGCGAGCAATCATCCGAGGCGACCGAGACTGCGACAGAGAACAAAACCGAAGCAGATGCCTCCCCACCATCGCCGCCACGTCGCGGATGGTGGCAACGGGTCGTCAGCTAGAAGCCTTTATAAGGGTCCGACAACCGGCGGCCGCGATTGGCTAAGCCGGTTGTCGGCACCTGCGCAGAGGATTGACGGGAAAACAATCCTCTTCTAACATTTCCGCAGTTGTAGCCCGATTATCGACGCGCCTACCGGGTCATGCCGGTGGCAAACTGGGTTGCGGATATGGTGGATGACTCGAAATACAACGAGGAAGCCACGCTTCCTCCGGATCATTCATTCGGCAGATCGCGCGATCTGATCGAAACAGCGGCATTCGGCGTCATTGCCCACATTTTGGGTTTGTTTATCCATCATGGCCGTATTGAATTGAGGTTCCGGAATTTACGCGCCGCGACTCTTGGCAAGGACCTCGCAAAACCCATCAATGTCACAATCCAACGTCTGGGTACGCTCTATAGTATGCTGCGCCGACCGGACCTTGCTATTGGCGAATGCTACATGGCGGGGGACTGGGAGGTCCGGGAAGAAGATCTCGCCAGGCTAATCGGCGCTCTGCTTCAAAACGACAGAAAACTCGAACAGACAATGCCGCTGCGAATTCTTAACGCCGTTCGAGAAACATTAGACACGATGTTTCGTCCCAATGATTCGGAACGAAGCCGCAAGAACGCCTCCCATCACTACGATCTCGGCAACTGTCTCTACGAAATGTTCCTCGACCCGGAGATGCTCTACTCCTGCGCCTTCTACGCCCATGAGAGCCAAAGCCTGGAAGACGCTCAAAAGAACAAGTTGAAGGTCACCTTGGATCGCCTCGGCGTCGCCTCTGGAATGAAGGTGTTGGATATCGGCTGTGGCTGGGGCGCCGTAACGCGGGCCATCGCCGAACGGGGAGCGGAGGCCGTTGGCATTACCTTAGCGGACCAGCAACTCGAACTTGCCAAGCAGCGTGTGCCCAAACATTTGCAGGACTTGATCACATACGATCTACAAGATTACCGGATACACGCAGCGGAGAATATCGGCCGCTACGACCGGGTCGTCTCGATCGGCATGTTCGAACATGTCGGACGGCGACAATTCGAGACTTACTTCGCGTCGATCCAAAAACTACTGAAACCCGGTGGCCGAGCGGTCATCCACAGTATCGTCAAGGACATGCCGTCGCGCACTAACGAGTGGGTCAACAAATATATCTTCCCGGGCGGCTATTTACCGAGAATTGAAGACATGTCGAATTCAGCCCTAGCGGTCGGATTGGAAGCGACGCATGACCCGTTCGTGCACGAGAGCCAGCATTACGCGCAAACACTTCGGCATTGGCGGGAACGTTTCAATGAGCGTTTCGCCGAACTCGACCCGGAACAATATGATACCCGGTTCCGGCGCATGTGGAATTTCTACTTGGCCGGATCGGAAGCCGCCTTCGACCATCTGGGATATCGCGTCGCCCAAATCGTCGTTGAAAACAGCGTTAGCGCGACCAATCGATCAAGGCCTCAGCGGCGCCTGCCACTTGCTCGGCCGATTCGGCAAAAGAGAACCGAACATAGTGATGCCCCCGGTCTGGATCGAAATCCACACCAGAGGCGATAGCCACGCCCGTCTCGTTCAGGATCCGACGGCAGAACGACAAACTATCATTCGTGAGCTCCACAACATCGGCATATATGTAGAATGCTCCGTCGACTGGCGCTAAACGGTCGAATCCGGCCTTCGGCAATTTCTCTAACAGAAAGTCCCTATTCGCTCTATATTTCAATATATTGGCGGATAGTTCGTCTTCGCAATCGAACGCTGCGACGCCTCCGATTTGCGAGAGTGTGGGCGCGGATATGAAAAGATTTTGCGCCAGACATTCCACAGCCCGCATAAGGTCCTCGGGAATGACCATCCAACCCAACCGCCAACCGGTCATCGAAAAGTATTTCGAAAAACTATTGATGATCACGGCGTTCTCCTCGAACGCGAGAGCCGTGCTGGCAGCACTCTCGTATGTGAGGCCGTGATAAATTTCGTCGGAGATAAGCCGGATATTATTCTCCCGGCAATACTCCGTGAGTGCGGACATTTCATCGGGCCCGATCATCGTGCCTGTCGGGTTCGAAGGACTGGCGATGATCAACCCGTCGATCGCCCCCCCTTCCCGTACCGCTTTTTCCAGCAATTCAGGTGTCGGCTGGAACCGGTGCTCGGCCTCGGTTAACAGCAAGACCGGCTCGATCCCGAATGCCGAGAGAATATTGCGATAACAAGGATATCCAGGCGACGCCATGGCGACGCGGTCTCCGGAATCGAAAGCACTCAAGAACGACAAGACAAACCCTGCCGAGGAGCCCGTTGTGACCACAACACGGGCTGGGTCTAGATCCACGTTGTAAGTTTTCGCATAATGCTTGGCGATCGCGGCGCGCAATTCCGGAATACCCATCGACAACGTATAACCGAGGCGATTTTCGTCCAAGGCGCGTTTCGCCGCCGTCAAGACCCCTTGCGGTGCCGGCGTACCCGGTTGGCCGACCTCAAGGTGATAGACGGCCTTCTGCTCCGCTTCTCGCTCCGCGGCTGCCTGCATAATATCCATGACGAGGAATGGCGGGATCATGCCGCGTCGAGAGACTTTCAAAGCCATCGTTTATCGTTCCTGTTTTCTAAATTTAACGGTCGAGGTAACGCCGCTTCCACGCGGATCGGCCTGTACATCGCATTGTGGGTTAGGCGAGGGAAGCGCTTCGGGACATGAAATCGCGTTGACCCGACCGATGCTCGGCAGACGCCGCACTTTATGACCGAGCGATATTAGTGAGACAAGGCGATCTTTTTTCTCGCGATCTTCAATGACAACCTCATCGGTGTCCGTCTCGTAATGTAATCGCGGTTCGTTTATTGCCGCCTGCAGGTTCTTCTTAGCCAACAAGGTTTTGAACATGACATTGGCCATAGCCGTCGCAGCGGTGGCTGCACCGGAACTGGAAAATGCAAATCGGAAAGCGTTGTCTTTGGCCCGCGTGACGACAACCGGGCCAAGCGGCATCGGATTGCGGCCTTTCTCTCCCGGCGCAGCGGCCAACACGATCCCTAGACCAGGAGCCATACGACCAGTACCGAAAAGATGGTACATTGTCAGCGTGCAGGCGACGACCAATCCATCGCCATCGACCACCAAAAAACTCGCGCTCGCATCCAATTGCTTGAACTTATGCGACGCATCGACAAATTTCTCTGCAGGCGCCGCTTTCTTGGATGAAAAGGAACTCATCAGATCCTTGGCATGCGCTGGCGACAGTAATTGCTGTACCTGAGCGCTTGTACCATAGTCGCGTCCAAGCCACTTCAGGCGCTCGCCTAAACTCCGCTTCGCTGCCTCCGCGATTAAATGCCCCTGACCGGCCCGCCCTCCGGCCGCGCGCTTGCTTCCTTCCAAGCCCAATTGCATCATTTGGATCGCAACAATGCCCGCACTCGCGGGCGGCGGCGGTGCATGCAACATACTTTTGCCAATTTGGACGGAAATTGGATCCTGCCATTTCGGCAGAAAATTACGCAGCTCTTCAGGACCGAGCGATCCGCCCGCTGCTTTACTTGCCGCCACCAGTCTTTTCGCAAGAATGCCATTATAGAATTCACCGCCGCCGCGCCCGCTAATTGTCGCCAACACCGTATTCAGATCTATTTGGCGCAAACGTTGGCCCGCAGAGAAGGCTTTGCCCCTTCGGTCGGAAAAAGTTGTTCTCGTGACCTCGTCCGCGAAGAGCGGGACAGAAAACTTTGACAGATCACTCTCAAACGCCTTCGTCACGATAAACCCCTCTCGCGCGAATGACTTCGCCGGTGCAATAACCGCTTGCCAGGACAACCGGCCATGGCGCGCATGCAACGCCGCCATACCTCGTACCATGGTCGGGATCGCCGACGGGCGGTCGGTGTAACTGCCCTTGGAAGTTGCGGCCAAAGGAAGGAAATCTAGTGATTGAATCTTTCCCGCCCTACCGCCGCCTGCAAGACAAACACCGCCACCGCCCAACCCTACCCTTGCGGGGTAAGTCACACTCATCGCGAAGCCCATCGCGACGGCGGCATCGATCGCGCTTCCGCCTTGCACCAAAATATCGTTTCCTACAGTGACAGCTGCTGGATCATCCGCCGTCACGGCACCGAAAATTACCCGATTAGCGGCGCGTTGTTTAGTTCCTGTGGCGCGATTGATCGCGTCAATCGGATCGGGGATTTCAAATCCGCCACAACCGGCAAGTAGCGACAGCATAATCACGATACCGCCAGCACGATTGCACCGGTGGATGAGCGTCGTTACAGTCTTTTTCAAACGGAGCTCCATGACTTTGAAACCTATGCGTCTTTTCATTTTATGCGTAGCCATCGGTTGGGCAACCATCGCTATCCCGCTAAAGGCGTTCGCGCAAGGCGGGTTCAGCGTTATACGCGATACCGAAATCGAAAATACCATTCGTGTCTATGCCGCGCCATTATTCGAGGCGGCAGGTCTCGATCCTAGCGCCGTGTCGATCCATATAATCAACGATCGTAGCCTGAACGCCTTCGTAGCGGGCGGGCAACGGATTTTCATCCATACCGGCCTCTTAATGAAAACCAAGACACCTGCCGAAGTCATCGGCGTGTTGGCCCATGAAATCGGGCATATAACGGGCGGGCATTTATCAAGGCAGCAAAAGAATCTTGAGAATGCAAACAACCAATCCATTATTGCCCTCGTACTTGGAGGAGCCGCGGCCCTCGCCGCTCAGTCAGCAGACCCGCTGATTGCTGGGCTAATAGCAAAGGGTACAGTCGGTCAGCGATCCTTTCTCGCTTATAATCGAACGATGGAGCAATCCGCTGACCAAGCGGCGCTCGGTTTTCTGGAGGCCACCGGTCAATCAGCACAAGGCCTATATGATTTTCTGGCCTTGCTCTTGGAGCAGGAAAAAATTTATAGCGCTGGCGGCAATGCCTACTCCCGCTCGCATCCACTTAACGCCGATCGGCTACGACATGTCGAAGATCATCTAGCGAAATCAGCCTTTAGCCAATCAAAGACAAGCGAGTTAATTTATTCGATGCACCGACGCATGCGCGGGAAATTAAAGGGCTTTATTAATCCACCGGATCAAATACTTCGAGAATATGACGCACTCGACCCAGATTTTGGTGCCCGGTATGCCCGCGCTATCGCACTGTCGAGATTGCAGGATATCGATGGCGCCGTCGCTATCGTGGACGAGCTGATCGCCACCTCTCCAAAGGATCCATTCTTTTATGAGCTAAAGGGTGAACTGCTGGTCGATGGCGGCAGAACGAGAGAAGCGATCGAACCTTATAAAAAAGCACTTACGATCCTTCCTTGGGCAGCCTTGATTAAGGTTGGTCTCGCTCAAATACAACTGGAGAGCGAGAGTACGGCTGAACTGGAGGCCGCGCGAGATAACTTGAAAGAAGCGCTTCGCTACGAACCGGAATTATCTGGCGCATGGCGCTTTCTGGCGACGGCGGAAGGCAGGCTCGGTAATGCCGGCGGCGCCTCGCTGGCGCTCGCTGAAGAAGCCTTACTTAGGGGCAACAAGGACGGCGCCCTCTCCCATGTGAAGCGCGCAATGGTCGGCCTACCCGAAGGGTCCCCGAGTTGGTTTCGCGCACAGGACATTGAAGGCGCTGCCCAAAAAACCAATTGATCACAGTGATCTGAATTGACGCGTCCCTCCCACATCATTCATATCAGACCTGCTCGCCAGTCAAATCGAAAGGACCCTTAGAATGCGGTATTTAAAATATCTCTTCGCAATTGTTATGGTTCTCGGAATTACAATGGCGACAACCGTCGACGGTCGGGCCGATTCATTGACTGCTAAGGCCCCGGATAAATCGGCCATAGAGAGAATCGTCCACGATTACTTGATCGCCAACCCCGAGGTCATCGAAGAAGCTATTCAAGCGCTTCAAGCCAAACGGGAGGTGGCGGAAAAGAACCGCGCACAAGCTGCTCTCAGTGAACATGGCGATGACCTTCGTGGACACCCGATGACACCGGTGTCGGGTAACTCGACAGGAGACGTGACCGTTGTAGAATTCTTCGACTATGGATGTGGCTATTGTAAACGCTCGTTAGCGTCGTTGATTGATTTGCTGAACTCGGACAAGAACGTGCGAGTAGTATGGAAAGAGTTGCCTATTCTGGGCCCAGCATCGCGCTTCGCTGCCCGCGCCGCAATGGCCACTATGAAGCAGGATAAGTATTTCGATTTCCATGTTGGCCTGATGGGCGCACGTGGTCGTCTCTCCGAAAGCAAGGTGATGAGCATTGCCGCCGACGTAGGTTTGAACATCGACCGCTTGCGCGAAGATATGAAGGACCCACTAATTGAGGCCTATCTCGACGAGACACTACAATTGGCCAATTCGCTCGGTATTCGAGGTACACCTGCATTCGTCATCGGCGATACATTGGTTCCCGGTGCCATTGACGAGTCCGCTATGAAGCGAATCATTGCGAAAACACGGGCTGGGGGATAACCTCTTATCCGCCCTAATCGCGATTACCGCCCGACGTTGTGGTTCATATTCCGGTGTCGTAAGCATGACCTAGAAGGACATGCACCATGATCGATCTCTACACCGCCCAAACACCCAATGGCTACAAGGTTTCCATCGCTCTCGAGGAAATGGAGCTCGACTATTCGGTCCATGCGCTTGAGCTGTCCGCCAATGACCAGAAATCCCCGGACTACCTCGCCATCAATCCGAACCGCCGCATACCGGCTATCATCGATAGATCAGCGGATGATTTTGCCGTTTTTGAATCGGGCGCCATCTTAATCTACCTCGCCGAAAAGACTGGACTGTTTCTGCCGACAGATATGAAAAACCGCTCAGAAGTCATACAATGGCTGATGTTTCAAATGGCCGGGATCGGCCCCATGCAGGGTCAAGCCAACGTCTTCTTTCGGTATTACGAGGAAAAAATTCCAAGCGCCATCGCCCGCTATCAAAACGAATGCCGGCGCCTGTTCGAAGTGCTCGACACTCGGCTAAAGGACCGCGAATATATTTGCGACCACTATTCCATCGCCGACATGGCGACATGGCCGTGGGTGCGTGGGTATAAATGGAGCGGTGTCGACATTGAAGGGCTCGACAATCTGCAAGCTTGGCTGCAACGCCTTTACGACCGCCCCGCCTGTATAAAGGGCATCAACGTCCCACCGCGCAAAACCGCCGACGGCACCGTCGACATGGCTCGGCAAATGCTCGTCCGTTAACAACGTACCAAGAGGAATCACCCGGCAATGACAGATCAAATTAAACTCGAGCGTGAGGGCGCGATTGCTACGGTCACCCTGAACCAACCCGAACGATACAATGCGATGAACGAAGGGATGTGGCGCGACCTCGGCGATGCGATGAAGGAATGCGACGGCGATACGGATTTGCGCTGCGTCATTATTCGCGGCGCGGGCGGCAAAGCCTTCAGTGCCGGTGCGGACATCAAGGAGTTCGAGACCACGCGCAAGAACAAGAAAACCTCCCTCACCTATGGCAAAGTAACGACTTACGGGTTCGGCTCGATTATCGCGTGCCGCCATCCGGTCGTCGCCCAGATCGACGGTCTTTGCGTCGGCGGCGGCATGGGTATCGCGTCCTGTTGCGATATCCGCGTTTGCGGTCTTTCCAGCAAGTTTGGCGTGCCGGTTAAAAAACTAGGCCTTGTCGAAGCACACGAAGAAGTGCGTCCCCTCGTCGAGAAGTTCGGCGCCAACGTAGCGCTTGAAATCTTGTTGCTCGGCGATGTCTTTCCCGTCGCGGACGCCTTGCGGATGGGCCTGGTCAATCAGGTTGTTCCTGATGGAGAGGTCGCCGCGACAGCACGTGCCACTGCGGAAAAGATTGCGGAAGGGGCGCCGCTTTCGGCAAGATGGCACAAGAAGTTCATTTATCGACTACTCGATCCGACACCACTGACCGATGCCGAGATCGATGAAGGTTTCGATTGCTACGACACCGAGGATTTTCAAACCGGCCGCCGGGCCTTCGTCGAAAAGACGTCTGCGGTATTTGCCGGTCGGTAGAACTGGAGTTCGAATGTCAACGAAAGCCGTTCCTCTTTTCACCCTGGCGTTAGTCGCCTTCGTTTCCTCTTGTGCTGGCCCGCATACCGCCGGCTATGGACCTGTTCGGATCGAGACATATCCACTGGATGGAACGTGCCAGCTTGGGGGAACCGGCTATGTCATGCAAGCCAAAGCGCCAGCTGACCTCGTCGTACCGCTTTCCGCGGCACCTGTCACCGTGGTCTGCAGCACGAAAAGCGGATACCGAGCCACGAAAGTTCTCAGCAGCAATTACGACCCCTGGTCTTCATCCAATGTCGGCTCGTTGGGATTGGGCTATCTCGTGGATCAATCCTCGGGCAGTGGTCGGCGTTATCCGGAGTTAGTGCAAATCACAATGATCTATACCGAGGCCGGCAAGCCCGAGGACCTTCGCGACAGCAAGGCCCAAGCCACCGGTTCCGAGATGTCCCCACAACACCCAAAAATGATGGCACAAAAGAAGGCGGCGAAGAAAAAACCGGCAATGACCAAGGAAATGCCGAAGCCAAATTCCAAAGACGCCAGCATGCCGGCCCCACCTACAAAGGCAACAACCGCCAAGAAGATAGACCAAACGGCGAAGTCCAAAGATCAGCCCTTGCCCGATAAAGATGCGAAAATGGACGCGCTACCTATGCCTGATAAAATGGCGAAAGCGGAGCCTGCGAAGATGGGTTCAAAGAAGGATATTCGCGTCCACCTATCTTCGTTCAAGGAGCGCAAGAACACCGACCGAAGCTGGAGGCGACTAAGCCTTGCCCATGGCGACCTTCTTAAAAAGTATTCCGTTTCAATCGAGACCGTCGTGGTGAAGAAGAAGGGCACCTTTCATCGCGTCTATGCGGGGCCGCTGGCGAGTGCTAAAGCAGCCCGCGATCTGTGCGGCGCACTAAAACGTAAGAAGGTCTACTGCCGCCCAGTCGCTGCGGGTGCGAACTAGGCTCGCACCTAGACGCTGCCACCAGCTATGAAAATACTCGTCGGTACAGATATTCGAGCCCAAACCATTCTGTTTGATATGGATGGCCCCCTTGTCGATCCCACCCATGCGGTCGAGCATGTCTAGAGCCGATGGGCAGATAGGCACGCTTTTTCGAGTGATATGGTTTTGCACGCAATACACGGCGTGCGCATTACCGATTCGGTAAAAAACTTAGTGCCTACTGGTGCCGATATCGACTGTGAAACCGCGACACTAATCGCTGAAGAGCGAGAACAGCTAGAGGGTATTTACGCCATTCCCGGCTCCGTCGAACTACTCGGGCGGCTACCCTCGCAACCCAACGAATGCAGATTGCCGGCCTACCCGAAGCGCCAGTGTTGATCGCGGCCGAAGACGTCAAACGCGGAAAACCAAATCCCGATGGATTCCAATTGGCGGCTGAAAAGCTTGGTAAATCCGCCACCGCGTCAATTGTCTTTGAAGATTCGCCAAGCGACCCCGACGCCGGTCAACGCGCCGGATGCCGCACCATCGCCAGTACTGCCGCCCTGAAGGCCGCTCCGCCGGAACCACAGGAATGGATCAAGGACTTCCGTGCCGTTCAAATAGAGTACGACAGCCTTCCCGATGATCACATCCTCACCACCTCGAGTGAGCGCTTGTCAGCGGTTTAAATTTTCGATCTTAACCGGTTTAATCTCGTCCGCCGGGTCGAAACCGAACACTTGGCCGTAAAACGAGAGTTCCCCCTCCAAGGCACGGCGGATATTCTCCGCCTGACGAAACCCGTGCCCTTCGCCTTCGAAGGGAACATAGGCTACCGGTATGCCTTTCTCTCGTAGCACCTCAACCATGGCTTCGGCTTGATTGGGCGGGACAACCTTATCGTCTAAGCCCTGAAAAAAGATCAACGGGCACGAGAGCCTATTCGTGTGATGGATCGGCGAGCGCTCTGCGTAAAGCGCTTGGTCTTGCGGCCAGGAGCCCACCAATCGGTCAAGATAGCGCGATTCGAACTTATGGGTCTCACGGGCCAAGGCTTCCAGGTCGCCGATACCGTAATGACTCGCACCGGCCTTGAAGTCATCTGCAAAGGTGAGCGCACATAGCGTCGTATAACCTCCGGCGCTCCCCCCTGTAATGGCCATGCGTTCACCGTCCACGAGGTTTTGTTCGACGAGCATGCGCGCACCCGCAATGCAATCCTCCATATCAGCAACGCCCCATTTCCCATCGAGCAATCTGCGATAACGCCGCCCAAACCCAGTACTGCCGCGATAGTTCACATCCAATACGGCGAAGCCGCGGCTGGTCCAGTACTGTATCTTCGCCTCATAGGAACAACCGGTCAGCCCGGTCGGCCCTCCATGACTTTTGACAATCAGCGGCGGCAATTCATCGCCGACAGGACAAAAGCCTTCGTTCATCGGCGGATAGTAGAACCCATGCGCCACCTCGTCATCGGTGGTCTTGAAGACGACAGGTTGCGCAATTGACACGACACCCGCATCTATCACGGTTTCTTGCGACCGCCGGATCGTGGCAACGGATCCAAGCTCGAGGTTAACCTTTACGACTGCGGAAGGCGCACGCATCGCCCCCCCGATATAGAACACATGTCCGTCCCGGGCTCGAAGGCCACCGATATCGATATGTGGAACCGGAATCGTTCGAACCGCATCATTGGACAGATCGATCTCCGCCAATTTTGAAATACCGTCGAGTTGGAACGCAACAACGATGCGATCAGACGCACTGAAATCATAGGTCCGCATGCCAAAAACCCAATGGGGTAGGCCAAATTCCGCGTCGACCGCATAGACACAGGCATCACCCTCGGGCCCCAAGCGGTATAGGTTCCACCATCCGCTGCGGTCGGAAACATAAAAGAGACTGCCGTCGGGTCCGAATTCTGGCTGGAATACCGCCTCGTCCTCGCCGGTCACACACACGGCTCTGGTCAAACTTCCAACCTCATCTATGCCCGACAGCATCAATTCCGTCGCATCCCACGGCATATTCGGGTGATGCCACTGCACCCATGCGATATCCTCACCATTAGCAGAAAGCCGTGGTGCCGCGTAAAAATCAGCGCCCGAAGCGAGCACCGTTACCGCACCGTCAAAACCGATAGCCACTAGAGTGTTCTCCGGCTCCCCCGATCCCGAGTGATCCTCCCGCACGCAAATGAGCCGCTCGCGCCCACGTTCGACTACTAAATCGGCATAACGGTATGGCCCTTCGGGGGTAAGAGGCTCTGGCTTTCCATTCTCACCAACGGTGTAAATCCGTTGATCAATATCGTTGCAAAACCAAACTTCCCCCGAGTCGACCCAAAAAGCGGCGCCGCCATACTCGTGCACTTTCGTGCGTACGCTAAACCCCGAGGGCAGAACTTCCTCGACGGTCTCGTCCGGGCGGCGGCGCACGATTGTTGAGCGCCCACCTTCGCTTGGCCTTAACTCGCTCCAATAAACATTCCCGTTGTCGACCACAATCTGTCCCAGTCGGACACTGCCTTGCACGATCTCCTCGGCGGTGATCGGGGAGCGCCAAGAGCCATATGGAGCGGTAGTGGGTTCCTGCATCATTCTTCCTTTCCGCGATCTACAAATACAGCCTTGCGCGAGTATGGCATTGCATCTGCACTGTCTACTGGGGTAAAGCGGTTACTCTGTTTGAAACTAGCCCATTGGAATTTGGTGTGTCCGAATCATCCACCATACTGGTTCTCAACGGACCGAACCTCAACATGCTTGGCGTCCGCCAGCCAGAAATCTATGGCAGCGAAACGCTGGCGGACATTGAGGCAGCGTGCCGCACGCGTGGCGGCGAGCTCGGTCTTAAGATCGATTTCCGCCAGTCCAATGTCGAAGGCGAACTCGTCACTTGGATACAAGAGGCGCGAAAACAGGTCGGCGGTCTAGTGATCAACGCCGCTGCCTATACCCACACGTCGGTCGTTTTATTGGATGCATTAAGCCTTATAGATGCTCCGATCATCGAAGTTCACCTTTCAAATATTTACGCGCGCGACTCCTTCCGGCATCATTCCTATGTATCGCCAGTGGCAACCGGCGTGATCTGTGGACTCGGTAGCGTCGGCTATCTGCTTGCGTTGGACGCCATTGGTAAATTACGCGCGAAGAATGGCAACTGATCGGAATGACCAAATTGAAAGTGGATAGCGATCTCATCCGCGAATTGGCCGCAATCCTCGAGGAGACCGGCCTCACCGAAATTGAAATCAACGACAACGGCCAGGGCGTGCGCATCGCCAAGGGTAGCGCCGTTGCCCAAGTCGCCACAGCTGCGCCTGTTGCCACCGCCACCCCCACCTCTGAAACCGCACCAGGGCTCATCCCCGACGCGGTAACATCGCCGATGGTCGGCACGGTCTATCTCTCGGGGCAACCGGGCGACCCGCCATTCGTGCAACCGGGGGACACAGTCAAACAAGGTGACATACTGCTGATCATCGAGGCTATGAAGGTCATGAATCCTATCCAGGCACCACGATCCGGTACCGTGAAGGCGGTCATGGTCGACGATGCCCAGCCGGTCGAATTCGGCGATCCTCTGGTCGTCTTGGCGTAGCGCCCTTTGTTCGAAAAAGTCCTCATCGCCAACCGGGGCGAAATTGCGCTTCGTATTCATCGTGCCTGCCGTGAAATGGGTATCCATACGGTGGCCGTGCATTCCACCGCCGATGCCGACGCCATGCATGTGCGCCTCGCTGACGAATCTGTTTGCATTGGACCTCCGGCCTCTAAGGACAGTTACCTCAACATGGCGGCGATCCTCTCGGCGGCAACGATCACGGATGCTGACGCGATTCATCCGGGCGTCGGATTTCTATCCGAGAACGCGGAATTCGCAGAAATGGTCGAAGAGCACGGCTTCGCCTTTGTCGGCCCTTCACCCGATCATATTCGTTCCATGGGAGATAAAATTGAAGCCAAACGCCTTGCCATCAAACTGGGCATACCGGTGGTACCGGGCCCCGAAGGTGGCATCGAATCGGATGAAGAGGCGGCGCGAATCGCGGCCGATATCGGGTATCCGTTACTGGTCAAGGCGTCTGCCGGCGGCGGCGGTAAAGGCATGCAGGTCGCTGAGGCGCCTGAGGAGCTGCAAGAAACGCTCGATATTTGCCGCCGGGAAGCCACGGCGAATTTTGGCAACGATGCGCTTTATATGGAAAAATACTTGCAGTATCCTCGGCATATCGAGGTACAGGTCATGGGCGATGGCCTCGGCAAGGTTCTGCATTTCGGCGAGCGTGATTGTTCCCTTCAACGGCGTCACCAAAAAGTATTGGAGGAAGCCCCCTCTCCTGCCCTCGATCAGACGGCCCGCGACGCCATCGGCGCGACGGTCACCAAGGCGCTCGCCTCGATCAATTATCGGAGCGCCGGAACCATTGAGTTCCTATACGAGGACGGTGAGTTCTATTTTATCGAGATGAACACGCGCCTACAGGTGGAGCACCCAATCAGCGAAATGATTTGCGGCGTCGATCTGGTGCGCGAACAGTTAAAGATCGCGATGGGGACACCGTTGTCCTTAACTCAAGATCAGATAACGCAGACGGGCCATTCCATTGAATGCCGAATCAACGCGGAAAATCCGGAAACATTTATTCCCAATCCCGGTAAAATTACCGAGTATCATGCGCCGGGCGGCCTTGGTGTCCGCGTCGACTCGGCGCTTTATTCAGGCTACACGGTGCCGCCGCATTACGATAGCCTAGTCTCGAAGTTGATTGTTCACGGCGCGAATCGGAACGAATGTTTGCTCCGCCTGCGCCGCTGTTTGGAGGAATATGTAATTGGCGGCATTGAAACTACAGTTCCATTGCATCAAAAATTGATCTCAGAATCACGCTTTCTCGACGGCGATTACGATATCCATTGGTTGGAGAATTGGATGACCGGCGGTTCCAGCGAAGACGACGCATAGCAAGCGGATCGAACCTTATGGAGATGCCCGACCTCACCCCGGATATGTTGCTTCGCGCCTATAGTATCGGCGTGTTTCCGATGGCGGAAGACCGTGACGATCCAGAACTGGTTTGGGTCGACCCGCGTATGCGCGGCATCATCCCAATGCAGAAATTCCATGTGCCGAAACGGTTGCGGCGGACGATACGCAGCGGGCAGTTTAATATCACCTTCAACCGGCACTTTTCCGGGGTAATCGAAGGCTGTGCCGAAGCCACCGACGGCCGCCCCCGAACCTGGATAAACGACCGCATCGTCGATCTTTACACATCACTCCATTTCAAAGACCACTGCCACAGTGTCGAATGTTGGCGCGACGGCGATTTAGTGGGCGGGCTATATGGTATTTCCCTAAAGGGCGTGTTCTTCGGCGAGAGCATGTTCAGCCGTGAGACGGACGCCAGTAAAGTCGCCCTCGTACATTTGGCGGCGCGTCTTAGCGTCGGCGGCTTCGCCTTTATCGATACGCAATTCATCACCAAACACCTCAGCCGGTTCGGTGCCGTTGAAGTGCCGCGCAGCGAATATCGCGGTTTGTTAGCAGCGGCTTTAAAAATCGACGCAACCTACAATACAGATTATACGGACGACGATCTCGAAGCCATTCTGGCCCAATAGAGCAAGCGGGCCTTAGGAACTACCGTTGTTGGACTTCGTCCCCAACCAGAACCTTACATTCCAACACCCAAACGTCGTAGACAGGGTGTTCCAGCGCATTCAACGCCGGACTCGAAGCGAACATCCATCCGTGGAATAGATCCAACGGAGCACCGCCCGGACGCAGATCGGTAATGTCGAGATAGACCGTCGATTCGGGTGGTTCTTCCGGTGGCGTGCGGCCGCACGCGCGCGGCACGATTTGCAGGGAGCCAAATCGCACAGTGTCCCCAATCGCCACTTCGATTGTCGATACCCGTGCGGTGACTTTATCAAGGCCCTGTAGGACTACCGCCTTCCCTTCGATCGCCGAAGATTCCACGGCAATCAGACATAGCAACAATGTCGTGCAGAAACTAACTGCCCGAATCAATTTTTGAATAGCGAAGTTAGAAATGAGCCAACCTCTACTGCGCCCGCGATTCGTCCGTCACCAGGAAGATCACCTTACCAAGGAGTTCTTCCATAGAGATCACATCTTTAGTCCGTTTGATCTCGGCACCACCGGCGATATTTTCTTTGGCGGCACCCGGCTCAAGCTTGATGTACTTATTGCCCAGTAGGCCGGCGCTCGTGACACTCGCCAGCGTGTCGGCGGGCAGTGACACTTCGGGCAAGATCGCCAGTTTCACAACCGCTCTGAAATCCTTCGTATCGATGGTTTGCTCAATGACACTACCGACTTTCACGCCGCCGAGTCGAACGTCGCTGCCCACTGTCAATCCATCTATCGCGTTGAATTTCGCCGTCACTTCGTAGCCTTGGATCGGACGAATGTCGCTGCCGAGATAAGCGAAGACTAGGAATAGGCCCGCAACTAACAACACGACGCCGCCCAATACACTCTCGATGACATTTCGCTTCATTTCAACAGGCTCCCGAAGGGATTGTTCTTCTTTGCCGGTTCCGATTCAGAAGCAGCGGCTTTAGCCTTTTTCGCTCTTTGGCGTCGCCCCTCTGCATCAAGGACGATCTTCTCCAGCAACTCCTCGAAAATGACCGCTCCCTGCACATACTCGAAATAATCTCCGGCGGCGAACACTTCCGTCTCACCGCCAGGCTCCAGCTTGATATATTTGCCGCCCAACATGCCGGCACTAATGATGAGTGCAATACTGTCGGTCGGTAATTCTATATCGCTGCGAATCCGCATAGCAATCTCGGCTCGATGCCCGTCGGGCACAAGTTTCAGTTCAGTTACTTTACCGACCTTAATGCCAACAAGCAGAACGTCGGTTCCCACCGATACGCCGTCAATACTCTGAAAGATCGCACGGAGTTCATATCCATCCGCACCCGCTTCAACGCCACCGCGAGACGAGAATACCAAAAACAACGCGCCGACAACCACGACAAACGATCCGATGAGTATATTTCGGATTTCGAGCGTCACAGAAAATTTCGCCTCAGTTGGGAGACCATGGCTCGTAATCGCCGGTCGCCGAGGATCTGCGGCCGCCTTCCAAAGTATGACCCGGCGGGCGGTAGGCCGCATCGGTGCCGGTCAAATTGGGAAGGTGCTCACGTTGCCACTGTTTCGCTGGCGGCCCATCGGCGCTTGGCATCTCATCCACAGTGTAGTGGAGCCATCCATGCCATTCAGGTGGGACGCGGCTCGCTTCCTCGACACCATCATAGACAACCCAACGCCGTCGACGACGTCCCGTCGGAACGCGCCGCTCGTGATAGTATTTGTTGCCTTCAGAATCCACGCCGACCTGCTCGCCGCGCAACCAAGTCAAAACATGCGTAATAGCCGTCGCCATCGGGAAACGCCCTTCCTCACTAAATTATCAAGTCCAATATGGCATTAGCGATCAACGCCGTCCAGCATCCACACTTCAAACGCAAGTAAGGCTATAGCGGCGCACGTTTTATGGAACATTTTGAAACGAATCCTTAGATCCGAACCTAAATTATACTTCGTACCACAATATCTAATAAAAAATCACTTCCCTACCACAAAATATATTGCATTGCTCAACAGGTTGTGGCTACCATCTCAATTCCTACTGGATATGGGGCAAAAGGCCGATTACTAACGGGCTGGTAGGTGCTCGCTGTCATGCAGCGACCGGGGATTAAAAAGTTTTAAAAGGGAATGTCTGCTGGAGAGGCGGGACGTTCCTACGGGGCCGGAACAGTGGCCACACGTCTGGGGAGGTAACCCAATGCGCTTTAAGCGTCTCTTCACGAAGAATGATTCGTCACCATATGCGAATATGGAGTTTCGTCATACAAATAGCGAAATCCGAAATCCCGACGGCTCCATCGTGTTCCAAGCTGAGAA
>CAJWTF010000047.1 GCA_913046825.1 uncultured Rickettsiales bacterium | reverse complement strand
GATCGCGTGGGCATTCGACACGCCGACCGAAGGCTCAGATCCAATGGGATTGTTGCTGCAACATTTGCGCGCGGCGCACGATATTGTTTGGGCGAGTTATAAACCGACCCATCCAGAAATTATCAGCGTCTTGAATGATCATCCGCGCGCACGTGGGATATACGACCGCAGCTACTGCGGTAAAGCCTGTCTGAACGCATTTGGACGCAATGATCGTATCACTCCGGTCGGACTTGGCATCTACAAGAAGAAGAGCAAGCGGAAATGGTTTGTCATGCACCATAAGTTTGCAGTGCTGAATCCTGGGGTCGGCGGTGAATTCGGTGAGCAAGGTGTGCTGACTGGCAGTTTCAATTGGAATGAAAGCGCCGCGAACCGGAACTATGAGAATTTGGTCTATATTCAGAGCCGGAAGATCGCCGAAGCATACGCGCAGGAGTTTAAGCGAGTTGAGAGTCAGGAAACGGATTTCTCCGAAATTGTGTCGGATAGAGGCGTTGCCGTTGCATTCAATCAGGCGGGTGTTCGCCTAATTCAAGATCGAATCGAGGCAGCCAAGCAAACGGTTTTGGTGGCGGTTTGGAGTATTAGCATTTCTTCATCCAAAAATCCCAATCCGCTTTACGACGCTTTGCTGGCGGCGGTCGAACGCGGTGTAGATGTCCGAGTCCTGACCGATGCGCATAAGGCCAAGAAACGAAAATACGAAAAACTAAACGTCCTCAAAGCACATATGCCCGACAAAAAAGGGCATATGCATCATAAGTTTTTAGTGATCGACGGTGAAGAAGTCGTCACTGGAAGTTTCAATTTCGTTACCAAATCACTATCGGGAAATTACGAAAACGTCATTGCAATCAAGAGTCCGGCAATGGCCGCATCTTTCACCAACCATTGGAACTCAGTCGTCAAGGCAACGCGTTAGATCCTGCAAACCCGAACTCTACGAGCAACGTTACACCGCGTTTACTGCCTGCCAAATGCGTTCCGGCGTTGCTGGGAAACCCATTGTGCGAATGCCAAGCGGGGCCAAGGCATCAAGGACAGCACTGGCCAGGCACGCGACCGCGCCGACCGTGCCTGCTTCCCCGGCGCCTTTGATACCAAGTGGATTGCGTGGGCTCGGCACCACGTGGGTTTCAATCTCGAAGGACGGGTACTCGTCCGCGCGCGGCATGTGGTAGTCCATCAACGATCCAGTCAGGACTTGACCGGTCTCGTCCATGACGATCCGCTCGCCGATGATTTGCGAGATACCTTGAACGATGCCACCGTGCAATTGGCCCTTGAGAAGCAAGGGGTTCATCACCGTACCCACATCGTCGACTGCCAGATAATGTAAGATTTTGATAGTCCCAGTTTCTGGATCGATTTCCACTTCCGAGACGTGGCAGGCGTTGGGGAATGTCGGTCCCGGAGACTTAAACGTATCGAATCCGTTGAGGCCGCTCTCCATACCGGTCGGCAGCATGGCGGGTTGGAAGGCCAATGCCGCGACTTCTTTCATGTCGAGCCCTCGGTCCGTTCCCGCAACGGCGAAACGTCCGTTGTTGAATTCAATGTCGACTTCAGCGGCTTCCAGTGTGTGCGCGGCAATTCGTCGGCCCTTATCGATGATTTTGTCGGCGGCTCCGATTAGGGCTGCGCTGCCCAATCCCGAAACCCGGGAACCACCGGTGCCGTGGCCATAATTGACCATATCTGTGTCACCTTGGACGTAGCGGATCTGCTCGAAGTCGAGGCTAAATTTTTCCGAAAGGAGTTGCTTAAAGACCGTCTCATGGCCTTGGCCGTGTGCATGGGTTCCCATAAGGACGGTGATATGACCTTCTTGATCGAATCGGATTTCACCACCTTCGTCGAACATGCCCGCCGCTTGTTCCACCGCGTTGGCGACACCAAGGCCGCGCAACTTTCCAGCGTTTTTCGATTGCGCGCGCCGTTGTTCGAAGTCGGACGCTTCCGCCATCTCTAATGCGCGGTCCATATTCCGCTCGAACTCGCCACAGTCGTATTTATAGGAGAGCGCGGTCTGATACGGCATGGAGTCCGGTGAAATGATATTGCGACGGCGCAGCTCGATCCTGTCGATCCCCATCTCGCGGGACGCCAAGTCGATGACTTGTTCGATGGCAAGCGTGGCCTCCGGCCGTCCGGCCCCCCGATAGGGGCTTGTCGGTGCGGAATTGGTGAAAACGCCAGTGATTTCCGCGTGGATCGCGGGTGTCTTATACACGCCGGCAATGCCACCGAGATTGCCGATAGCGGGAAGGGGGCCGAAATTATTGAGATACGCCCCGACGCTGGCTCGTTTCAGGACCCGCAAGCCGAGGAAGGTACCATCCTCGGCGAGTGCCAATTCAACGGTCATGGCGAAATCCCGAGCGTGTTCCTCAAGGATGCCCTCCGATCTTTCGTTAACCCACTTTACCGGACGCTCAAGTTGCTTCGCCGCCCACATGACAAGGGTCAATTCGGGAAAGCAGTTGGAGCGAAGGCCGAACGAGCCGCCCATGTCTGGGCTGATGATGCGTAGCTTGCTTTCCGGTACTTTCAGGACCGATTGTGCCAACCAACTCCGCAAGTCGTGGGGGAATTGGTTGCCGGAATGGAGCGTGTAGCGATCTTCAAACCGGTCGTACTCGCCGATGGCTGCGCGGGGCTCCATAGGGTTGATAGCAACGCGGGCGAAGGGAATTTCGACGCGGCTGATGTGATGGGCGGAGGCGAATGCGGAGTCGGTCTCGGCTTTATTGCCTTGCTCCATCCGGAAGCAGATGTTGTCTGCGCAATCGTCCCAAATCGATGCGCCGTTCTCGGTCAAGGCCTCTGGGATCTCGACGATCGGTGGTAGTTCTTCGTAGTCGACCTCTATCAGCTCTGCGGCATCACGGGCCTGGCTGCGGGTCTCCGCCACGACGAAGGCGACGTAATCTCCGACGAATGCGACCTTTTCTTCCACCAGGGCGGCCCGCTTTGGCTCATACATTGGCGAGCCGTCGGGCCTTTTGAGCGGTAAAAGCTTGGCCGCGAGGCACGGCATATAGCCAAGCTCGGCGGCGGCGATATTAGCGCCAGTATAGACCGCGATGACGCCGGGACTGGCGAGCGCGTCCGCCGTATCGATGGATCGGATGCGGGCATGTGCATAGGGAGAGCGCAGCATAAAGGCGGATGCTTGGCCCTGAAGATTGATATCGTCTGTATAGCGCCCGCCGCCGCGCAGCAGGCGCTGGTCCTCAACCCGAGGCGCCGATTGACCGAGTGCGAACCGCATGTCTTCTCTCCTCCACGTTGATCACGCCTTGTAGGACGCGATGGCCTTTTCGTTGAACTTCAATCCTAGGCCCGGCTTGTTGGGCAGGATCATCTCACCGTTCTCGACGACAGGGGTTTGCTCGTACAGGCATAGCATCCAGGGCATATACTCGACTGTCAGGCCGTTCGGGCAGGCGGCCACCAGATGCACCAGAATTTCCGGCATGACGTGACTGACGATTGGTAGATTGAAGGCTTCCGCCATACCGGCGATCTTCATCCATTGGGTGACGCCGCCCGCCCGCACGATATCGACCATGACGATATCGACGGAACGCGCTTCGATCATGTGTCGGAACGGTGCGATGCCCCACAAATATTCGCCCCCCGCGATGGGCGTCTTCAAGGCGGCGGTGACCCGGGCGAGCCCTGCGTAATCGTCGGCCACTGTGACATCTTCTAGCCAGAACAGCCCAATATCCTCGACGCGGCTGCCGATATCGATGGCTTGTTCGGGCCGCCAGCGTTGATTGATGTCACACATCAGTTTGATATCAGGACCGATGGCTTCGCGCACGACCCGGACGCGGCGGATCTCATCCTCCGGCGTCGGATTTCCTGGCAGCGCCATTTGTGTTTTCATCTCACGAAAACCTTTTGAGATCAAAGTATGCGCCGCCTGTTGAGCCTGATCGTCGGTCAGCCCACGCCTTAGTGCGCCGGAGGCATATGTAGGCACCCGGTCGCGATGGCCGCCCAAAAGCTTCCACAGCGGCAACCCAAGCGCCTTCCCCTTGATGTCCCAAAGCGCGACGTCGATGGCTGAAAGCGCCAGGGTAAAGATGCCACCTGGCCCGCAGGAATCGCCGGTGCCATTGCGAAGCTTTGCGACGATATGCTCGATGCACAGCGGGTCCTCACCGACCGTCAGCTCGGAGAGTTCCTCTACCGCGACCCTTAGGCTACCGGTCATACTGCCGCCATAGAAGGTGACACCGATGCCTTCGATACCGTTATCCGTGCGCAGGCGCAGGATGACGACCGGTCGCGTCCGGCCCGCTTCCTCGGGCATATTGGCTAGAGGGTCGTCTTCCGGAATGTTAAGAGCGCTTACTTCATAGCCGGTGATTTTCACGATTGGCCCCTTCGATGGTCACGGTGTCTGTGTTAGTTAAACTATGGCGGGCGATGCGGTTTGGGTATTGCCTCTCAGGCGGCTTGAAGCACCGGTTTTCGCGGATAGCTATGTGTCTAAGGAAAACCAACCCTGCAGGGGGAGAAATCGTTATGAAGGTCGAAGGTAAGGTTGCGGTGATCACGGGTGCGGCGAGCGGAATTGGGCGCGCATTGGCGCGCCGGTTCAAGGCGGAGGGGGCCGCAAGTATCGCCGTTGCGGATATGCAGGAGGAAGCCTTGGTCGCCGTCGCCGACGAGATTGGCGCGCTGCCGATTGTCACCGATGTCTCTCGCGAAGGGGATATACAAACCTTGGTGGAGCGGGCGGAAAATGAGCTTGGCCCGATTGATATCTTTTGCTCGAACGCCGGGATTGCCTGGCTCGGCGGTGAAGACGTGCCTGATGCGGATTGGCAAAAGAATTGGGATATCCACGTGATGGCGCATGTCTACGCGGCGCGCGCGGTGGCACCCAAAATGGCGGCGCGAGGCGACGGCTATCTGATCAATACGGCGTCGGCGGCGGGTCTTTTGTCGCATGTTAATTCCGCCACGTATTCCGTGACCAAGCACGCGGCAATCGCCTTTGGCGAATGGTTGTCGATCGAATATGGCACTCGAGGCGTGAAAGTGTCGGTCCTGTGCCCCCAAGCGGTGCGCACGGCAATGACCCAGGGACGGGAAGGCGGTGTCGCCTCGCTCGACGGGATGATTGACCCGGAGGAATTGACCGATAGCGTGATCGAGACAATGGATAGGGAAGAATTTCTAATTCTGCCGCATACTGTCGTCCTGGACTACCTGCAACGCAAGACGAGTGATTATGATCGTTGGCTTGGCGGTATGCGTAAATTGAAAGAGCGTTATCGAGGAACCGATGGAGTTTAGTCGGGTAAATAAATCTAACCCGGACGTGAAGAAATATCGGTCGCAAACTTCATCATCTTATCGCACCTTAAGGTTAACGAGTTGGGCCGTCGCGTAGGCGAGGCCACACAAATGAAGTTATAAGGATTATAACGATGAGCCAATTGAGATCAGATGCGGCCGAGCCGCTGCCGAGCGTTGAGGGTGCTTTGTCCTTCATTGTCCCCCAAGATACCAAGCCGGTATTTCACAGCACCGCGCTGACCGGCGGCGAAGCGAAGATTTTTTTTGAGTTGGAAGACGTCTCTGTTCCGGTCGCTGATATGCGCCCAATTGCGGAGAACCTTTCGGTCGACACGCAAGGTTTCGAACTGTTGCATCATGAAACCCAAGTGGATGATCTCTACGACGATGCGGCGGTTGATTCCACATATCATGCTGAAGTCGAGGACATCTTGCGTGAGCGTTTCGACGCCAACCATGTTGCTATCTTCGATGTGACGAGACGCTCCGACGATACGGGCGGAGCCCGAAACCCGGATGGTTTGCGCGGTCCCGCGACCCGCGTTCATGTGGATTACACCGTGGCGAGTGGCCCCCAACGAGCCAAGGACGTCCTCAGTGAAGCGGAGTACGAACGACTAATCGAGGCCGGTGCGCGCATTTTGCAGGTCAACGTTTGGCGGCCGATCAGTGGGCCAGTGAAACGTTCGCCGCTCGCCTTGGCCGATGCGTCCAGTATTGCGACCGAGGAGTTGGTCGCGACGGATCAAGTCTTTGCGGATCGGGTGGGTGAAATTTATCAGGTTGCGCACGGTGCGGGACAACGTTGGTATTATGCGTCGGAGATCGACCGCGATGAAATCCTGCTGATCAAGGGTTGGGACAGCATCGACGACGGGCGTGCCCACTTTACCCCGCACGGGGCATTTGAGTTGCAAGAGACGGGGCCGGACGCGCCGCCGCGCGAAAGTATCGAAGTTCGCACTTTCGTCATCATTGAGTAAATCTTACCTGATAACACCTTCGTGACGCGGTTTCGCCGATCTTTTCAGGCCTTTTGTATACCAGCGCTTGACCGACCGGCTAATCTGGACACATTCTTAATAAAAGCGGCGGCCCGGACCAACGAGGTCCGGGCTGAACCGTTTGTGTTCGGGAATCCGGGAGGAAGTTATGGGGAAGAAATACAACACTCTTATTATGGGCGCGTCCTACGGCTCGCTATTGGCCATCAAGCTGGTCTTGTCGGGGCATTCGGTGCGCCTCGTTTGCCTTCCGGAAGAAGCTGAGCTCTTCAATAAAGACGGCGCTATTGTGCGGATGCCGGTGAAGGGCCGCGACGATTTGGTGGAACTCAATTCGAAATCGCTGGCAGGGTCACTCTCTGCCGGTGGCACGGATGATGCGGATCCGTCGGAATATGATCTGGTGGTGCTGGCGATGCAGGAGCCGCAATATCGCTCACCAGGTGTGCGCGAACTACTCGACCGGGTCGGTAAGTCAGGCAAGCCCTGCATGTCGATCATGAACATGCCGCCATTGCCCTACATGGCGCGCATTCCAGGGCTCGACATGTCGCAACTGACGAAATGCTATACCGACCCCAGTGTGTGGGATAGCGTTGATCCGAAGAATATCACGCTCTGCAGTCCGGACCCTCAAGCCTTCCGCCCACCGGAAGAACCCTTGAATGTCCTGCAGGTTGCCTTGCCGACGAACTTCAAGGCGGCGCGGTTCGAATCCGATGAAGACACCGTTATTCTGCGACAGATGCAGGTGGATATTGAAGCCATTCGGTTTGATCCCGGCGACGGCGCGCTTGAGTTGCCAGTGAAGTTGAAAGTGCATGATTCGGTCTTCGTGCCGCTCGCCAAATGGGCTATGTTGATGACCGGTAATTACCGATGTGTCCAACAAGATGACATGCGCGCCATTCGTGAATCGGTCCATTCGGATATGGAAGCGTCGGGCAAGGTCTACGAATTTGTCAAACAGGTTTGCGGTGCGATGGGCGCGGATATGAACGATCTCGTCCCCTTCGAAAAATACGCGAATGCAGCCAACGGCCTAGCGAAGCCGTCTTCCGCGGCACGGGCTCTGCTTGCCGGAGCTCCGAATATCGAGCGGGCGGATTGCCTCGTGAAAACAATTGCCGCGTCGCACGGCATGCAACTCGACACGGTCGATCAAACCGTGGCAATGGTCGATTCCTGGCTCGAACGGAATCGCGCGAAAGCGGGCTGACTTTACAAAGCGGCGCGGAGGGCTTCCACCTCCACGTCCTTGAAGCCGACGATCACGGTTGAGCCAGCCTCGAACACGGGGCGTTTGATCAACGCGGCTTGCTCCATCATCAGGGCTTTGGCCTTGGCGGCGTCAACGCCGTCTTTCTCCGCGTCGGGTAGTTTGCGCCACGTGGTGCCCCGACGGTTCAACAGGGTTTCCCAGCCAACGGCATCGATCCAGCCTTGAACTTGCGCGTCGGTCAATCCATCGGCGCGAACGTCCTTGAATTCATGCTCGATCCCTTCCGCTTGGAGCCATTTCAACGCTTTGCGGCAGGTGTCGCAATTCTTAAGGCCGTAGATCGAAATCATAATGATGTCCCTGTTTCATCGTGCTTGCCGCGAAATACGCGGCCTCTACCTTACCGATTAAACACGTGGCGTCCATCGGCCGCTTCACATTTAGAAGGATTTATTTATGACTACAGGATTTATAGGCACCGGAAACATGGGGCTCCCTCTGGCGTCGCTTATACTCGATCTAGAAAAGAACATGTCTGTCTTTGATATCAATCCGGAAGCGACGAAAACTCTTGCTGACAAGCAAGCCCGGGTCGCGAAATCCCCTGTGGAAGTCGCGTCACAGGCGGACGTTGTTTTCGCCTGCATGCCGAGCGTGGCGAGTTTCGAGGCAGTCGCCGGCGGCAAGGACGGCGTCATTCATGGCAGTGAAATCAAGACATTCGTTAATCTTGGCACAATGGGGACGGAGGCTGTGGGTGAGGTCGAGCAGCGGCTCGCGGAGAAGGGGATCGAGATGCTCGATTGTCCGATCACCGGCGGCACGCAGCGCGCTTGGGCAAAGGAAATCGCTGCGATCGCATCCGGTCCCAAGGCGACCTTCGATCGTGTCGAACCTTTGATTGCGGCCTTCGCCGGAGAAATCATTTATGTCGGCGAGAAGGTTGGCCAGGCGCAGGTTGTTAAGATGATCAACAACATGATGTCCCTGACCAATTTGGCGATTTGCGTCGAAGGCATGGTGCTTGGTGCCAAGGCCGGGATCGACGTCGAGAAGCTACTTAGCGTCATTAACAGCGGCTCTGGGCAAAACAGCGCCAGCCTAACCAAGGTGCCGCGCCATGTCCTGAACCGGAAGTTCGATCTTGGCGGACCGATGTATATCTCGCAGAAGGATGTCACGCTTTGGCGTCAGGAGGCGGAACGCCTGGGGGCAACCCAATGGGTCGGCAATACGGTGCACCAGCTCGTTATGCAAGCAGGGGCTATGGGCTACGGGCCCGGCGACATGACAGAGATCACCAAGGTCATCGAACAAATGTCAGATTTCGAGGTGCCGAAGACGCGGGATTAAATCGTCGAGCTACAGGCCGCTATACGGTCGTACACGTATCGGAGTCTGGGGGCCGTTTCATAGCAACAGATGCGACGGGTGACGGTGTCGTCGTCACCGAGCGGAACCACAAGTATCGAATTTATTTGCGAACAAACGTGGGTGATAGGCCGCCTAACGGTATTGATGGGGTGTGTTCTTGCGGCGCTATCCTAAGCGTCCGTGTCTCGTGTCATGCGCATCGAATAGCTGAAACGAGCGCCTGGGTGGAGACTGACAGTCACCTCGAATGCCTTGCCGTCGGCTCCCATATACCAGCGACGAACCAGCAAGCCCGGAGCGTTTGACTGTACGCCGAGCTTCTTTGCAATTTCGCCGGGCAAGCTCACGGCGGTAATATCTTGCTGAATTTCAATGGCGCGTTGGCCATAACGGTCTTCGATCAAATTTGCAATCAGAACATTGCCTCTCCCAATTTCATCACGGATACCCGCATATTTGGAGAGTACGAAGATTTCCGTCCAGCATACCGGTAATCCGTCAGGATCATCGACTGGCATTCGCAAGCCGTTGATCTTGAGGAATTTATCGCCTTCCGCACATCCGATCCGTTCTGCTAGATTTGCATCCGCGGTCACATTTGTCGTGGCCATCTCATTGAGGAGCGACTGCACACCGTACTGCAAAACTTCCTCGACAGAATTCCGGGCCTGAAGAAAATGATGGACGGGTTGTTCGGCGAGTACCCGGGTGCCCACACCTTGGCGTCGGATGACCTGTCCTTGTGATTGCAGTTGGCGGATTGCTTCGCGAACTGTGAACCGGCTGATGCCGTACTTAGCAGTCAGCTCTGCTTCTGTCGGTAGGAGGGAGTCTACCGGGTACTTCCCCTTTCGAATTTCTTTAGCCAATCGTCGCGCTAGCGCAACGTAGCGAAGTTCCCCGGAATTTTTCGTCAGGGTTGCGCTCGCCATTATACGATCCCCTCGGCGCGCAATCGTTCTACATCTCCGGTGGCAATACCGAGGTCGCGTAATAATTGTTCCGTATGCTCGCCGAGCTCCGGCGCTGGCCTCGCCGGTGTCGGGTCACCGGGACAGCTGATGGGGGAGTCGACCAATCGGAAAGTCTCGCCGCTTTGATGCTTTAATTCCTGAATCTTGCCGTTGTCAGTGACGAAAGGATTCTCCAACGCCTGTTTGATATCGAGGATCGGTGCCGACGGTACTTGACCGGCGAACAGATCGAGCCATTCGGCGGTTGTTCGCGTGGAAAGCGCTCCGTCTAATATTTTTGTAATTTCCGCGCGATGTTCGAGCCGTTCCTTGAAAGTGGCATAGCGTTCGTCGGCGCCCCATTCAGGATGTCCGATCATGTCACACAGGATGGGCCAAAACTTTTCCTTATTGCACATTAGAAAAATCCAACCGTCCTTGGTCTTCTGCGCGCCGCACGGGGTCAGCGACGGATGCCCCGAACGTGGCTCTCGTCCTTGCGTATGACCGCCGTTCAGAAACCATGTCGCGGGATAGGATAGGTTGGAGAGCGCCAAATCGAAAAGACTGACATCTATATCGCGGCCTTTGCCTTCAGCGCGGGCGCCGATGATCGCCGACGTCGTCGCATAGGCTTGCAACAGCCCGGTCATCAGGTCAACGACCGAAAGGCCGAACCGGGCGGGTGGGGTTTCCGGCTCACCCGTAAGGGAGAACCAACCGGCTTCCGCCTGCATGAGATAGTCGTATCCAGGCCACGCCGCCCGTTCGCCCTCGCGGCCATAAGCCGTGAGGTGGCAACAGACGATGGATGGGTTGAACTTGCCCAAGATGTCGTATGTCAGTCCCAGCTTTGCTGGGACGTCGCCCCGTAGATTGCAGGTGACTGCGGCCGCAGTCTTAACCAGATCATGGAAGATCGCCTTACCGCTATCGTGCTGCAGATCGAGCGTGAGGCTCTTTTTGTTGCGGTTGAAGCTCTGATAGAACTGAGAATCTGCCGTACCGTCGCCGTCGTTCAAAAAGAACGGTCCCAGCGGGCGCGCCATGTCGCCGCCGTCCTTCGGATTTTCGATCTTGATAACCTCAGCGCCCATATCGGCTAGATACTGGGTGCCCCAGGGGCCTGCGCCGTACTGTTCAACGGCCAAGATGCGGCATCCCTCAAGCGGTAGCATGGAGTCCTCCCTTGGCAGCCGAATGATTAGTCGTGTGGATAGCACGGGGGATGGTTAAACCCGAGGAGTGGAACACAGAAAGCATAAAGCTGACCTAGATCGGATTCCGCTGAATCAACTGCCGCGCGATAATAATTCGTTGCAGCTCGTTGGTACCTTCTCCGATGGTCAGCAATGGGGCGTCGCGATAGAAGCGTTCAACTGGAAATTCTTTCGAATATCCATACCCACCATGGACACGCATCGCATCCATTGAATTGTCGATGGCGGCTTCGGTGGCGAAGAGTTTGGCCATTCCGGCCTCCATATCGCAACGCTCTCCACGGTCGTAGGCTTCGGCGGCGCGGTAGGTCAAAAGACGCGACGCTTCGACTTTCGTGACCATATCGGCCAGTTTCAATTGAATGGCCTGATGGTTGGCGATCGGTTGGCCGAAGGTCTCGCGTTGTTGGGAATATTTGACTGCTTCGTCGAGCGCTGCACCGGCAACTCCACATCCGCGCGCCGCAACATTGATGCGGCCAAGCTCAAGCCCTCCCATAATCTGCTTGAAGCCTTGCCCTGGTTTCAAGCCGATCAACTGGTCGGCCGGAACGCGGCAGTCCTCGATGATCAACTCGGCGGTATCGATGCCCTTGTAGCCAAGTTTTTCCAATTTCTTCGATGCGCGGAAACCGTCGCCCTTCTCGACCAGGAAGAGGCTGATCCCGCGGTGTCTCGGTTCGATCTCCCAATCCGTTTTGGTAAGAACCGCTATGACATGGGCGTTAATACCGTTGGATATCCAAGTTTTCGTTCCATTCAGGACATAGGACTGGCCGTCTTGGACCGCGCGAGTGCGGATGGCCTGCAGGTCGGTGCCGCCGCCGGGCTCTGTCAGCGCGATGCCGCCGCGCAGCTCTCCGGTCGCAAATTTAGGCAACCAATGTCGCTTCTGATCTTCCGTCCCGAAACGTTGCACAGCTGCCGACATGATGAGATGAGAGTTGAAGATACCCGCAAGCGACATCCAGGTGTGGGAAACTTTTTCGCAAATTTTCACGTAGGTGGCACAGGGGAGACCTAGTCCACCGTATTCCTCGTCGATGATCGCACCGAACAGACCGAGGTCGGCCATCTTGTAGACGATTTCTTCCGGCCAGATGTCACTGCGTTCCAACTCCATGACATGCGGGCGGACGTCACGTTCGAGAAACTGCTCCAGCGTCTGAAGGATCAGCGTTTCTTGTTCTTTCAGCATGGCTGAATCAGACATACATATACTCCCGTTAATGTTTTTTATAGAACGCCTCGGCGTTCCGCTGTTTCAATAATCCGGTTGGCAGTCTTGAGATTCGCTCGGTTGACAGAGATCCCATCGACGCGGGCCTGACCGGTTGGACTCTTCGTGATGGCGGTAATCACCCGACGGGCATGATCGATGCTATCTACGTCGGGCGTAAAGATATTGTGGATGTGCGGAATTTGCACTGCGTCGTAGGACGCCTTTCCAGTGAAGCCCATGTCGGCGACGCTTTGCGTCTCCGCGATCAAACCGTCGATATCGGTGGGGTCGAAGAAGCAACCGTCGAGCGAGTCTATGCCAGCTTCAGAGGCCGCCAGAACCATACGGCTGCGGAGGTGATGAAGCGCATCCAGACTCAAATCGGAGCCGATTTCACCGCTAAAGTCCGCGGACCCTAAAAATATGGTGGAAATTTGCGGAGCCGCCTTGGCGATCTCCCGGATGTTCTCAAACCCCTTTTGATCTTCGATCAAAACGACCAATTCCAATTCCGGGTGTTTGGGTGCTATAATACCAGCGACCCATTGCACTTCAGCGGCGCTGGTGACTTTCGGGATGACAACGCCGTCCGGGGGTGTGTCGAGTGCGACAATCGCCAGCATATCCCGCACCCCTTCGTCGGAGCGCGGAGTGTTAATACGGACCAATCGACGGACCGGGCGATCTACCTGTCGCCGATAGAGTGGCAAGCAAACTTGGCGGGCCTCCTCTTTGCGGTCTGCCGAGGTGCTGTCCTCTATATCGAGGCAGAACATATCTGCACCCGATGCGATCCCGTCTTCCCAACGTTCCGGCTCTAGCGCGGAATAAAATATTATGCTGCGGCGATTGTGCTGTTTATGGTTCACGGCAGTTCCTGGCGTTCTTATTCAGTGGCCGCATCGAGTTTATCCTCGACACCGTGGCCCCGCTTTGGCACGAGGAAGCTGCGGTCATATGACATCACGACCGTGCCGTCCTGATTTTTGCCAGTCGTCCGGACCGAGACGATCCCTTGTGTCGGTCGGGATTTCGATTCCCGCTTATCCAACACCTCCGATTCAGCATAGAGCGTATCGCCGACGAAAACTGGATGCGGCATCTTGATATCGGTCCACCCGAGATTGGCGATGGCTTTCTGGCTGGTGTCGCTGACTGACATGCCAGCTACCATGGAGAGTGTCAGACAAGAATTAACCAACGGTTTGCCGAACTCGCTATGCGCCGCGTATTCCGCATCGAAATGAAGCGGGTGTGTGTTCATAGTCAACAGCGTGAACCAGCTGTTATCGGCCTCATTGATTGTGCGGCCCGGTCTGTGTTCGTAAATTACACCGACTTCGAAATCCTCGAAGTATCTACCAATATCTTCGCGGTATCGGTTGGGTCCGACTTCACGACTACCGTAACTCATTCTCAGTCCTCTCCCGCCAGCAGAAAATTGTTTGCCGGCACTGTTCGGTGGAACAGGTCGTCCACGGATTCGTTCTCGAAATGCATGATTGTTCTGTGAAGCCACTCTTCGCCTTCCTTCCCAACGCAAGGTGCGACGAGGGAGCGGAACTTGCTCCGCAGCTCGAGGCTGGTCAGGAAGTTCCCGAACTCACCTTTCGGCAGTTCCAGGGTGCGGGTGAGAGAGTTGCAGTCCGATAGGGCTATACTCACGCGCGTTCGATATCGCGAATGATCGCTGTCTGTCGTCTTCATCGCGCTGATGCGTTGCATCAGTCGCGCGGTTTCCTTGTCGTGTAGGCGTTTGCTAAAGTCGTCCCAGTAAATGCGGCCTTCGGTCAATGCGACGGCGGACATGAAGTGGATGGAAAACTGTGCATCGACCATGTTTTCGGGCGTTCGCTTCTGAAGTTCCGGTGCTCCCGTCAGATCGTAAGCCAACTCGGGAAGCTCGATCACGACGGAAACGATATCCTTGGTGGCGACGCCGTGTTCGCGCTTGAGGTCGATGATGGTGTCTACGGCCGTGTGGGCGAGGCGGCATCCTGGATAAGGTTTGACGGCAATATTCATCGTCTCCCAAAGAGTGCCGACCTCGGCAATCGCCTTGCGGGCATCCGGTGATGGTGCGAAAGCATTTAGGAAGCCGTAACGTCCTTCCAGAGGATGGGTAGCGCCGACAAAACCTTCTCGAGCGAAACTCGCGGCGACAAGACCGTTTTTTGCGGCATTGCCGACCTGATAGCGCATGGTCCAAGCGCCGTTCTCGACGAATTGCATGGTACCGGAAGCTTGCGAGAGTGCGATGCCAAGGGCGCTTTCAGTCTCTTTCGCGTTCAAACCCATTACTTTGCTGGCGGCGACCGCCGCCGCAAAGGCACCGCAGGTCGCTGTCGGATGATAGCCCCGTTCGTAATGATCGTCGGGCCCTAGTGCTTGGCCCAACCGGCAGATGGTTTCGTATCCGGCAATGATGGAGACGATAACATCCCGGCCACTGGCTCCCGGCAATTGTGCCGCAGCGAGAGCCGCTGGGACGACGACGGCGCTCGGATGCACCGAGGCATCCGCATGGGTGTCGTCGAAATTCAAGGAATGCCCAAGCGCACCGTTCATCAAGGCCGCCGCCGCCGGCGAGAACCAGCGCGTATCTCCGAAGACGCCGCAGGTTCCGCCATCGGCACCTAGAACCTCCGTGGCCCGCATCATGGCCAATGTGGAATCTGCTTCGTGGCGTGCCCGCACGCCGATCCCGACGAGGTCGCACATGAGTAGCTTGGCGCGATCGATTACTTCCGCCGGGATATCTTCATATCTGAGATCGGCGATGAATTTTGCGAGTTGTTGAGTGACTTCAAGCATCGCCGGGCACTATGTACCGGCAGCAGCCGAGATTCGCTCGGCGCGGGCCATGGTGCGGCGGGCGGCGATAATGACCGGCTCATCGATCATTTTACCGTCGATCTGCAAGGCGCCGGAGAAATCACCTTCGGCGGCTTCAACGATGCGACGCGCGAGGTCGACTTCTGTGTCGCTGGGGCTGAACGCAGCGTTGATTGGTGCGACTTGTGAGGGATGTATCGCCGCCTTACCGGTGAAGCCGATGGCGCGGGCGCGGCGGGCCTCGTCCTCAAGGCCGGCCTGATCGTCGATCTCGATCCAAACCGTGTCGAGCGCTTCGATACGGGCTTCCGTCGCTGCGAGGACGACTTGACTGCGGGTGTATAGCAATGAGTCCCAACTTAGATCGGAGCCAGTTTCCGCCACCAGATCCACGGCCCCAAATCCCAAAATCGTCGTGGCATCGGAGGCGAGGGCGACTTCCGCGACAGCACGCACGCCTTTCGCGGTCTCCACGGTCGGGAACAATTCGATGTCTTGGCGATACGGCTGCAGGATTTCCGTCATCCAGCGGATTTCTTCCGGCGATTCCACTTTTGGTATCATAATTCCGTCCGGCAGATGCTCCATCTCGAACAGTGCTTCCAAGTCATGTAAGCCGTCCGGTAGGCGAGGAGAGTTGACCCGTAGATAGCGGAGCACCGGGCGGTCCGTCGGTTCGCCAAAGAAGTTGCCAGTTAGCTCACGCGCTTCCGCCTTGCGCTCTGGGACGACCGCATCTTCCCAGTCTACGATAACGATGTCTGTGCCCGTCGCGATTGCCTTGGAGAACCTGTCTGGGCGAAGCGCCGGGACGAAAAGCATAGAGCGGCGGGGTGGCTCAAGCATCCGTTTGTGACCCTAGAACGATCTGGGCATACCGAGAACATGCTGCCCAATATAGCTGAGGATTAGGTTGGTCGAAATCGGTGCGGTCTTATAGAGGCGTGTCTCGCGCCATTTACGCTCGATATCGTATTCGCGGGCAAAGGCGTATCCACCGAAGGTCTGCATGCAGGCCTCGCCCATCTTCCACGCCGCTTCCGCTGCGAGGTATTTGGCAATGTTCGCCTCCGCGCCGCAATCGACACCCGCATCGAAAAGGGTGGCGGCCTTGCGGGCCATTAGGTCGGCGGCTTCGATTTCCGCATAGGCGGCTGCGATTGGGAACTGGACGCCCTGATTGCTGCCGATCGGTTTGCCAAAGACAACCCTGTCGTTCGAATAGTCGACGGCCTTCTTCGTAAAATAGCGCGCGTCGCCCATGGACTCACCTGCGATCAATATGCGCTCCGCGTTCATACCGTCTAGGATATAACGAAATCCGCGGCCTTCCTCGCCGATCAGCGTGGAGGCGGGGATACGGCAATTATCGAAGAACACTTCCGTTGTGTTGTGATTGATCATCGCCTCGAGTGGCTTGATCTCGCAGCCATTGCCGACCGCGTCCCTTAGATCGATCAGGAAAACCGAAAGCCCATCCACGCGCTTTTCCACCTGATCGGCGGGTGTGGTGCGGGCCAGGAGCAGCATTAGGTCGGAATGCTGCGCGCGGCTGGTCCAAACTTTTTGACCGTTTATAACGTAACTATCGCCGTCTTTCTCCGCTTTCGTCCGGGTTTGCGTAGTGTCGGTGCCAGTCGTTGGTTCCGTCACACCGAAGGCTTGCAAGCGAAGTTCTCCTGAGGCGATTTTTGGCAGGTACTCGCGCTTCTGTTCCTCGCTGCCGTGGCGCAGCAAAGTACCCATGATATACATCTGGGCGTGACAGGCGGCGGCACTGGAGCCCTTTTCATGCACCGTCTCCAGGATTACCGCTCCGGCCCGGATCGGCAAGCCGGAGCCGCCGTATTCCTCCGGGATCAAGGCACCGAGGAACCCGGCTTCCGTTAATTCGCGCACGAAGGCTGTCGGATAACTGCCTTCTGGTCCCTGATCTTCCAGGCCACGCCAGTACTCGCCTGGATAATCCTCGCAAATCTTGGCAACCGCCTCCCTGATTTCCGGGTAGTCCTCGCCAAGCTCCATTAAAACGCCGTCACTGCTCATCGAATTACTCCGCCGCCGCTGCGAATAGGGTTGCTGGGTTGTGGTTCTTGGGAACGCCTGCCTTGGCAATTGCGCCGCTGAGGCGTTCACCCGGAAGGTTGGTCTCGATGATCTCACGGATGGCGCAGAGTTTGTCGAGATCGACGCCGGTGCGCAGACCCATAGCTTCCGCCATGAAGACACCGTCTTCCATCACCATGTTGCCTGTTGCACCCGGCGCCCAAGGACAGCCGCCGAGACCGGCCAAGCAGGCGTCGAAGCTACGGATGCCGACATCGAGTGCCGCTTCCATATTGGCGAGGCCAAGGCCGCGGGTGTCGTGGAAATGCGCCGTCATGGTGACGTCGGTGCCGAGTTCGGATTGCAGTAGGCGGAAGAGGTCGCGCACTTGCTTTGGGTTTGCATAGCCGACCGTATCGCAGACCGTCAGATGATCGGCGCCCGCTTCGACGAATTGGTGCGCCAGTTTGACCGTCGCTGCCGGGTCGACGTTTCCTTCCAAGGTGCAACCGAACGCGGTCGAGAGGCCACCGTCGATGAAAAATTTCTTGTCGTCCGGCAGGGCATTGCGCATCTCAACGATGCGGCGGAAATCTTCAATCGATTCCTCGGGCTTGCGGCGGACGTTTTGCAAATTATGCGTCTCGGAAACCGAAGCCACGAAGTTTAGCTTCTTCATACCAAGCTCAACGCCGCGTTGGGCACCCCTCATGTTCGGGATTAGCGCTGAGATGATGCATTCGCCCGTATCGGTCGCCTGTGTCGCTTCGACGACTTCAATCGCGTCCTTGAATTGCGGAATCAATTTTGGTGGCACAAAGGAGCAAATTTCGATGGCCGGCATCCCGGTGGCCACTTCCGCATTCATCCAGGCAATTTTCGCCTCAGTTGGAAAGAAACCCTTGGTGTTCTGAAGCCCGTCCCGCATCCCTACTTCGCGGAACTCAATATCGATACCATCGCGCATGTGCGAAAATCCTCCCTGCACCCGAAAATTACTTGGTTGTCCGGACAAATCTAACCGGTGTTTTAAGGCGGGTGGATATATGAGTCAAACCTGCACACATTGTTGCAGGGGAACGTCACATTATAAAGGAAATTTAGGGGCCTGAGGACGTTAACCTACCAGGAAGTGGCCGAGCTCCGCGGCGCTCGGCTTGGCTTCATTGGATTAAGAGGCGTCGATTAGAACATTTGTGGCGCTTCGGCCGAGTTTGAATAGGGTGCCTCAGGCGAAAGTATCTCGTGTTACGAGACAGGGGCGGAGGAATTTGACCGGCAGATTGATGATCTATGGAAAACGCGTGTATTCGCACTCGATCAGCACTTTCAGGATTGCCGTATGCTCCAAGGGTTAGCCAACGATCTCGGCCTCCGGATCACCGATAATTCGGTCGGATTAGGGTAGCAGCAAGAGAGCGCTGCCGTGTTTGATCAAAATAATTGAAATGACGAGCGGCATGGCTATTTTTTCATGCCTTTTGAATGGTCGCGCCATTTCCATGGTGCCTCGATGCGGCCTGACCAAAACCCCATTCCCTTGCCTTGGGCTCGCCTTTCCGCAGCGGTATAATCGGACGCTTGCGTTCGGGCGGCGAGGGCGTGTCCCGTCAATACCATCTCCAATGCCACATCGAATTTTTCACCCCGCGTGGCGCCGTTCTCTGTGTGTCGAAAATAGCTTTTCACCCGACATATCGCGGCCAGGCTGCCGTCTTTGTTGCGTGCCTTAATGGTGCAATCCAATGGGTCGGCGCCGATATAGAGGAAAAGCCGGCGCATGGCGGCATGTCCGCAATTGAACTGCTTACCCTTCTTATTGCTACAGAATTGATCCATCTCCGGCGCGTCGATGCCGTGAAGATGGATCGTGGTTTCACCAACCGTCACCGTATCGCCATCGATGATGGTGGCCTGACCCGACAAGGTTTCGGCGGCGGCGGGGAAGGTCACTGCAATCAAGATCGGTAGGAGGATGAGGAACATGATCCGGATTGTAATCCAATCGAGGTGGCGATGCCCAGAGGAACGCGTTTGGTCAAATCCTCCTAACGTCATTCCTGTGACGGCGGGAATCTAGAACCCTTTTTACGAAACAACTGGATTCCTGCCATCGCCGGAATGACAGTTATAGGGTCGCTGTGATCGTAGAATTGAAATGAGCAGTCGTCCCGATGTCCAACAATCCCATGCTGACCATACGCAAGGAATTCGAGCGTATCCCGACCAAGATGTTGAAAAAGTTCGAGGGATTACCGATCGGCTGGATTTGCGATTCCAATGGCCGTTAGGGCGGCCTCGGCGGCGGTATTCTGCCGATCTGCAACAACACGTCCTTTGTCGGCACCGCGTTCAGGGTCTCCTGCACGGCGGCGGACAATCTCGGTCTTCATGTGGTATTGAAATATATTCAATCGGGTGATGTCGTGGTCGTTAAAGGCGTGGAGTTTAGCGATTGCGCGGTCACCGGTGATTTGATGATGGGCATGGCGCAGAACATTGGATTATGGGCGTTTATCACCGATACCCATATCCGCGACGACGACGGGCTGGAGCCCCTCAATATCGCTCTCTTTGCCAATGGGTTGAACCCCAATGGACCGGATAAAGCCGGTCCCGGAAAGATCGGTCTACCTATGTCAATCGGTGGCTACATCGTTGAGTCCGGCTAACTGATTGTCGGCGACGCGGACAATGTCGCTGCGGTAAAGCGCGCCGAAGCGAGCATTACCGAGGTGCAAAAATTTATGGAGATCGCCGATGAGGCGCTTGCGTCGGTCAAGGTGAAATGGGTGGTGCTGTCGCCATAAGTACGAACACGTCATTCCGGACGCGTTAGCGATCCGGAATTAGTGCCTGGGTTTGGCGACCGGAAAAATTGGTCGGGAGTATCGCTCGGGCAATAATTCCGGGTTTGCTGCGTATCCCGAAATGACAAATTTATCACAGCGTTACAGCGCGATTCGCTAATCCGCCAGCTCCCGTCCCGCCGCGATAACACCGTCGTCCGGGCCGACGGTTAGCGGTGTCCAGTTGCGTGACCGCACGTAATCCGGGCGTGGCTTCTCTATATCAGTTGGTCGGTTCTTGCATTGATTGAAGCAGAAAAATATCTGCCACCGATCTTCAGCTGAGAGATTGTGGCCGGAGGCGTGGAGTAGGTTGCAATGGAAGATTGCGGCCGTTCCCGCAGCACCGGTAATCGGGACCGGGGCCGGTAAGCGCTTCATATAATCCTTCATGTCCGAGGTCTTGGTAACCAAAAGCTTATAGGCTGTTGATTCATCCAAGCGCGGGTCGGAACGGCCTTCCTTGTGGCTGCCTGGCAAGACATACATACATCCGTTGAGCGGCGTTGCCTCGGTCAGTACGACGGTCATCGTCGCCATGTTCGGTTCTGCAATACCATCCAAATGCCATGCATGGAAATCCTGATGCCACATCCAAGCGGAACCTTCGATGGCCGCTTTCATGTTGAGTTTGCTGTGATGCATGTAAAGGTTATCGTCGTGTAAGCACTGTTGTGCGGCGCGCAGGACGCGATTGGTGCGGGAGGCAGCACGGAAGGCCGGTGAAGCGGTCTCGCCGTCCTCTTCGTGCAGACGAAACATGATCTTAACGGCCTCTTCCTCGCCTTCGCGCACGACCATTTCAGAGTTTATTTTTGAGACACGGTCGGTCTCTTGGCGCAGGACGTCGACTTCCTCTTCATTAAAAAGGTTTGGGAATAATAGGAAACCGTCGCGGTTGAATTGGGCGACTTGTTCGGGACTTAGTTCCATAAGGCGTTCCTCCGTTTGGAAATAAGAATAACTCGGCCTTCTCGGGCGTCATCCCCTTTTCGCGTGAACGGCGCGGCCTAACTCCAGCCTAAACCGAACACGGGGAATTTCTGAAATGGCACAATCCGGTCTACCGCCGCTTGTCGGCCTCAAGGTATTGGACCTCTCGCGGATTATCGCGGGTCCGCTCTGCTGTCAGCAATTGGCAGATATGGGGGCCGATGTTCTCAAGGTGGAGAACCCAAAGACGGGCGACGATTCGCGCAGTTCCACCCGGCCCATGGCCGGTATGGACTCGCATTTTTTTCAGGCTTTTAACAAGAACAAGCGCAGCATTGGACTCGATTTTCGTGAAGGTGAGGGCAAGGAGATATTCTTCAAACTTCTGGAAGAAGCCGATGTGTTGATGGAAAATTTTCGCCCCGGCGTGATGACCCGCTACGGCCTCGATTATGCGTCGATCAAGGAACGCTTTCCCCGCTTGGTTTATTGTTCGGTCTCCGCCTATGGCGAGACGGGGTCGCTCTCTGACCGGCCTGGTTTCGATCCGGTCTTGCAGGCGGAATCGGGATTGATGTCGATGACCGGTGAAGCTGATGGACCGCCGTTGCGCCATCCGGTTTCCATCATCGATATCATGACGGCATTGCATTCGGTCGGCGCAATCATGGCGGCGCTCTGGGCGCGGCGGGATACGGGGACGGGCCAGCACATCGAATTGGCCTTGATGGACGTCGCCGTCGCGGCTCTATCCAACGCGGGGCAATCCTTTCTAATGTCGGGGCAGCAGCTGCCGCGGGCCGGAAATTCACATCCCCTGTCGACGCCAACCAATCTATTCAGCGCATCGGATGGTGATCTCTATATGGCGTGCGCGTCGAACCGGTTGTTCGGAAAGTTTTGCCGCGAGGTCATTGACCGGCCCGACCTACCTGACGATCCACGTTTCAAGACAACCAGCGACCGCTTCGACAATCGGCCAGAATTGTTCGAAATCCTGAACGGAATCTTTGCGACCAAGACTCGTGCCGAGTGGTTGGTGAAGATGCGCCATCTGCCGGCCGGGGCGCTGCAGAACTTCGAGGAAGCGCTGAATTCTGAGATCGTCAAGGAACGTGGCATGGTGACCACGGTCGAGCATCCGCAAGCGGGGCCGATTAAAGTTCTCGGCTCGCCGTTGAACTTCTCCGACACGCCTATTCGGGAATTCACGGCGGCGCCGTTGCTTGGAGCGGATACGGATGATGTTTTGCACGGTCTGGGATACGATGACGCCAAGATCACCGCCTTGCGTGAGGCGGGGACCGTCAACTAGTCAGGGGAATTCAGGTATGGCCGAGCCTATCTTTCACAGTTTCGCGGCGGCGCCGAACAAGGTGGCGCCGTTTAGTCATGCGGTGGAATGCGACGGCTTGATTCAATTGACCGGCCAAATGCCGACATATCCGGAAGATGACGCGAAACCATTACCGGACGGGGTTGAAGCACAAACTCGCCGGGTGATGGAGAATTTGATCATCGTACTCGGCGAGTTGGGATTGGACCTCTCGCATATCCTGTCGTGCCGGGTCTATCTGACGGATTTCTACCGGGATTATGACGTCATGAATGAGACATATAAATCCTATTTTCCAGCGGACCGATTGCCGGCACGCACTTGTGTCGGTGTCACGGGATTGGCGCGGGAGGCGTTGGTCGAGATCGATATGGTGGCGAAACGGCCCTAGCGTTGCGGCAGATTGTCGAAGGCTCTTAGATCCTCGGCTTATTAATTGGCGAAGCGGGCGGTATCGCAGAGGACCGACCAGATGGATGTCTCCACCGCACTACCCCGACGATTACATTCTATGTCGTGTCCGGTTTTCCAAAGCCGCCAATTCTCTTCTATTAATTCCCGGTTATAGGTAATTTGTTGCCGCTTTACCTTATCGTCCCGCAACGTCGGCTAGATCATATTAAGCATCGGTGGATAGCGCTGAGCTTTGCCGATCATCACCGATTTGAAGAAACCGAGGAACCCTCCGACGATAGCTTCCGTGGCCAGGCCGTCCGATTCTGCCAATGTGCTGGCGAGAGTGCGTTTGGCCGGTACGTGTCCGCCCTTGGCACAATAGACGGAAACGGGCGAAGCCGTGATGGGTGCCGACAGCAGGCCCGATCTGTGCATCCCACGCCGATAATCAGTGCCGGACAATTGGCAGCTGGCACTACTCGGGATCACTAACAATTAGACGGTCTAGATATTGGCGTAAGCACCACGTTGTTGCATGATCCCGGGACGGATGGAAGCGGAGCTTAAATTAGGCGCGCAAGCAGTCAATAAATCCGCAAATACAATGAGTGTGATCAATGTGCGCATTGCTATCACGAGAGGGTGGAGCGCGTCGCGAGTCAATGTCGCAGCCAACCTGTCAGGCTGATTATTGCATCTTTGGAAGCGCGTTTAAAAATCGATCTATCCGACCGTCATTCTGCAGAAACAGAATAGCACAACCGAGCATCCGGTCTTCCGCTTTGCCGGCAAAGGGGCAGCGGTTGACGGCCACCGCTGCCGCACCGACGGCCGGGCGTGGATCGCTGTTGACGACGATATCCGGAAGCACCCCGACCCCGTGAATTTGGAGACCGGCGGCGGTCATGTATTTATGGGTCGTGAATTTTATTCGGCCCAGCGCGCCGAACGGATAGGCGGTCTGGACGATACCTTTGCCGTAGCTTCGCGTTCCCATGAT
>CAJWTF010000046.1 GCA_913046825.1 uncultured Rickettsiales bacterium | reverse complement strand
ACATACTTAAATCTTCTTTTTTTAATCTTATAACATCTTTATAAAAATTATTTTCAACATATTCTTTAATAGAAATATTATTAAAATGGCTAGTTAAAATATCTAAAAATAAATCAGAAGATCCTGGTGCAATTGCCGGGGCAACGGCATCCCGAACATTTCCACAAGCTAAAGGACGAAACCTTCCAGGTTCTGTTCGGCCAATTGCATATCCAAGTTGATGGTAAGCACAGCATCCTTGGGCCCGGACAAATTTGCCTAGTGCAACCTGGAACTTGGCACAGTTTCTGGACTGATACCGGTGTTGTATTCGAAGAAATCTCGACCCGAGACGTCTCCGGAGATTCTTACTACAGAGATAAAGCCATCAACCGGATGGAACGCAGCGAACGAAAGACAGTCGTTGACCATTGGGGCCGTTTTCAATTGCCTGAAGTATTCGGGGATAGCGGGATCGCATGATTCGCTGCGTCGTCTTCGATTTCGACGGTACGATCCGCCAGTCTGTTTCCATCAAGCATGAAGCCTATTTTGTCGCCGTGCGGGGTATTGAGCGCGGCGACGAGATATTCCGGGACATTATTCGTGATTTTCCAACAATGACGCGCTTCAGCGGATGTGCACTTTTCGCAGAGAGAGCGCGCGCACTTGGTATTGATACACCAAGCGGTGAGGAGCTGGCAGAGCGATATTCACGTGCTTGCGAAGATGCCATCGCGGCATGCCCCGAGGTTCCAGGGGCCGGGGCCTTTTTTAGATTGGCTGAGGCCCCAAAGAATCGATTGTTTCGTGGTATCCGGAACGCCCCAAGTACCGCTTCGCGAGACGGTTCGGCGGATCGGTCTTGAAGATCGATTTGTTGATGTTTTGGGCGATCCCACGGGCAAACCGCAACATTATGTGGATATTCTCGCGCGAAACGGGCACGCCCCTGAGACACTCCTCGCCATCGGAGATGGAGATGATGACAAAGCCGCCGCACTCTCGGTGGGTGGCCAGTTCGTCAGGGTGAAAGGGGGTGCCGGCGCCGTTCAGACAGGTGAATGGGCGGTCGACGCATTGACGGAAATTTGTGCCATCCCTGAGCTTGTGTTTCGTTAAGCCTAGACGGCGTTACGCTGTCTCCGCGATATTACACCAAACGGGTGTGTGATCCGAAGCCTTTTGCTTGCCTCGTGGTGTACGGTCAATTTCGCACTGGCTCAATAGGTCAGCGGCCTGTGGTGAAAGCAGGAAGTGATCGATCCGCACACCTTCGTCGCGCTGCCAGCGGCCGGCCTGATAATCCCAAAAACTATAGGCGCCAACCTCATGATGGAGTGCTCGCCAGGCTTCGGTCAGTCCTAAGTTCAACAGTGCCCGGAATCGGGATCGTGACTCCGGGCGGCAGAGCGCATCATCGGCCCAGCCGACAGGATCATAGACGTCGTCGTCAGTCGGACAAATATTGTAGTCACCGCCGAGCACAAAGGGCATTTCCAGGGGCAGCAAACTGTCACGGACATGGGCTACGAGCCGGTCCATCCATTCCAGTTTGTAGTCGAACTTGTCGCCTGGCGTCGGGTTGCCGTTCGGTAAATAGATCGAGGCGACGTGAATGCCGTCGATTGTGCCTTCGATATAGCGGGCTTGTTCGTCATCTGGGTTTCCAGGTAAGCCACGCGAGACGTCTTCTATCGGCCGCTTTGAGAGGATGGCAACTCCATTGTAGGATTTTTGCCCGTGGGTCTCAATGTTGTAGCCTTTATCTTCGATCTCGAGGCGCGGGAACTGATCGTCGACGGTCTTTACTTCCTGCAGGAGTGCGACGTCAGGAGCTGCTTCATCCAGCCATTCCAGCACGCGAGGGAGGCGCGCCTTAATCGAGTTCACGTTGAAAGTTGCGATTTTCAAAACATTGTCTCCCAAACGGAAAAGGCCCGCGATGCGGGCCACTTTTTAGCACGGATCGAAGGTCGTTACATTGAAAATGACGCACCACATCCGCATCCCGACGTCGCGTTTGGATTGTTAATTTGAAAAGCCGAGCCGACCATCTCGGTCACGAAATCGATCTCTGATCCGGCGAGGTAGTCGAGCGAGGTATCGTCGACGACAACCTTGATACCGTCGCGCTCAAAAATAAAATCATCACCATTCTCATCCTCAGCGAAGTCGAAACCGTATTGGAACCCGGAACATCCGCCACCCGAGACCGTCACCCGCAGCATCATATGTGGCTTGCCTTCGGCTTCGAATATTTCGTTCAGGCGTTTGACCGCCGATGCGCTAATCGACACCGCGCGATCTTGCGGTTTGGTAACTTCAGATGCGAATACATCCATGCTGGAACCCCATGACTATCATTGTCTTAAAGTTTAAACCTTTAGCATGGGGATTTCATATAGATTTTCAAACTAAATCTGGCATTGCTATTTGAACGTATGCGCAGATATTGTGCAGCCATGTTGCAAACCCCAGCGCCTTTTGCGACGCGGCCGGAAGATAGCCGCGGTCGGCTGCATTCCGAAGCCGAAAGCCGCCGTCGCAGTTGTTTCCAGCGCGACCGCGACAGGATCATCCACTCGACCGCTTTTCGGCGCTTGAAACATAAGACCCAGGTCTTCATTTCCCCCCATGGCGATCACTTTAGAACCCGCCTGACTCACAGCATCGAAGTGGCTCAGGTCGCCCGCAGCATGGCGCGCAGTCTTGGTCTGGATGAGGATCTGACCGAGGCGTTGGCGCTGGCGCACGATTTTGGACATCCGCCATTCGGTCATGCGGGGGAGATGGCCCTGAATGAAGTCATGGAGCCATATGGCGGTTTCGATCACAACGAACAGACTTTACGAATTCTAGTCTCGCTGGAGCAACGCTACGCGGCTTTCGATGGTCTGAATCTGACTTGGGAAACCCTGGAAGGGGTGGTGAAACACAATGGTCCGCTCACCGGTTTCCACAAACATGAGACTTCTGTGCCGCAATCTATTCTTCACTACTGCGAAGGACACGATCTGAAACTGGATAAATTCGCCGGACCTGAGGCTCAAGTGGCGGCCATAGCCGATGATATTGCCTATGATAATCATGACATCGACGACGGATTGCGTGCTGATACATTTTCCATATCAGATTTTTCTGATGTTCCGCATGTAGCGGAGACTTTTGCAAAGGTGCGTCACCAATACGCCGACGTGGAGGAAAGTCGCATTATCTTCGAATCGGTCCGGCGCTTGATCGGAGATATGGTCGAAGACGTTCTCAGTGAGGCCGAACGACGATTATTGGAGGATAAGCCGGGAAGTGCGGCTGAAGTTCGAAATCTGCGTCGCTCCATCGTCGCTTTTTCAGCAGACATGAGTGCGAAAGACCGCGCCTTGAAAGACTTTCTATTCCGTCATATGTACCGCCATCATAGCGTCATGCGGGAAGTCGACAAGGCAAAGCGGGTCATCAGAGACCTGTTCGTGCATTTCATGGAGACACCCACTGACATGCCGGTCGAATGGCTCAATCTAGCCGATAACGGCGATGCCACTTCGGTGGCACGAATTGTCGCAGATTATATCGCCGGGATGACAGATAATTATGCGCTCAAATGTCACGACGCGTATTTTAAGGTGGATGCCAGAGTCTGATGAACCTCTTTTCTGAATACCGTGGGCGGATTGTTGATGCGATTGCGGCTCTCGCAAGCGATGGCGTCGTGCCGAAGGAGATCGATACATCGCGTGTTTCCGTTGAGCCGCCGCGAGAGGCCGACCATGGCGATTTGGCGACTAACGCGGCGATGGTGTTGGCCAAGCCTGCTGGCATGAAGCCACGCGATTTGGCTGAAAAATTAGCAGAAATATTACGCCAAGACGACAGTGTATCCGATGTTGAAATCGCCGGACCCGGTTTCATCAACCTGCGCCTTGATCCAACGATGTGGCACGCCGTACTCGGCGAAGTATTGAAGAAGGGCGATGCGTTCGGCGAATCCGACATTGGCGCGGGCGGTAAAGTGAACGTTGAGTATGTCTCCGCCAATCCGACTGGCCCGTTGCATATCGGTCATGCGAGAGGGACCGTTTTCGGAGATGCATTGGCCTCCTTACTGGAGAAGGTTGGTTACGACGTTTGCCGCGAATATTACATCAACGATGCGGGCGCACAGGTCGATGCTTTGGCCCGTTCCGCTCATTTGCGCTATCGCGAAGCTTTGGGCGAGGACATCGGTGAAATCCCGGAGGGTTTATATCCAGGCGAATATATGATTCCCGTCGGCGAAGCTTTGGCTACGCGGGATGGGGGGCGCTGGAAAAGTGCACCAGAGGACGATTGGTTGGCGCCATTCCGCGAGTTCGCCATCGATGCAATGATGGATATCGTGCGCTCTGATCTGGCGACCTTGGACGTCCGACATGATGTATTTACGTCTGAGCAGAAACTGGTGGAGGCCGGTCGGGTAGATGAAGTGCTCAAAAACCTGGAATCGCGAGAGCTGGTCTATACGGGTGTTCTTGAACCACCCAAAGGCAAGAAGCCGGACGATTGGGAGCCGCGTCCACAGACGCTTTTCAAATCTACTGAATTCAAGGATGATGTCGATCGGCCATTGAAGAAGTCAGATGGTAGCTGGACCTATTTCGCGTCCGATATCGCCTATCATCGCGATAAATACTTACGCGGCTATGGTGAATTGATCGACGTCTGGGGGGCGGACCACGGCGGGTACGTCAAACGGATGGTCGCCGCGACAGATGCGGTGACGGAGCAGGGCGCTCATCTGGATGTGAAGATTTGCCAGATTGTTCGCTTGATGGAAAATGGCGAACTGATTCGCATGTCGAAGCGAGCCGGTAACTTCGTGACCTTGCGCGATTTGGTGAACGAGGTCGGCTCCGGTGTCGTGCGATTTATTATGCTTACGCGCAAAAATGACGCGCCACTTGATTTCGATCTTGCTGTCGTTCGGGAACAATCTCGCGAAAATCCAGTGTTCTACGTGCAATATGCCCATGCGCGCTGTCATTCCGTGATGCGGATGGCGGCGGAAGCTCTTCCGGAATTGAATACGGCGACTGGCGCGTTGGCGGCCGCGAATTTGGCTTTGTTGAAGGACGATGCTGAACTCAATCTGATTAAGGTGATCGCTGCTTGGCCGCGAACTCTTGAAAGCGCTGCTGAAGCTCATGAGCCTCATCGCTTGGCGTTTTACATGTACGATTTAGCGGCCGCCTTCCATGGGCTCTGGACCAAGGGTAGCCGTGAGGATCCGTCCTTGCGTATGGTGCGTGGTGATGCGGGCGAACTGACGCGGGCACGCCTGGCGTTGGCGCGGGCGACACAGATCGTGATTGCATCCGGTCTGGCGGTATTCGGCGTCGAGGCTGTGGAGGAAATGCGCTGATGGCACGGCGTTCGGACAAGCTTCGCGAGGAACTCGCCGCACTCGATCAAGATGTCATCCGAGACCGGAGTGCCACCCGGCGTATTAACAAGGCGATCCCGGCTGTCGGAGCATTCGTTGCAATGGTTGGATTTGGTGCGGTCACTTGGTATGCCTACAACCAGGGGATCCTCGAAGGAAGTGAAGATGCTGCGCCATTACTTCGTCCAAAAGGCGCTTTGAAGGCGCAGCCCTCCAATCCGGGTGGGGTGGATGTGCCCAATCGTGACAAGTATGTCTTCAATACTTTGGAACAACGAGAAGACGACCAGAAGGTCGAACGCCTGCTGCCTCCTGCGGAACAACCAACGGAACTTCCGCCCGAGGATCCAAAGCCGTCGGTCGCAACGAAATTGCCAAATACGGAAAAACCCGCGGCAATAGAAAAACCGGCAGTAGCATCATCGAATGAGGCTCGGCCGCGGACTGCTAATGAAGCCCTTAAGAAAGCCCTCGACTTGGCCCAAAAAGATGCACCTCCACCTCTACCCGCACCTGGTTCAGCATCGGAAGTCGGTGAGAAATCTCCGATAACGGAGACGGCAAAGATCGCGGAATCTCAAACACCGAGCGTTCCCATTCGTTTGACACCCGAGAAGAAGAGTCCGACGGCAACGGAAGTCAAACCAGTGCCGCCGCCACCTCCGGCATTGAAGACGCCTACAGTGAGGCCGTCAGTAAGCAAAGCACCGGCAATACCACAGCTGAAAAAATCAGCGCCAAAAGTTGTGAAACCATCGCCACGACCAAAACGCCAACCGACGCCATCAACGGCGAAAGGTTATTATATTCAATTGGGTGCGTTGCGTTCGGCATCCGCGGCGGAGCGTGCCTGGGGCGGCGCAAAAAAGAAAAACCCTGATATATTGCGTGGAAGGAAGCTTTCGGTGGAGCGTGCGAACGTGCCGAAGAAAGGCGTGTATTATCGCGTGCAGTCCGGACCATTTGCGGATTCAGGAGCGGCTAAACGTTTTTGCGATGCATTGAAACGGCGCAAGCAAGGTTGCTTCGTCGTCAGACGAAAGTAGGAACATGACTGTAGCCACCATATTTACCTGCGCGGGCTTGGAATTGACCGAAGCGGAAATCTCGTTTTTCCAGGAAACTGACCCATTCGGATTTATCCTTTTTGCCGATAACATTGGCACGCCGGCTCAAATTCGGGCTCTCACATCTTCCCTGCGGGATTGTGTCGGGCGGGACGACGCCCCAATCCTTATCGATCAGGAAGGCGGCAGAGTCGCTCGGTTGACGCCGCCGCAATGGCGAGAGGCGCCGCCCGCCAAGGTTTTCGGCGACCTCGCATTGATAGACATGGATGCGGCGAAGCGAGCGGCCTGGGTTAATGCGCGGTTGTTCGCCGCCGAATTAACCGATCTCGGGATCGACGTTGATTGTGCGCCAGTCCTCGATCTTTCCATTCCAGGTGCGCATGACGTCATCGGCGACCGTTCTTTCGGCGGGAACCCGGAACTGGTGGTCTCAGTCGCCCGGGCATTTGCCGAAGGGTTGATGGCCGGTGGGGTCTTACCGATGATCAAACACGTGCCGGGGCATGGACGGGCAATGGCAGACAGTCATAAGGAGTTACCGAGTGTCGACTTGCCGCGCGATCAGTTGGAGGCGACGGATTTCGCACCCTTCAAGGGACTCGCCGATATGCCACTTGCGATGACCGCGCATATTTTGTTTCCGCAAATTGATGCCGAACGACCGGCGACCACATCACCCACGATCATTGAGGAAGTTGTCCGTGGTTATATCGGATTTGAGGGATTGATCGTCAGCGATGACGTGACAATGGCAGCATTATCCGGCGGCGACAGAGAAAAGGCCGAAGCCACACGTTCCGCCGGTTGCGACATCGTTTTACATTGCTATGCCGAACTCGAGCAGATGCGAGAAATCGCACTTGGCAGCGGGCAGGTAAGCGACGCGTCTTTCGCGCGTTTCGAGAAAGCGAGAGAGGCCGTGGCCACCACTCCCGAAAATATTGATGCGGTTGCATTGCAAGACGAATTGACTTCATTGCTGCAAGGCTGATCACAGAGTGCCCGATCTCTCGACTATCGCGCATACAGCCTCAATTTGGGTACTCCCGGTTCTCTTCGCGATAACCCTGCACGAGGCGGCGCATGGTTGGGTGGCTTGGCGTCTTGGCGATCCAACAGCAAAGATGCTGGGGCGCGTTAGTTTCAACCCACTGAAACATGTCGATATGTTCGGTACGGTTCTTCTGCCGGCCTCGCTGGTATTCCTGGGTTCTCCCTTCTTGTTCGGTTGGGCTAAGCCGGTTCCGGTCGATATGCGGCAACTCCATCATCCGCAACGAGATATGGCATTGGTGGCGGCAGCGGGTCCGGTGACTAATCTTTTCCTCGCCTGGGCATCCGCGATGGCGGCACATCTTGTATTCTTATTTCCGGCCGATGTTGCGATCTGGTTGGCCCGAAATTTGGAGAACTCGATTCATTTGAACCTCATCCTCGCGGTCTTGAACATGCTGCCTTTACCACCGCTCGATGGGGGCAGGGTAGCGGTCGGCATCTTACCCGACTTTCTAGCTTATCCTTTGGCTCGCATGGAAAGATTCGGACTGTTCATTCTGATCGGCTTATTGTTCATTGTACCAATGGTGATACGGCAGCTTGATTTGGATTTTAACCTTGTCGGGATCGTGATCGGAGAACCGGTTGCTTGGCTGCATAACCTGTTGATTGATATCACGGGACATCGATGACGGAAGAGACCGAAGGCCAATCTGAAGAGGCGCCTGCCGGAGCAAATGAGAACGAGCCGTTTGAGGACGAGCGCCCGCCCTATAAGCCGGGCGCGGACGAGCTTGTGCTTGATATTGATGGCTATGAGGGCCCGATCGATATTTTGCTGACACTGGCTCGGGATCAAAAGGTAGATCTGACGAAAATATCGATTCTGGAATTGGCGGAGCAATATCTGACCTTTATCAACGCGGCTCAACGTTTACGCATAGAGTTAGCTGCGGATTATTTGGTGATGGCGGCCTGGCTTGCCTATCTCAAATCGCGGTTATTGCTGCCCGCGACTGGCGGGGAAGATGAGCCGAGTGCCGCGGAGTTGGCCGCTCGTCTTGCGTTCCAATTACAGCGACTGGAAGCTATGCGGAAGGTTGCTGAGCGATTGTTCGCGCGTGAGCAAATGGGGCAGGATTTTTTTCGACGCGGTGACCCGGAGCGCATGCCTGTTATAAGGTCATCAGTTTTTGATTTGTCGCTTTATGAATTGTTGTCTGTCTATGGCGCGCACCATCAGCGACAAGAAGCCAGCACATACGAAATTAACCCAATGGAAGTATTCTCCATAGAAGACGCATTGATACGGCTGCGCAGCCTCATTGGCGATGTTCCGGATTGGACTGTCTTGACGAGTTTTCTTCCGGAAGGGATCCGGAATGCGCTGAGCTATAAATCAGCGGTCGCGACGACCTTTGTTGCGACGTTGGAACTGGCCAGGACTCGTCAAATCAGTATCCGGCAGTCAGGTACTTTCGAACCCATTTTCATTAAGACTTACGAGAACGATGGATAGATTTCAGCAAATCCGGCTTATCGAAGCGATTATCTTTGCGTCAACCGAGCCGATCGCCGAGCGTGTCTTGGTGTCGCGCCTGCCTGAAGGGGCCAATTTAGGCAACCTTCTCGAAGAGCTTCGAGGCATGTATGAAAATCGCGGTGTAAATCTGATACGGATCGGAAATGCGGTCGCCTTTCGGACTGCGCCGGACCTAGCGTCGCTAATGAAGATAGAGCGGGAAGTGGTTCGGAAGCTTTCCCGCGCAGCGGTCGAGACGCTCTCCATTATCGCCTATCACCAACCGATCACGCGCGCGGAGATCGAGGAAGTGCGCGGCGTCTCTCTCAGCAAAGGAACAATAGATATTTTGCTGGAGGCGGGGTGGGTGAAACCCAAGGGACGGCGACGTCTTCCTGGCCGCCCGGTGACGTGGGGAACAACCGAAGGGTTCCTCGATCATTTCGGACTGGAAACTCTGGACGCGTTACCTGGTGTCGACGAGCTCAAAGCTGCGGGATTGTTGGACCGGCGCCGTGGCTTTGGACCGCTGGCGGAACAGTTAGGGATTGGTGAAGATGGTTCCGATCAGGGCGATGAAGACGAGGATGATGAAGAGGAGGAAATCGATATCGCGGCTATTGATGCCGAGTTTGGAGATGCTCCCGAGGAAGAATCCGAGGAAGTTTCGGAAGATGCGCACGCGAATTGATTTGCCGGACTTGCTTGTTTGCTATTGAAAATCATTCTTAGAATGTACCTTGCTGACGAACCCAATAGCTGAAATCGCCCAATGCCGGATGCAATTGCACTTAAATTGAAGAATATTCGCCATATATATGGCGACACCGTGGCCGTCGATGATTTCAATATCGACGTTCATGCGGGCGAGGTTGTCTGTCTTTTGGGACCATCCGGTTGTGGCAAAACAACAGCTTTGCGGGTGGCGGCTGGGTTGGAAACTTTACAACAGGGTGAAGTCTCAGTCGGCGTAGCCTTTGTCGCTGACTCCCGCACGGTAGTGCCACCGGAGCAGCGTAGTGTCGGCCTCGTGTTTCAGGATTATGCGCTGTTCCCACATCTGACAGTTATACAGAATGTTGAATTTGGCCTGAGCAACCTTTCGGCGGGCGGGAAGAATATTCGCGCCGTGACAGTACTCGAACAGGTCGGCATGAAATGGGCGACGGAGCGTTATCCCCATACTTTGTCAGGCGGGCAACAACAACGAGTGGCACTGGCGCGAGCGATGGCGCCGCGCCCACCGGTTATTCTATTGGATGAACCCTTTTCCGGTTTGGATGCCCGTCTACGTGACCAAGTGCGGGACGAGAGCCTGCATATACTGAAGGAAAGCGGCACTGCCGCACTTTTGGTAACGCATGACCCAGAAGAGGCGATGTTCATGGCGGACCGGATTGGCGTGATGCGGGACGGACGTTTGGTCCAATTCGATAAACCCGACGAACTGTATATGCGGCCGACGGACGCCTTTGTTGCGGAATTTTTTGGCGGAGTGAATAAGGTCTATGGTGCGGCGGCGAACGGCATCGTAAATACGCCGATTGGCGATTTCCCTGCTCCCACATTTGCCGATGGGCAGAAAGCGGAGATTATCATCCGTCCTGAAGCAATTGATGTGGGGGCGGAGCGAGACGATTCGGCTCTATGCGGTAAGGTACTAGCCTCACGTATGCTAGGGCGCACCAGCTTAATACATCTTTGCCACTGTCAGCATGCGAAGGAAAAATTCCATCTGCATTCCCGCGTTCCGGGCTGCTATTTGCCCGCGGAAAATGAGACCGTCTCGATTGAATTTGATCCGAGCCGCGCCTTCGTGTTTCCGGCAATGGAAGCCGATTAGACGCGCTCGGTCGATCCATCCTTTCACGAGACGGTTGTTATTGCAGGTGTCGCGTGTATGAATGTCCGAAAGTATAACTCGGAGACCAAAAAATGGGCACCTTTAGTATCTGGCATTGGCTAATCGTTCTTGTGGTTGTCTTGGTCTTGTTTGGGGGGGGCGGAAAAATCTCCAGGCTTATGGGCGACTTCGGTAAGGGGCTGAAATTCTTTAAGAAAAACATCAAGGAAGAGGGGGCCGGTGATACCGACGGAGAAGCCGAGCCCGACAAAGCCATCGCATCCGAAGAGTCGAAGAAGCCCATGGATTCGTTGTCGAGCGAAAATAAGGATCGTGCAGTAAACGGCTAAACCTTTGTACCAAGGCCGCGGCCGATTCCTCGTGGCACAGAAGTATGTTTGATATCGGTTGGCAGGAACTATTTATTGTTGCGGTCATCACTATCCTGGTGGTTGGACCAAAAGAGTTGCCTCGTGTCTTAAAGACCGTTGTCGCAGGTGTCCGGAAGGTGCGCGGTCTGGCGAACGACTTTCAACGTGGTATCGACGAATTGGCGCGCGAAACCGAACTCGACGATATCAGGAAAGATTTGGAGAAAGCTGCGGATATCAATCTCGAGCGAGAGCTGGAAGAGACTGTCGATCCGACCGGCGGCCTCACGAATACGATGCACGAACTTGAAAGCGAACTAGAGAGCACCGGCGTAGAAGATGAGCCGCCCGTAATCGCCGGTCAGACCATTCAACACAAGGTGGTCGATGCTCCCGTTTCGAATTCTGACGCGCCAAAAAAAGTGACCAGCGGCTAGCCGATGGAAGACGAGGCAGAAGACGCTAAAATGCCGCTGCTCGACCATTTGGTCGAATTACGCCAACGACTCATTTACTCCGTCGGCGGATTTCTGGCGTGTTTTCTATTTGCGTTTTATTTCGCGGGAGACATCTTCAATTTTCTCGTCCAACCATTGGCTGACCTTTGGCAAGGCGAAGAAGCTCGGCGTTTAATCTACACTGCGCTGCACGAAAAATTCATTACGGAAATAAAAGTCGCATTTTTCGCTGGTGCCTTCCTGGCGTTCCCGGTGATCGCCATTCAGATGTGGATGTTTATTGCGCCGGGCCTCTACAAGTATGAAAAGCAAGCGTTTATGCCGTTCCTGGTCGCGACGCCGATCCTGTTTTTTATGGGCGGTTCATTCGTGTACTACTTGGTATTGCCGGTAGCATGGGCGTTCTTTACGGGTTTTGAGCAAATTGGTGTGGACGGCACCATGACCATCGCACTTGAGCCGAAGGTAAACGAATACTTGTCTTTGGTTATGCGGTTGATCTTTGCTTTTGGAATTAGTTTTGAACTGCCTGTCGTCATGACCTTGCTGGCGCGGGCGGGTTTGGCGAGTAGCGATGGCATGAAGAAAAAACGACGGTATGCCATCGTCGTAGCGTTTGTTGCCGCAGCGATTTTGACGCCGCCGGACCCACTCAGTCAGATCGGCCTCGCCGTGCCGATTATTATCCTCTACGAGATTTCAATTTATTGCGCCATCTTCGTCGAAAAGGGGCGTGCGAAACGGGAAGCCTCTGCAGACGCAAATGAGAAGACGGGGGAAGCGGAATAAAAGCCGTCCGTCAATGGACGCTGGGGACTGGTTTCCGTATAAACGCCCAAACGATTAGCAGGTAGCGTCCAAATGCACGATCTTAGATACATCCGCGAAAACCCCGAAACTTTTGATGCCGAACTCGGGCGGCGTGGCGCGAAAGCGGTTTCTGCGCGCATTCTCGAAATTGATGCCGCCAGAAGAGCCGCGCAAACCGCGTTTCAGGAGATGCAAGAGCGACGGAACACCCTTTCGCGCGAAATTGGTAAGGTTAAGAAAGAAGGTGGTGATGCCGATGCACTGATGACTGAAGTGCTGGGGCTTAAGGAAGGTATATCGGGCGAAGAAGCGTCTGAGCGCGAGCATTCCGCGGCTTTGCAAGCGATCCTGCAAGAACTGCCGAATGTAGCAGCTGCCGATGTCCCGGATGGCCAAAGTGAAGATGACAACGTTGAAGTGCGGGCCGTAGGGGAGAAACCCCAGATCGGAGGCGAGGCGAAGGAACATTTCGAACTTGGCGAAGCCTTGGGTCAAATGGACTTCGATGCGGGTGCCAAATTATCGGGTGCGCGGTTTGTGGTTTTGAAAGGCGGTTTGGCGCGTATGGAACGCGCCATCGCGAACTTCATGTTGGATACTCACACTGAAGAATTTGGCTATACAGAGATCGTACCGCCAGCCCTGGTTCGGAATGAAACGCTTTACGGCACTGGCCAACTGCCGAAATTTGCCGATGACCTGTTTCACACAGATAATGGCTATTGGCTTATTCCGACCGCTGAAGTTCCGCTCACCAATCTCGTATCCGATGACATCTTGCGGGAAGATGATTTACCGCTGCGATTCACAGCTTGGACGCCGTGTTTTCGTTCCGAAGCGGGGGCGGCCGGGAAAGATACGCGGGGGATGATCCGCCAGCATCAATTCTCAAAGGTCGAACTGGTTAGCGTCACGCATCCGGATCGATCCGACGAAGAGTTGGAGCGCATGACCAATTGTGCCGAGGAAGTTCTCAAACGCCTTGGATTGGCCTATCGAGTCATGATGTTGTGCACCGGCGATATGGGCTTCGGTGCCCGCAAGACTTACGATCTGGAAGTATGGTTGCCGGGGCAAAATCGTTATCGTGAGATTTCTAGTTGCTCGAATTGCTGGGATTTTCAGGGCCGCCGAATGCGAGCTAAGTTTCGGCCTAATGGAGGGAAGGGGACAGAATTCGTTCACACATTGAATGGATCAGGACTTGCCGTCGGGCGAACGATGATCGCGATCATCGAAAACTATCAAAATCCTGATGGGACGATCAGAGTACCGGATGTGCTGCGATCGTATATGGGCGGTCTAGAGAAGATTAGTCCGATGGTTGGCTGATGACGATGTTCTCACCACCGCTCGACCTGACCGACGCGCGCATTCTTGTGGTAAACGATGATGGGATTCGAGCGCCGGGGTTAAAAGTTCTAGAAAATATCGCGAAGAGTTTTACTAAAGACGTTTGGGTTTTCGCACCGGAAGAAGAGCAGAGCGGCGCTGGACATTCTTTGTCGCTCTCGAAAGCCGTCCGCGTGACTAAACTCGCTCCTCGCCGTTATGCCGTAGGGGGGAGCCCAACCGATTGCGTAATGATAGCGATGGGAGAGTACTTAAAGGACAAACGCCCAGATTTGGTGCTGAGTGGGATCAATAGAGGTGGGAACCTCGGTGACGACGTGACCTATTCGGGCACTGTCGCCGGAGCGATGGAGGCAACGCTACTGGGAATACCGGCGATTGCCCTTAGCCAGGAAGTCAAGGGGCAGAAAGAGCAATTCAAGACGACGGCGGCACATGCGTGTTCTATAATCGGACTGTTGCTTAAATTCGAGTGGCCGCATGATGTCTTTATGAACATTAATTTCCCTGATGTGCCGCCGGAAGAAGTGAATGGAGTCTCCATGGTACCCCAGGGGCGCCGGAAATCCGGCTACGAGTTGCATCAGATGCCAAATCCGCGGCGTCCCGGGCACTACTACATTATCGGCACGTCTATTGCTGGGGCGCACCACAAGCGGAGTGATTCAGATCATCGGGTTGTTGAACGCGGTGAGATATCCATAACGCCATTACATTGCGATTTGACCCATTACGGCGCGTTGCGAAAGTTGCGTAAGGAATTCGAATGATTCCGGCAACCCGGAAAATACGTTTGATTCTCGACCTGCGTCGGCGCGGGATTACTGATACTGATCTGCTTTCCGCATTTGAGAGAGTGCCGCGAGAAGATTTTGTCCCAGAGGCCTTTCTCGATAAATGTTATGAAGATACCGCCTTGCCGATTGGCTTTGGTCAAACCGTAAGCCAACCGAGCGTCGTCGCAATGATGTTGCAGGCATTGTCGCTGAATCAGACCCATAAGGTTTTGGAAATCGGCATGGGGTCAGGTTATCAGACGGCGCTTCTCACTCATTTATGTCGCCGGGTGTATGCGATTGAGCGCCATAAAGAGCTTCATCGGCAGGCGGGAAAAAGGCTTTACGCTTTGGGGCGTAACAATTTCACCAGTATGGCTGGTGACGGTAGCCTGGGTTGGGAAGCGCAGGCGCCATTCGCACGCATCATTTCCGCCGCTTGTTCTGATGATGTACCGCGTAAATTGGCGGAACAATTGGATGACGGCGGCGTTATGGTGCTGCCGATCGGTGGAGAAAAATCCAAACAACGTATTGTCCGAGTCGTCAGAAACGATGATGAATTCGACATTGAAGACTTAGGTGAAGTCCGTTTCGTGCCTTTGGTCCAAGGAGATGTAAGGTAAGCAACCCGATAATTGAGACAACGTCGCCCCAACGGTACACTAATGCCTATGCGTCCTACTCTTTTCCTCATCATTTGTGCGGTCTCAATGCTCGCCGCGTGCACGCAGCCAGCCCGTGTGACGCTGTATGAGGACCGGAAGGGGGGAGGGTCGACGATATCTGCTATGCCGCGTGATAAAATTCATGAGGTGAGACGAGCTGACAGTCTGTATCTGATTGCGCAACGCTACGGTCTCTCGACTCGATCATTGATCGCAGCCAACAAATTGCAGCCGCCTTACCGGCTTTTCATCGGCCAAAGATTGAAACTACCTCGTCCACGAATTCATAAAGTTGTCAGGGGGGACACGGTTTACGGCATTTCGCGCCAATACAGCGTGGCCATGAGCCAACTTGTTCATATCAACGGACTGAAGCCACCTTATAAAATTATCATGGGGAAAACATTGCGCCTGCCGGGAGCGGTCGAGGCCGACCGAACGCAAGTCACACGTCAATCAATTAGTGTCGGCGCGAACCAGCCCCGTGAGCGCAAATTAGTCAAAAGCGGTAAAGCACTCAAGCAGAAGAAAACACCGCGTCGTCGGATTCAGGCGCCAAAATTGCCACCAACTCGAGGTAGTTTTATTTGGCCGATCCGAGGGCGGGTGATATCGCGCTTTGGCACGAAGGGTAAAGGGCTACACAACGACGGCATAAATATCGCTGCAGCGCGTGGCACACCGGTACATGCGGCGCAGTCTGGTGTGGTTGCTTATGCAGGGAACGAGTTGCGGGGATTTGGGAACTTAGTTCTGATTCGGCACAAGAAAGGCATTATGAGCGCCTATGCGCATAATGATGCTCTTTTGGTAAAATCGGGTGATACTGTGCAGCGCGGGCAAACCATCGCGAAGGTCGGTAGCACTGGTAGTGTTGACGAGCCACAGCTGCATTTTGAAATTCGAAGCGGACGTGATGCTGTCAATCCGACACGGTTTTTGGGGCGAATGTCTGCACAGCTATCAGAGCGATAGTTACTGTTTCAGTGGCTTTTCGAGCCGTCCGGCGAGATCCTGAATATATTGCCAGGCGACACGACCGGAGCGCGAGCCGCGCGTTGCGGACCACTCGATGGCCTCCGAACGCCAAATCTCCTCGGCAATGGAGAGATCGTGAAACTCGATATAACCCTGGATCATCTCAAGATAAGTCGACTGGTTCGTGTTGTGGAAACCAAGCCATAATCCGAACCGGTCGGATAGGGAAACTTTCTCTTCGACTACTTCGGAGGGATTGATCGCGGTCGAGCGTTCGTTTTCCATCATGTCGCGCGGCATCAGATGGCGGCGATTGGACGTCGCATAGAAGATCACATTAGACGGTCGGCCTTCGATGCCGCCCTCCAAGACCGCTTTTAGCGATTTGTAGCTAGCGTCATCGCCGTCGAAGGACAGATCGTCGCAAAAGACGATGGATTGTCTGTCAGAGGCGCGGAGTATACCTAATAATGTCGGCAATGATGGTATGTCTTCGCGATGAATTTCAACGAGTGCCGGACTGTCGCCGCTGGTCGCGCACACTTCTGCATGAACCGCCTTTACGAGCGAGCTTTTCCCCGTGCCGCGGGCACCCCAAAGCAGCGCGTTGTTTGCGGGCAAGCCCCTGGCGAAACGATCCGTGTTATCTAACAAAATTTGTTGCTGATGCTCTATCCCCTTGAGCAACTCGATCTCGACACGGTTCACGCTGTCGATCGGCTCCAGCCATTGAATGTCGGCTTGCCAGACGAAGGCGTCGGCGGCATTCAGATCGTTTGTTTTCGCCGTATTCGGGCCGACGCGTTCGAGGGCATCTGCGATGCGGGTGAGGATGTTGATCAGCTTGTCATCATTCATAAAAGTCTTGGGTCCGGCTCAGCGTTAGAAGGCGGAGGACCCTAGTCTTCGATCATACTTTCGTCAATTGTTGCCATTCTGAGCTTGTAATACCTCATGCATGAATTGAATTTAGCGGGAAGGCCTGTATAGTCCGGCCTGCGCGGATTTCCGCGCCGCAATTGAAGGAGCTCCTCATGTTGATTTCCGAAGCTTGGGCCCAAGGTGCGGGTGGTGGCGGTGGCGACATCTTCTCGATGATGTTTCCGCTTCTGCTTATTTTTGCGGTCTTTTATTTTCTGTTGATTAGGCCGCAGCAAAAGAAGATGAAGGAGCACCGCGAAATGTTGGTGGCCGTCCGACGGGGCGACAAGGTCGTCACCGGTGGCGGTATTATCGGCACGGTCTCGAAAGTAATCAGCGACGATGAAATCCAGGTGGAAATCGCCGAAGGCGTGAAGGTCAAGATCGCGCGCTCCACGCTGGCAAGCGTCATGTCAAAAACCGAGCCGGTGAAAGACAGCGGAGAGACCAAAAAACCAGAAGCTGCGAACGATTCAGGCGGCACGGAAAAGAAGAAAGAAGGCGGTAGTCTATTAGGCCGTCTGACGGGCAAAGATTGAGCGACAGAGCAGCGCGTCATTCATCATGATTAATATTTCAATATTTCAACGCGTTACCGTAATGCTGATATGCGTGCTTGGCGTTCTTTATGCATTACCAAATCTCATGTCCAAAGGGACCTTCGAAGATTTCCCGGATTGGATGCCGGGTAAGACCATAAATCTCGGGCTCGATCTGCAAGGTGGGTTGCACTTGCTGTTGAAGGTTGAAACCGACGTGGCGATCGAAGAAATGTTTGGGAACCTCGAAGGAGATATCCGAGAAATTCTTCGGCTCGATGAAATCAAAACATTTCCAAAGAACTTGAAAATCAATGGTAATGCCGTGCAGTTTGATATCTCTCATCCCGAGAAGCGGGAGAGAGTTCGTGAATTGGTCTTGCAACGTAATCATGGTGTGAGCATTGATACGCTTGATGCAGGTGGGTTTCGAGTTGAGTTCACGGAACAAGCCATCGCGGACAAGCGAAAGGAAACCGTTCAGCAAACGCTCGAGATCATCCGTATTCGAATCGATAAAACAGGTGTGCGCGAACCGACAATCCAACAACAGGGCGAAGAGCGTATTCTGCTGCAGATTCCGGGTGTGGATAATCCAGAAGAGATTAAAAGCATTCTGAATACGACCGCCAAGTTAACGTTTCATCTCGTCCATCCAGAAATCTTCGGCAGTTCGTCGCGTCCACCGCCGGGATATCTTGATATACCGTCGGGAGAAGTGGACCGCGAAGCAACCCGATATTGGGTTCGCCGGAAAGTCGATGTCGGCGGCGATAATCTTGTCGACGCTCAACCAAGTTTTGAGCAGAATCGTCCGGTAATTTCATTTCGCTTCGATCAAACCGGGGCCCGAAAGTTCGGACGCGTGACCAGTAAGAATGTTGGCCGGCTATTGGCCATTGTCTTGGATGGCAAGGTGATTAGTGCTCCACGCATCAACGAGCCGATTACCGGTGGTAGCGGCATTATTACAGGTCAATTTAGCGTTGCGGAGACGCAAAGGACATCGCTGCTGTTGCGCGCCGGTGCCCTACCGGCCCCCGTCTCATTCTTGGAAGAACGAACGGTCGGCCCAGGATTAGGGAAGGATTCAGTTGAGGCGGGTAAAAATGCCAGTATGATCGGTCTTGTTCTTGTCGTGATCTTCATGGTGGTGGTCTACGGACGGTTTGGCTTAATGGCCGATGTCGCGCTGTTTTTTAATATCGCGCTGATATTCGCTGTGTTGTCGACATTAGGTGCAACATTAACGCTTCCTGGAATTGCAGGGATCGTGCTGACGATGGGTATGGCGGTCGATGCGAATGTGCTCATCTTTGAGCGTATTCGGGAAGAGACACTAGCCGGACGCGGACCCATCGGTGCCATAGATGCTGGCTATAAGCGGGCGTTGACCACTATTATTGATTCGAACCTGACGACATTGATCGCATCGGTGCTACTATTTGCTTTCGGTTCGGGCCCGATCAAGGGTTTCGCTGTCACGCTTTCCATCGGCATTCTGACATCCATGTTCACTGCGATCATGGTGACGCGTTTGCTAATAGTATTTTGGTTGCGGCGTAGCCGTCCACAAACACTACCGATTTGACCTGGGGGTTACCTTGAAGACATTACGTTTGATCCCTGACAAAACGAGTATCCATTTTCTGGAGATGCGGAAAGTCGCACTGGTCTTGTCGATTTGCCTCATCGCGGCGTCGGCAATTCTTTTTGTGGGAAGGGGACTCAATCTCGGTATCGATTTCCTCGGTGGTGTTTTGCTGGAGGTAAAGACGTCCGGGCCCGCCGACATGAGCGGTATGCGTAACAAGATTGGAACCCTCGATCTTGGTGATGTTTCACTGCAGGAGTTTGGCTCAAACGACACGGTGTTAATACGCGTACAACGCCAAGAAGGCGGTGACGATGCACAGAAAATCGCTGTAGATCGTATCAAGGAAGTCCTAGCGGGTAGCATTGCGGAGTACCGGCGTACTGAGTTTGTCGGCCCAACCGTGGGTGCGGAGCTTAAGGAAGCGGCGATTTGGGCGGTTCTCGCGGCTGTTGGCGCGATTCTCCTCTACATTTGGTTTCGTTTCGAATGGCAGTTCGGTGTTGGTGCGATTGTCGCGTTGACCCATGACGTGCTGTCCACGATCGGATTATTTGCGCTGCTGCAATTGGAATTCAATGTTGCCACGGTGGCGGCCGTTCTTACCATCGCGGGGTATTCCATCAACGATACGGTGGTTGTCTATGACCGAGTCCGTGAAAACCTGCGCCGTTACAAAACCACACCGTTGATCGAGTTGTTCAATCGCTCGATCAACGAAACTCTGTCTCGCACAGTGATGACAAGTGTCACGACCCTGCTCGCATTGTTAGCATTGTTCATATTCGGCGGTGAGGTTATTCGCGGGTTTACGATTGCGCTGATATGGGGTGTGTTCGTTGGGACATATTCCTCGATTGCCTTGGCCGTCCCGTTGTTGGTCTACCTCAAGATCGACCGTCGCGCCCTTACCGAAGATGAAGAAGAGGCGGAACAGGAAGCGGGAGCGTAATCGCTTGGATATTTCGCCTCTCAAACCGGAAGGTCAGCAGATCGTCCAGAGTTACGGCAGCGGTCATTTCAAGGTATCGCGAATTGATTATCAAGGGTCGGTTATCGTGTTACCGAAACAGACGATTTCCTGGGATGTGAATGTCCTTGACGATGTAAACCTGGGGTCACTGGCCCCAGTCTTGGCTGAAGACCCATGTATTGAAATACTATTGATTGGTTGTGGCGAGGCGATGCAATTGTTGCCTCGATCTTTGATGGACACGTGCCGGCAAAAGGGATTAGCCATTGATACAATGGATACCGGTGCAGCGTGCCGAACATATAATATCCTGGCAGCCGAAGGCCGTCGGGTCGCAGCCGGTCTCGTCGCACTTTCCTAACTCTCGATATCGTAGTTTTTACATAGAAAAAGGCGGGGTCAAAACCCCGCCTTTTATCGTCTCAAATGCTTTGTATTAGTAGATGTTCTGCGCCGCTACCATGGCGAACAACATCGGGATCGAAAGCAATGTGTTGGTTCGCGAGAAGAGCATTGCCTTGCGGCCCGCTGCTGCTTTCTCATCCGCGCTACCGTCGACTATGCCAAGGGCAACTTTCTGATTTGGCCAAATAACAAACCAGACATTGATAAACATTATGGTACCGAGCCACATGCCAATACCTATAGCCGTGTGTTTCGGAACACCGGACGCGCCAAGCATCAATGCATCTACGATGTATCCATTCATGGAAGCTAAGAGCAAGCCAGTCACAATCGTGCCCATGGCGCCCCAGCGGAACCACCATAAGGCAGCTGGTGCGATGACCTTGCTGATGGCCGGTTTTTGATCATCCGGAATATTCCCCATGTTCGGGATTTGGATGAAATTGAAATACCAAAGGATACCGATCCACATTACGCCGGAAAGAACATGTAGCCAGCGCGTTAAGAAACTCCAAAAGGCCATATCTAATTCGCCGCCCATGCTAATGAACATTGCAATCAGCAGTGCTGCTAGAATAAAGCCTGTAACAATTGTGCGTGAAAGAGATGTCAGAATGCCTGCCATCGGAACTCACCTCCCATTACTTTGTCCCATTGTGTCCAAAACGATCACAATATCTTGAGTTGATTATAGGCAAATTGTACTATATCCGCCAATCTTTAAAGTCATCCATCGAGCCGTCAGAGCGATTAAAACTTTTAAATTAAGGCGTTCCAAGGGTTTGTGAAGTATTTTGCTGCCGCTTTCTCCGCTTTCTCCGGTTTGGCGTGCGGAGCCAGAGTGTTTATATTCCAGTCTAGTTTTTTTTCGTTGGCGGTAACGTGGCTCATTCACCGACATTGTCCTATTGCGCGGAGGAAGTCCGCCTTAGTGACCGCGACCGCTTTCTAATGACGTTGTTTGCGCCGTCGGAGCATCGCGAGGCTCTATTCGCCCTCTACGCGTTCAACATTGAAATATCCAAGACCCGTGAAGTCGTCAGCGAAGCAATGCTGGGTGCTATCCGGTTGCAATGGTGGCGTGATTCTGTCGATACGCTGTATTCGGATGCGCCGCTTCGCAAGCACGCTGTCATAGAAGCGCTGGATCCGTTCGTGATGGCTCATCAATTGAGCCGCAATCATTTTGACCGATTGATTGATGGCCGCTTGATTGATTTGGAGGAAGTGCCGCATCAGACACTGGCCTCCTTGATCGATTATGCGGATGCGACTTCCGGGGCATTGGTGAGGCTGTCGATGGAAGTGTTGGGCTGCACTAAACCTGATGCAGCCATTGAGGTCGCTCACAAGGTCGGTGTCGCCTGGGCGCTGGGTGGGATTATGCGCGCATTGCCGAGCCTTTTGCAGAGGGGACGGGTCGTTCTGCCGGAGGAATTACTTGCTCGGCATCGCGTCGACCGTCGTTCGATTTTGAGCTTAAAGCCGTCGGAAGAGTTAAATGCGGCTATTGGCGAACTGGTGGCAACCGCGCGAGAGCATATGCAAGACGCACGGGAATTGCGCCGGGAAATACCAAAATCCCTGGTGCCTGCCGTCCTGCCAGCGGTATTGGCGGATAGTTACCTAAATCGACTTGAGCGCGCAGGATACAACGTTTTCGATGCAAGTATCCGAGCACCCGCCGGATTAGCGTCGGCACGCCTTGCCTATCGGGCAATGATCGGGCGCTATTAGGCGAGAAAAGAAAATTAGGCTCAGGGGAGATTACTAAGGATGGATTTGTTCGATTTGTCGGGAAAGACTGCTGTCGTCACGGGCGGCAATGGCGGTATTGGCCTTGCGATGGCCACGGGAATGGCGGAGGCGGGAGCATCTATCGTGGTTGCCGGACGCAATGGCGAGAAGAACGCCAACGCGGTCGCGGCGCTCGTGGAAATTGGAGCCACCGCGGCATCCTTTGAAATCGACGTGACCGATGAAGGCGCGTGCGCCACGATGATGGCTTTTGCGAAAGAGCGTTTCGACCGTATCGATATTCTCGTCAATAACGCCGGCACGAACATCCGCAAAGCGCCGGAAACACTTTCCGTGGCGGAATGGTCAATGGTCCTCAACACCAATCTCACCAGCGCTTTTGTATGCTCTCAAGCAGTATACCCGCATTTGTGTGAAGCGGGCGGCGGCAAAATCATCAACATTGGATCAATGTACTCCCTATTCGGCGCGCCGATGGTTGTCGCATATTCCGCGAGCAAGGGCGGGATCGTGCAAATGACGAAAAGCCTCGCGGCGGCTTGGGCGAGAGATAACATCCAGGTAAATGCGGTACTGCCGGGCTGGATTGATACCGATCTCACGCGTCAGGCGCGGGTCGATCTTCCGGAGCTCAACGACAAGGTCCTCGCTCGCACACCGGCGGGACGTTGGGGTGAACCTGACGATCACAAGGGAATTGCCGTATTTTTGGCGAGCGCCGCCTCGAATTACGTCTCCGGCGCGTCAATTCCGGTCGACGGAGCATTCGCGATCAGCGGATAGCGAGTTCTTACGAGTGTCGCGACGGGAAGCATTTAGGCGATCCAGTATAAAAACCGCGAGACAACCCCATGCACAGTAATACAATACGGCTCTTAGGCGCGCGAACAGCGCGGCAGGTCAAGAATTGTGAAATTTGCAGGTCCAGGAACATGATCTTTACATAACATCAATTCGACAAAATGTCGACACGCGAAGAGCTATTCTTTATTCCGCCGCAGCTTGGACGTGGCCAAGCCAGTGGTCGAAATCCGCGAGCGCGCGCGTGGTATACGCCTTCTTGCGGTCACGGCCCTTGGGCCGCTTACCCTCGACTTTTAGTGGCGGCAACAAACCAAAGTTCACGTTTATCGGTTGGAATGTCTCACTATCGGCCCCACTGGTAATGTGGCTGAGCAACGCGCCATGGGCCGTCGTGGCGGGCGGTGGTGTGAAACGCGCGCCATCCAATTGTTCCAACGCCGCGAAACGGCCTGCCAACAGTCCGATAGCGGCAGACTCAATATACCCCTCGACACCAGTCACCTGGCCGGCAAACCGGATGCGTGGCATCGTCTTCAGACGCAGCTCGCCATCAAGCACGCGGGGCGAATTCAGGAACGTGTTACGATGGATGCCGCCCAAACGGGCAAATTCCGCCTTCTCCAACCCTGGGATCCTGCGAAAAATCTCGGTTTGCGCGCCATGTTTCAGCTTGGTTTGAAAACCGACCAGATTATAGAGTGTGCCGAGGGCGTTATCCTGGCGGAGCTGTACGACGGCGTATGCCCTGCCCCCTGTATGAGGGTTGGTGAGGCCAAC
>CAJWTF010000045.1 GCA_913046825.1 uncultured Rickettsiales bacterium | reverse complement strand
ATTCGTGGGTCCCTCCGCGGTTTGCTCGCACTTCCGCCGCGCGGTATACGCAGCGTTGTCGCAGGGGATCCAGAACCAAGAATCGTGCCATTTGTTTGAGTGTAAAAATAAATAAGTAAATTCAATAGGTAAACGATTTTTCGCAATTCAACCGGGCGGAGAATGGGCCCAAGAACGATGAAAAATTAAACATCGGAAACGCAACGATTAAAATTTAGGCAATCTCTTGTGCTGGACATCATTTGATTAAGATATGAAGCTGCGCGTAAGAATAAAAACGTGGAAAACAAGATGTCTAAAAGATTCGAAGTCGTCATCGTAGGCGGTGGCATGGCGGGTATGACGCTGGGGTGCGGCCTTGCGGGGTGCGGCATTGCGACGGCGGTTATTGAACGGTTGGATCCCGTCACAGTAAACACATTGGACTTCGATGGCCGGACGACATCGATCGCACACGGCTCGGCCCAAGTTCTGAAAGGAATCGGCCTGTGGCCGCTGATCGCGGATGAAACCGAGCCAATTCTCGATATCCGTGTGGCGGATGGCCATCCCTCGCGCGGCGTCTCACCACTGTTCTTGCATTACGACCATACCGAGGTCGGCGATGATCCCTTTGGCTACATTATCGAAAACCGGGTTATTCGGGATGGATTATCCCAGCTCGGGGGCCAACTCAGGAATTTGACGATTATCGCTCCGGCCTCGGTTGAGACCGTCGAACGTCATGCGGACGGCGCTGACGTTATTCTTGAAGGCGGGCGTGTCCTGCAGACGTCACTCGTCGTTGGTGCGGATGGGCGAAATTCGCCACTTCGGAAATCCGCCGGTATCGGAGCACGTGAATTCCGCTATGATCAGACCGCCATTGTCTGCACGGTGTCGCATGAGCGGGCGCATGCTGGTGTCGCTGTCGAATTGTTCTTGCCGAGTGGTCCCTTTGCCATGCTGCCTATGACTGGACAGCGCACGAACATCGTATGGACCGAGCGCGCGGGCCTTGCACCGGCATTTCTCGATCTAGACGATGCAGGGTTCCTCGGAGAAGTGCAGCGACGTTTTGGCGATTGGTTGGGCGATCTCAATTTAGTAGGGCCTCGCTTCGCTTATCCTTTGGGATTGATGCATGCGGATCGCTATACGGACCGGCGATTGGCGCTCATCAGCGAGGCCGCCCACACCATTCATCCGATCGCTGGACAAGGACTCAACCTCGGAATTCGCGACGTCGCCGCTTTGGCCGAAGCTGTGGTCGATGCGGTGCGGTTGGGGTTGGAGCCAGCAGACGCCACGGTGTTGGACCGCTATGAGGCTTCGCGACGGGTCGATAACACGACCTTGGTTGCGGTGACCGATATTTTGAACCGTCTGTTCTCAAACGATGTCGCGCCGATACGGGCTGCCCGCGACTTGGGCCTTGCGGGTGTCGACGCGATTCCACCGTTAAAGCGGGTCTTTATGCGCCATGCGATGGGGGTGCTCGGTGATTTACCGCGTTTAGTGCGTGGCGAAACGCTTTAGGGTTCCCCTTGAAGCCGCGTTGCCTGCCGCTTGACAGAATGCCCGGTGAAGCCTCAGCATCAATTTAATTAGATGAAAAATTCTTGGGGAGAAAACCATGTCTAAACTCCGGCATATCGCTGTGACCGTTCCTGATTTGGAAGAGACGGCTAGCTTTTACGAGAAGACCTTTGGGATGACGCGCTCGCAGGTCTCAGACATCGCGATTTTATTAACTGACGGTGTCGTCAGCCTGGCTATTTTAAAGTTCCAATCGGATGAGCAGGCTGGAGATGAACGCGGTAAAAACTTCCACGGACTCCACCATATGGGATTTGTCGTCGAAGATATCGATGCCATGCAAGATACCATTAAGGACAATGGCGGGCGCTATCACATGCAACTGCCGAACACGCCGGATGGTGCCTCGGAGATTAAGTTTCGTGACCCGAATGGCGTCGTCTTCGACATCGTCACGACCCAATACGCCGACAAGGCCTGGGGCGTCGGGGACTAACGATCCGGCGTCAATCGATGTGAAGGACGGCTTTACCGAGGAATTTTCGGTCGATCAGGTCTTGGGCGACACGGTTGATCTCGGTCCAGGATGCCTCGCGTTCTATGGCGCAGTTGAGCCTCCCGTCCGCGACAAGCGAGAGTAAGCGTGGCAAGTTTTCGCTTGGAGGCGAGGATGCGCTTTTCGCATAGAGATGAAACCCCATCATTTGCGCCAGGCCGATCCGCATGAATTGGCCGATATCAACGGGTATTTCCGGTGTGTCCGTGACACCGTAGCAAACGCAAATGCCGTCCGGTGCCAGGGCCGGGATTGCGTTTGCTAGTATCGCACCGCTGACGCCATCGATGATTAGGCGAAACCCTTCTTGCTTGCTGAATTCGCGGCCATCCTCAGTCACGATCATCGGATGCTCGCCAAGAGATTCAATAAAGGGTTTTTGTTCCGCGCGGCGAATTTGGGCGAAGGCCGTGGCGCCGGAGAGCGCCGCCAATTGGACCGCGAACATGCCGACACCCCCAGTGGCGCCGGTAATCAGCGCGTGGCGACCGAGTAGGCTGGTCGCCGCGTCGACCGAATGAAGCGCAGTCAGACCGGCAACCGGCAATGTGGCGGCCTGTGCATCGGAGACACCGTCTGGGATGGGCGCAATATAAGGTGTGGGAACGGCGACTAATTCTGCCCATCCTTCCATGCGCGTGGAAAAGCCGACAACCCGAATTCCCGCGACCGGGCCGGTTCCGTCAGCGGCGGGCGTGTCGACCGTGCCGACGAAATCCCAGCCGATTTGAAGCGTGCCGTCGGCGGTTCTTTGTGCGCGGCCCAATTCACCCCGGTTCAATGAAATAGCAGTAACCCGAACGAGCGCTTCGTTGGAAAATGGCGTGCGAGGCTTGCCTGCCATAATTGTGACGATTTCGTTGGTACTTTTCGAGGCGACAACCCGGCGGGTTTCGGTACTTGGCATAATGACTACTCGCTCGATTGAATGACGGTTTTAGCTAAGTGGGCCGCCTAGTGTCTTTTTCTGTGTTGCGGGACAACAAAATCATCAGCATACCCACGATAGAGGTAATGGGGATCAGTAAGAAGGCGATTTGATAGGCGTGTAAATCGTATAACCGCGCGCTGTTCTCCGTGACACCGTTCCAATTGAGATCGAGCAAAAGGCCGGTGACAGGTTGGAAGATCGCGCCAGAGAGAATCATCAACATATTTGCAAAGGCAAAGGTTGAACCGCGCGCAGTGTCCGGTGATAGGTCGCCAGATATGGCGAAGATCAAAATTATGACCCCCGAGCCAAGACCGCCGATGAGCATTAAGGCCGCAATGGCTATCGTTGGAAGTTCCGGTAAATAGATCGCCGCCGATAAGCTCGCCATTGCGACGACAATGCCAACAATAAGGGGGTTGCGACGTTGACCCATTTTGTCGGAAATCCACCCACTGAGGAATGCGCCCAAGCCCCAGCCGATGAGCATCGTCGCGGTGAGCGATGCGGCCAGCGGGCGTGGTAGCCCGTGTATTTGCATCAGGAAGGGTACGCCCCAAAGCGCGCCGAAAATAAATACCGGGGCCGCCGCGATAGCGCCGCCACAACCGACGAGCCAAACTTGCGGCTGGCGAAGGGCCGAAGTGAAGGTGATCAAGATCTCCTTCATGGTCAATGTACCGGTATTTGTGTTCCCCTCTGTTTTCTGGCGTCCAACAAGGGTGAAGACGGCAATCGAGAGGACAATTCCCGTGACGGCGAGTCCCCACATGGTCATTCGCCATCCAACGGCATCGACCAAGGTTCCGCCCAGGACTTGGCCGGAAAATCCACCGAACATCCCAAAAAACATACCGGCTCCGGATAGCATAGCGAAGCGCGACGGTGAAAAATGCAGTGCGGTGATCTTGAGCACGGCAACCCAGGCAAAGGCGGAACCGGCACCAATCAGGACGCGTCCGAGATAAGCTATTTCGATCGTGTTGGTTGTCGCGAAGAGCGCACTACCCGCCGCCGCCAAAATCAAAGCGGAGGCATAGGGAACACCAGGTCCCCATCGGTCGATCAGTGCGCCGACAGGTAGTTGCATCGCGGCATAGACGTAGAAATATATCGAAGACAGCGTGCCTAAGACGACGCCGCTGACGGCAAATTCCGCCATCAGGTGGTCAACCATGACGCTGGGAATGACGCGCTGGAACCAGGCATAAAAGAACCCAAAGGCGCCAAGACCCCAAACCAAATAGGCAAAACTAAGATTTTTCTTATCTTCGCTCACGGGACGTGATCTTTATCTCGCACGTTGGTTACCTCAATAGATCAGCGAAGCGGTGTAGCGCGCTGTAGCAAGCGGCGCAATGGACGTATATTCCCTGCAGGGTTAATTCGGTTACAGTGCGCGCGATGTTGGAAAACGAAACATTCGATGCGGCGGGTATAGAGTTGATTGTGGCGGCAGATCCGCACCGGTTTGCCCGAGAAATTCGACAGCTACGGCGAATATGAGCGGCATGTCCGCATGCTCGTCGACGCTGTATTGGTGGAAGACCCTTCAAAGATTTGGTGGGATGTGCGCCCGCACGGAATATTCCCAGCCTTGGAAATGCGGATCGCCAATAATTATACGCGGATGGAAGACGGTATTACGATCGCAGCGATTTACGCATCCTTGTTAGCCATGTTGACCCGCCTTCGGCATGGGAATCAGCGGTGGAGAGTGCACTCAAACATGTTGGTGCGTGAGAACCGCTGGCTCGCAGAGCGCTATGGCTATGGCGACGGTTTGGTAAATTTCGGGTGTGGCGAACGCGTGCCATACGCGGATTACTGGGGGAGATTATCGATTTGGTGCGCGATGACGCGCGGATGGTAGGCTGTTTGGCGGAAGTGGAACTCGCGCGTGACATCGTTGCCAACGGGACAAGCGCCCATCACCAAGTCGCGATCTCCGAGAAAGCCAAATTGGATGGTGCTGAAGAGCGAGTGGCGCTCGCCACGGCTGTCAATTGACTAGCGGTGGAGACGTTAATCCAATAGGCGCTTGGCCGCAGGTTCGTCATGGAAAATCAGATTTCAATGTGATGATCTCTAAATCAGACCTACATAAGTTCCAATAGAATGATTGCCCCGGTTCCACTCTTAATGCCGTCAACATTTCAGCCGAACGCATTTTATCGAGAGAAAGCTGCACATGTCCCCTAATCAGAAAACCTATTTTCGTTGGGTAGGTAAGAATACGAATCGTTCCGGAGGGGCCAAAAAAGTTATGTGCAAGGCCAACTTCGGCGCCGATATCCAATTACCGAATATGCTCAAGGGTATCGATGTCCGGCGCCAGCAAGCGGCTGGATAAAGGGGGGCAGCATGGCAATAGCGCTCAAACTACTCACCCCTCATTTCGGTGTAGAGGTAACGGGTCTAGATATTACCCGTGACCTTGGCGATACGGCGTTCGGCGAAATTAGAGCGGCGTTTGATGAATACTCGGTCTTGGTCTTTCCGAACCAGCCGATGGACGACGCGCAACAAATCGCCTTCAGCGAGCGGTTCGGAATCCTGGAAGGGACGCGGGCGCTCAATCCGGGGTCAGGCACTGCATTTGCGCGTCAATCCAACCTCGATATCAAGACTGGCGAGGCGATTCCGGCAGATGATCGGCGGATGTTCTATCAGAAAGCAAATATGCTGTGGCACTCGGATAGCACGTTTAAGGCGGTGCCGTCGCTTTGCTCCGTCCTCTCGGCACGAGAAATACCGCCGGCCGGTGGTGCGACTGAGTTTGCCTCTACCCGTGTCGCGTATGATGAGCTGACGGATGATGAGAAGTCGACGTTCGAGGACCTGACGATCGAGCATGATTTCGTTTTTTCGCGCGGGACTGTCGGCTTCACTATGTCTGAGGACGAAGCCGCGATGTTTCCGGCTGTCCAGCATGCGTTGGTGCGAACCAACGGGGGGAACGGACGGCGCTCGCTGATGATCGGCGCCCATGCGAAATCCGTTATTGGCAGAACGGAGGCGAGGGGCCGGGTGCTACTGGACGATCTCCTCACGCGTGTGACCGCTCCCGATAAAATTTACCGCCACGATTGGCACGACCATGATGTGGTGGTGTGGGATAACCAAGCCGTCTTGCACCGAGCTACCCCTTACGATGCGCAAAATCATCGTCGTCTCATGCAGCGGACAACGATTTCCAGCGGAATTCCTGCTGTCCCCGCTTGAGCGGATTATTGTTCTGCTGTCAGCAGGTCTGCGTCAGTGTGATTGTGGATGACCGCACCACCTCGATGTCCCGTATTGAACCTTCCCGTGAAATTCTCCGCTAAAGGGCGGCCGGAACAAAGATTGAGCCATAATCTGAGAAGCAATCGTTGGCGTTCTGGTGTCTCCCAATCTTCGAAGGCGGTACGGGCGTGCAAAACCGTATAGTTATTCATCATCAGAATATCGCCCGGCTCTAGCATGAATTCGAACCGAATATTCGGCGCCATTGCCCGCTCCTCGATATAGGGAAGGGCATCTCTCTCTAATGACGATAATGTGCCTCCTATTTTTTCTTGCGCCGTGGCGATGGCCTTGGAGTTGAGACAACAGCTCAGCTTTCCCGCGAAATGGCTGAAGACCGGAATTGCAATATCCGTGACCTCGTCAAACTTTCCGGTCGGACCTTCTCCGCGCAAGTCGTGGTGGAAGCCTCTACAAAGTGGGGCGAGGAATTCCGGATGATTTACAAAGATATTGTTGTAAATCGCGGCAGTGCTGGCAATTCGGCTTAGGCCGCCGATTTTGCCTGACGGACGCAGAGCAGACATGTCAGATCGCTAGGGTCGTTGTGAAACCCCAAATGCGACGACGTGGCGTAGGCACGAATATTGACCGCGTCATAACTATGACCTCGGCTCTGGACCTCGTTAATGCGGCGGCCTTCATAATTTTGTATGATCGCTTCTCCCAAATATCGGCCGAGCCCCCAGTAGGCGTCGTAAAGGGAAGCTTCATTAGACATTTCGACCGGAAATCCGCGAACGACTAAAAAGCCGCGGCCATTTTCTATTTCATCGGTCCAAGCATCGATGCTGCGAGACAAATGCGGCAGCGGAAAATCTGTTTGCTCAATCGCATATCCCGTTTTTCGGTTGCGCTTCACCACGTCAAGAGCGTCTTTGATTTAGGTCATGCCTTCCGCTGATAAATGCACAATCCAATCGTCTGTGTGGCTCATTTCTTCTGCTGACCAGATGGATGGCCCAGTTATAGAATTTGTTGCGACTACATTCATTTCTCCAGCCTCGGTAAATTGGTCAGAGCACAGAAATCATATGTTGAAGGGATACTAGCATTGCCAATTGCCAAATCGATGCCCAAATGTTTCGCGGAGGTTCTTTCCGAACATAGGGGATGAAGATGGCCAAGGAAATCGACGAGAAGACACAGACCGAGCTTGAGGCTGCGGCGTTCCGCACCTTGGTGGCGCATTTGCGCGACCGGACCGATGTTCAGAATATCGATTTGATGAATCTCTCGGGGTTCTGCCGCAACTGCCTGTCGAAATGGTATACGGCTGCTGCGAAAGAAAAGGGCGTTGAACTTGAGTATGAAGAGGCGCGCGAAATCGTTTATGGCATGCCCTATAGCGATTGGAAGGCGAAGCACCAAATGGAAGCCTCTCCCGATCAGATCGATAAATTCAAGGAGGCTAATCCCGAGCATAAATAGTATGGGTTTGCCTTATCTGCGAAGTATAACCAAAAAAAGCCTTAATTGGTTGTGACGATTGTCACATCTGATTACGGGCAATTGTGCCTAGACAGCGCCTTTATAATAAGTCCGCTCCGAAGAATGCAGGTGGTGGGCGTATGGATGTAAATTTAATGCGTAGAGCCAACGAAAGGAGCGTGGTCGCGGAAGTCGATCACTTTATCGGAGCTGTTGGGGCCGGCACTCTGATACAATCCGAGGCCACAAGAGAAATGCCGTCGTTTCTGTAAGCATTATGTTTCTATGCAACGGAATTACACTATGACGAACAGCAAATTATCGAAAGAGGACGCATATACTTCGTTTGTCCCATGGAAGAGGATGACCGCGGCGATCGTGCCAGTGCTGCGCTAACCAATATTGGACTGAAAATGCTCTAGTTGTCCCACCGACCCTGAGCATGCCATTCAATTTGTTCAGCATACCCAACATTGTAACTAAACCGGCTTTTTGCGAGTTCGAGCGCATCCTGCTCATCGTCGCCGATTGGAAATGGTTCATGGACGAAGTTACCATATCGGTCCTCGCCGCGCACCAACATCGCGCGCTGTGGCGTGGTGCCGATATGACAAACGGACGCCGGTACGTAACTGATCCCGTATCCGATCCGACGGTCTTTTGAAGTGTTCGGCGGTGAGCTGTGAATGCAGAGCGTGTGATGCAATGAGAATTCACCCATTTTCAGTCGACCGCGCACGGTGTGCCCTTTGTCGAACCGTTCTGAAATGGTTTGCCCTCCGCCATTGATACTGTTTGGGTCGGCGTTGGCTTTGTGCTGATAGAGCCGGGCGGCTCCGTCTTCGGGCACGAATTCCATGCAACCAGATGATTCTGATGCATCACTGAGCGCGACCCAAGCAGTGATGTGGTCATGCGGCCGCAATCCAAAATAAGTGGCGTCTTGATGCCACATCGTAATCGATGATGTTTCTGGCTCTTTTATGAAGAACGTACTCGTCCAAACCAGGATATCGGGACCGATGATATCTTCGACTGCGTCGAGAATGGCAGGATGGCGAGCGATGTCGCAAGCCCAAGGCAAGCGGACATGCAATTTGTAGCGTTCCTCGCGGCCGGCCGCCGTTAATGGAGCGCCTAACTTCCCCTCGTATGCTTCCAAATCAATACGCGTTGCCGCCGCATGCTCGCGGCTGATACCATCGACGGGGAAACAATAGCCTTCCCGACGGTAGGTTTCGATTTGTTGCGGTGTGAGTTTGCTAGCCATCGCCATATCCTACAGCTCTTGATAAAAGAGGTGTAGTCCAAATGGAGTTGGAATGTAGCTTTGGCAAATCGTATGTCATTGACTAATTTGTGATACTCAACGCTAAGAATCGGCACTTATCCTTAAGGAGCAAAAGATTTGTCTGCAGCTTTAGATGATTCATTTGAAAAATATGCTATCGGCCAATCCGTCACACGCGCGGAAGACCCCCGTTTGTTGCAGGGTTTGGGCAAGTTTACCGATGATATAAATTTGGATGGGCAGGCTTATGCCTATGTCTTCCGGTCGCCGTATGCGCACGCGAAAATCACGTATCTCGATGTAAGTGCGGCCAAAAACGCGCCCGGTGTCCTGACCATTATGACGGCCGCCGAATTGGAAAGCGCAGGCGTAAAACCGCTTCCTTGCGCCTTGCCGGTTAAAAACCGGGACGGCTCGCCGATGATCAAACCGCCGCGCCCGTCGTTGGCTGTCGATCGAATTCGCTTTATGGGCGAAGCCGTGGCCATGGTGGTTGCCGAGACATTAAGCCAAGCGCGAGATGCCTCGGAACTGATCGAGCTTGAGGTAGAGGAATTGGGGAGCGTGACGGATTGTGTCACAGCCGCCGAAGAGAGTGCGCCTTTGCTGCACGATGAAGCTGCGAAGAACACCTGTCTTGATTGGGAATATGGCGACCGCCCGGCGGTGGAGGCGGCGATAGCGGCTGCCCACCACGTGACAAAATTACGCCTGCGGAACAACCGAGTCCATGTCTCTGCGATGGAACCGCGCGCGGCGATTGCTGAATTCGATCCGGCGACAGACCGCTACACTTTGCATGCACCGAGCCAAGGAGTGTTTGGGCTGACTGGTGGTCTTGCCAATGTCATGGGTGTGGAACGTGAGAAGATGCATGTCTTCACCAATGATGTCGGCGGATCGTTCGGCATGAAGGGAGCGCCCTATCCGGAGTACCCACCATTGTTCTTGGCGGCGAAGGAACTCGGCCGGCCGGTCAGGTGGTGCGACGACCGCAGCGGTAGCATGGTTTCCGATCAGCATGGCCGCGACAGTTGGGCCGAGGCTACGCTGGCATTCGACGCGGAGGGTCATATTTTGGCGGGCCGCGTTGAAGTGCAGTGCAATGTGGGGGCCTATCTCACGGGCGTTGGCCCGTCGATGCACACGCGAAACGTGGCGCGAAATTTCCCAGGTGTCTATCGCATTACAAAGTTCCATGCGCATACTTTCGCGCGGTTCACTAACACGACGCCGATTGGCGCTTATCGGGGGGCGGGTCGTCCGGAAGGTGCCTATTATGTCGAGCGCATGATGGATACCGCGGCCCGCGAGTTGGGGCTCGACCGGCGTGAGATTCGTCGCCGCAATATGATTACGCCGGCGGAAATTCCCTTCGATGCGGTCTCTGAGCTGACGTATGATTCCGGCGATTTTCCGGCCGTTTTCGAATCTGGATTAAAGGCTGCCGATTGGGATGGTTTTGACATCCGACGAGCGGAGTCCGAAGCACGCGGAAAGATTAGAGGTTTGGGCCTGGCTGCCTATCTCGAGGTGACCGGACCGCAAGCAACCGAGATGGGAGAACTTCGCTTCAACGATGACGGGTCCGTGACAATGGTATCCGGGTCGCTCAATTACGGCCAAGGCCACCATTCCACGTTTGCGCAGATAGTCCACACGGCAACCGGCATTCCTTTCGATCGCTTGGACCTCATTCAAGGGGATAGCGATCAACTGATCGCGGGTGGAGGGACCGGAGGCTCGAAAACAGTCATCGCGGCGGGAACTTTACTGGTGCACGCCTCTGAGATGGTTATCGAGAATGGCCGCAAGCTCTCTGCGCATGTCTTGGAAGCATCGGAGGCGGATATTGAGTTCGAGAAAGGAACTTTCCGGATTGCTGGAACCGATCGCTCGATTGACATCATGTCGTTGTCTGAAGAAGTGCGATCGATGAAATCGAAAGGGACGCTACCGAAAGATTTGCCGCAAGGGTTGGACGCCCTGCTAAAGGAAGAAACGCCGCCATCGGCCTTTCCGAACGGCTGCCATGTAGCGGAAATAGAAATCGAACCAGATACCGGTGAAGTTGAAGTCGTCCGTTATTCGGTGGTGGATGATTTCGGCACTTTAATCAATCCGATGCTGGTTGAAGGACAAGTTCACGGCGGCGTGGTTCAAGGTATGGGGCAAGCGCTGATGGAGAATACAGTCTATGACGACGTGGGTCAGCTTATCGCCGGTTCCTACATGGATTATACAATGCCGCGCGCGGATAATGTCCCGCATTTCGAATTTGGTTCACATCCTGTCCCCGCAACGACCAATCCACTCGGTGCGAAAGGCTGCGGTGAGGCGGGGACCACCGGCGCACTGCCGGCGGTGATGAACGCCATTGTCGACGCGCTGAACCGTGAGAATGGGATCGATCATATCGATATGCCCGCAACGTCGGAGCGGATATGGAAAGTGTTGAACGAGGTTTAGTGGCTGAGAAAATTTATTTATGAAGGAGGCGAGGTCAAACCTCCGTCGCACCATGTCTTACGCTCAACATACTAGATAGAAAATGCTTCCGATTTCGGTTATTATTATTCCGTTGAGTTAGAGAAGAGGCGCCACAAATCTTGATCCTGACGGGCTAAATATTCGAGCTATCAAAAACACACCCGGTCTTTGATCGGGAGGCTTGAGAAAAGCCCACACAGGGAAGGCTCCGTCCAGGCGACGGGGCCTTTTGATGATGCTGGCAATCGCTATTCTTTTTGGATGCCTACAGAAACGAAGCCGCCGTCGACGAACAGTATGTGTCCATTTACGTAAGCAGCCTGCTCGCCGGCAAGATAGGTTGCCGCATCCGCCATCTCCTCGACCTTGCCATAGCGGCCTAGAGGGATGAGATCCAGATACGCCTGCCGGGTGGCATCGGAGTGGGCAACCGCGGTGAGCGGTGTATCCACGGGCCCCGGGCCGACAGCGTTGACGGTGACACCTTGGGATCCGAGTTCCAGCGCCATTTGTTTGGTCAATCCGATCACCGCGAACTTGGAAACACCGTAGCCGGTTCGCCCGACTCCCGCGCGTTCGCCTGAAATCGATGCGATATTGACGATCCGGCCATAACCTTTATCGACCATGACCCGGCCCGCATGTTGGCCGCAAAACATGGTGCCTTCCAGATTAACCGCCATGATTTGTTTGAATTCGCTCGGTTCCGCATCCAGGAAAGTCATGTGCTTACTGGTGCCGGCGCTGTTTACTAGTATGTCGACGGTGCCGAATTCTTCGACCGTGCGCGCGACAAGCACGCCTGCCGCGTCGTAATCCGTGACGTCCAATTGATGCGCAATAGCCTTCGTTTGACCCTTGCGAATTTTCTCGGCAACCGTCTCCGCGTTGTCGCCGTTGATATCTGCGAGGACCACACTGGCACCTTCTTCTGCGAACCTTTTGGCGATTCCCGCGCCCAATCCGCTACCACCCCCAGTGACGATGGCGACACGATCTTTTAACCGCATTTTTAGGTCCTCTAAAATTTCTCTTCCCGAAGATTAGGTATGGGGCCGGACTTCTGGGGCAACCGCTCTAAATTCCTCGTCTGACACGCCAAAACCCTTACAGGGGAGCAAAAACACCATGGCCAAGCGCCCGATTTCTGCGGATTCTCACATCACCGAGCCGCCCAACTGTTACATCGATTATATCGACGCGAAATATAAGGACATCGCGCCACACGTGGTCGACGACCCGAAGCGCGGCGAAATCTATGTCATCGATGGTATCGATATCGCGATTCCTTTGAGCCTCGTCGCGGCGGCGGGAAAAGCGCCGTCGGAACTGAGTACCAAAGGTGCTGTGTTTGATAAATTGCATCGTGGCGGTTGGGATCCAAAAGCACGGGCGGCCGATCAGGACCGCGACGGCGTTGCGGCGGAAATAATTTATCCGTCGGTGGGCATGATGCTTAGCAACCACCCGGACTTTGGATATAAACGCGCTTGCTTTGATGCTTATAACCGCTGGCTGCTGGAATTCTGTGAAGGGCTACCAAACCGATTATTCGGGATGCCACAGATTACCATGGAAACGCCTGCCTCCGGTATTGAGGAAGTTCGCCGGGCTAAGGAGATGGGCTTTAAGGGCGTCATGCTTGTTGGTCAGCCTGGGCATGAGGATTACCATCATCGCGATTATGATCCGTTTTTCGAAGCGGTTGTTGATATGGGAATGCCAATCTGTTTCCACATCCTGACTTCGGGAAAAGATGAAATGCGTACCTATCGTGGCCCGAAGATTAATGGATTTCAGTCCATAATCCGAGGAAACCAAGATATTATCGGCACGTTTATATTCGGTGGTGTATTCGAGCGGCATCCGAAATTGAAACTCGTTTGTGTCGAAGCAGATGCCGGTTGGGCACCACACTTCATGTATCGAATGGACCACGCTTACAAGTATCACCGATATTGGATGAAATGTGACGAGCTGGATCGTCTCCCGAGCGAGTATTTCAAAGAGAACGTCTATATGACGTTCCAAGACGACTGGACGGCGTTCCAATTACGCGACTTTATGAATGTGGAACGCCTCATGTGGGCGAATGATTTTCCCCATAGCGACGCTACATGGCCGAATAGTCAGGCGCTGTTGGCCGAACATACGGCCGACATGAGTGAATGGGAATGTGATCGCATTCTCCATGATAACGTGTCCGAATTATATGGTTTGAATGTCCAGTAACCGCTGAAGCGGAGAGTGCGATATGACTTATGATCTGAAGATTGTCGGCGGCGCGATTGTCGATGGTAGCGGTAGTGCGGGATATCGAGGTGATGTCGGTATTTCGGATGGGCGTATCGTTGCGCTCGGTGATGCGCCTGACGCTGCGGAACGCACCATCGATGCGGAAGGTGCCGTAGTGTCGCCGGGATTTGTCGATATCCATACCCATTACGACGCTCAGATCATCTGGGACCGCATGATGTCAATTTCTCCTTGGCATGGTGTGACGACAACGGTGCTCGGAAATTGCGGGTTCGGTGTGGCTCCGACCCGTGCGGCCCATCGCGATATGATCATACGCACGTTGGAGAAAGTGGAAGGGATGAGCGTGCCCGCTCTCCAGGCTGGATTGGGTGAGGATTGGCCTTTCGAGACTTTCGGAGAATATCTGGACGTAATCGAAGCAAGGGGCTCCGCCATCAACATGGCGGTGCTTCTCGGGCACACGCCGCTGCGCATGTACGTCATGGGCGAGGCGGCCACGGAACGCGCCGCGACGGACGATGAAATCGAGGAAATGCGGACAATCGTCAAACAAGGCATGAAAGACGGAGCCCTTGGTTTCGCCACGTCACGCGCTGGGACGCATGTCGGCTATGAAGGTCGCCCAGTGCCGAGCCGTGCCTGCGAGATCGAAGAGATATTTCGCATGGCAAAAGCTGTCGGTGAAAGCGGTGGCGGTCTGATCGCAGCGACGGCGGGCAAGGACCTTTTCATCGACGAGTATCCCGACTTGGCGCGCGAGAGCGGTTGCACGGTGACCTGGACGGCTTTGCTCGCGGGATTAGCATTGGGCAAAGGTGACCACGAAGAACAATTAGCGAAATCCGAAGCCATTGTGGCCGAGGGGCACCGCGTCTTCCCTCAAGTAACGCCGCGCCCACTCAATTTCGAGTATCAGATGGGGGCACCCTTCCTCTTCGAGCCATTCTCGGTCATGAAGCCGGCTGCGGCCGCGGATGCTGAAGGCAAGAAGAAGATTTACGCGGATCCGGAATTCCGTGAGGCGTTTCGGGCGCGGATCGATGGTGCGCGCAAGGAATTCAAGGGAGCGTTTGATAAGACAGTCATCTCGCACCATCAAAAAAATGGAGAACTCGACGAACAGGTCCTGGCCGATGTTGCCCGAGAGAGAGGCATGAAACCAACCGATCTATTGTTGGACCTGGCGTTGGAGACCGATCTCGAGACGCGTTTCCGGATGCCGGTCGCCAACCACAACGAAGAGGAGGTGGAGCCGCTGTTGAAGAGTGGGGCAACGGTGATTGGCCTCTCCGATGCGGGCGCTCATGCAAGCCAACTCTGTGATGCGTGCCAGCCGACATATTTTCTCGGTCGTTGGGTCCGTGAAAAACAAACTTTCACAATTGAAGAAGCCGTCCGGATGCTAACCTCACGCCCGGCAGAGGTCGCCGGTATTATGGACCGCGGTCTGTTGGCCGAAGGCCGCCCCGCGGATGTCGCTGTCTTTGATCCAGAGACGGTGGGTGCTGATGGCCTGGAGCGTGTCTACGATTTCCCCGGCGGCGCAGATCGGTTGATCTCGAAGGAGCGCGGTATGCGGGCGGTCGTCGTCAACGGCACCATTCTGCGCGAGAACGGCGCCGATGCGATATCACCCGAAGGTAATTTGCCTGGCGGCGTCTTGCGGAACGGCCGGGCCGCATGAACCAACGCATCGTTTGGGGCATCGGGTCGGCCCGTGCCTTTCGCGTCCATTGGGCGCTACACGAATTGGGGCTCGACTATGAAACCAAGCCAGTTCGTACTCGCACACCTGCGATGGACACGCCGGAATTCCAGAGGATTAGCCCGCGTAAGAAGATTCCCGTCTTCAAAGACGGCGAACTGACGCTTTTCGAAAGTGCCGCCATTATACATTATCTCGGCCGAACCTATGGAAGGGACGGTCGGCAGCTTATCCCCAATGATCCAGCTGACCGGGCCCATTGTGACGAGTGGTGCTATTTCGTCGCCATGGAATTGGATGCGACCAGCCTCTATGTCATTCGTCGTCATGGTGATCTGCCGGAGATTTACGGCGAAGCGCCGGTCGCAGTGGAATGCGCCGCTGAATATTTTGCTCGTCAAATCAAGGTGCCCGAGCAGAAGCTTAGTGACGGGAGAAAATTTATCTTGGGATCGTTTTTCAGCGTCGCTGACATCATGCTGATATCTTGCGTGACCTGGGCCATCCGCTACGGCCGTCCGGTGCCGGATAGCTTGATTTCCTACAGAGAGAGCATCATTGCTCGCCCCGCCTATCAGACTGCTTCCGCCGTCTGCTATCCGGATTCGTAGTTTCTCTTGAGGCCTTATGTCCGAAAGTCCCTTTAGAGCCTCGCTGGTACGGCGGGTCAGCCAGCAGATGTTTTACGGCTGGGTGATCGTTTGGGTCGCCATGCTCGGAATCTTCGCGAGCGGACCCGCGCAGTCCCACACCTTCAGTGTCTTTATCGGCCCCATTGCGGCTGAACTCGGCCTCTCCCAAACGGCAATGGCGTCAGCGTATGGTCTGGCGACGCTTGTGGCGGCCTTTTGCCTGCCGTTAATGGGCCGGTTTCTTGATCGTGTGGGCGCACGCCGTATGTTGGCGGTCGTGGCGTTGGTATTTGGTGCCGGTTGCGCCGCGTTTGGGCTTGCCGGAGGCATGATCTGGCTCGCACTGGGGTTCGCCGCATTGCGGTTCCTAGGACAGGGGTCGTTGATGCTGGGTTCCTCCAATATGGTTTCGCAATGGTTTAGTCTGCGGCGCGGATTTGCGCTGGGGTTAATGGCGCTCGGTTTTGCGATCTCGATGGCGGTACATCCCACGGTCGCCAAGTGGCTCATCGATTTGGTTGGCTGGCGCGAAGCTTGGTTGTGGCTAGGCATTTCCACATGGATCTTATTGCTGCCACCGGTCTTATTCTTTGTCGTGAGCAAACCAGAGGATGTCGGGTTACGGCCAGATGGCGTGTCGATTCCTGCCGATCTCGAGGGGCCGCAAGCCGCTACCGAAGAGGGTGATGAAAACGACTTTACCCTTTCTGAGGCATTGAGAACCCCGGCTTTCTATATCGTGGCTGCCGGACTTTTCACTTTATCGATGCTGGTGACCACTTTGCATTTCTTCCAGGTCTCTATTTTTTCGGATCAAGGTTTGGATACGGAAGTCGCGACGGTTGCGTTTGCCGTATCTGCAGTGACCATGATCGCGATGATGCCGACCCTGGGTCGCATGTTGGACCGGTTCCCGACTGAGCGTATGTTTGCAGGTGGCTTGTTGGTTCTGGCGACAACATTGGTCATTGCGGCACAGGTTTCCGGTATCGCGTCAGCGGTGCTGTATGCCTTAGCGTTCGGAATGGCAAATGCTGTCAGCATGACATATTACACGTTTATGTGGCCACGATATTTCGGGCGCACCTATCTGGGCAGTATTCAGGGAACGGGGCAGATGATCGGTGTTGTCGGTGCGTCGGTTGGCCCCCTGCCCCTTGGCTTCGCCAAGGACTATTTAGGTAACTACGATGCAATGTTGTTGGGACTCGCCGTAATTCCACTGACCTGGGCCGTCGTGGCGGCGTTGTTTCTACGCCAACCAGTAAAACTCAAACCCCTATAGGACTCGATGCGATGACGCTGAAAATTTTATCCATGATCCCATTGTCGGACGATGGCCGAAAACGTATCGAGGGTGCGGACCCTTCGGTCGAGTTGACGATGGCGCCGAATTGGTTTCACGGGGAATTTCGCAATACTTGGCCCGAATACACGTCGCGTTCCTACCTGCCTGCGAACTTACAAGGAGAGGGAACACGGGAAGAGCGCGACGCACTATTTGCGGAGGCGGAGATCATCATCTGTGGATTCCCGTTTCCGCTAGATCTTCGCGCGCGAGCTCCGAAGTTAAAATGGTTCCACCAGACTCCGGCGGGCGCTAGCAATCTTTTGAACGGGGATTTATGGGAAAGCGACGTGATGGTGACGACTTCGCGCGGGCTAGGCAACACGCAGTCCATGGCCGAATGGACAGTAGCCGCGTTTTTCTATTTTGCGCGGGGCTTCAATCAGGCGGTCGCGGACCGAACAGCCGCTGATTTTGAGAGGCTGGCTTATAATCCAATTCAGATGAAGGATAAGACGGTCTGTGTCATTGGGGCGGGTGGTATCGGCCAGGATGTTGGTAAGCTGTGCGCGGCTATGGACATGAGAGTGATCGGTACCCGCCGCACAGCCGGGTCGCCACCCGAGGGTTTCGATGCAATCTACACTGCCGACAAGCTTATGGATATCTTGCCGGAAGCTGATTTCGTCTCCATCTGCTGCCAATGGACGCCGGACACGGAAGGACTGATCGGAGAAAAGACACTGCGCGCGATGAAGGACGGTGTCGTGCTCTGTAATCTTGCACGGGGCGAGATCGTCGACGAAGCGGCGCTGAAAGATGCACTTAAGGCCGGAAAACTACGTGGCGTGGGATTGGATGTTTATGTCGGCGAATTCGACCGACTGCCCGATCCCGAGCTTTGGGCCGATGACCGCGTTCTGTTTACGCCGCATATCTCAGCGGCGACGGATATTCGCAGTACCCGTCAGATCGATCTTTTCTGTGATAACCTGGAAGCCTATGTTGCAGGTCGCCTGCTCGACAATGTGCTTGATTGGGAGCGCGCCTACTAACTCGGCATAGGAGCGCCATCTGTTGAGCGAAGAGAAGATCGGCGCGCGCGACGATGCGGAGGGTACTCGCTCCGCGATGCGCATTACCCTGCTCTCAACCGGCGTGTTCGCGAGCATGGATGCGCTGACGAAACATGTCAGCTTGTTCTATTCCGCACCGCAGATCATTTGGATACGCTACATGGTATTCGCCTCTTATGGCCTGGTGGTGACGATCCGTCGCCGAGGCTGGCGGGCCTTTCAATCGAATGCGATGACGTTGCAAATCTGCCGGGGTCTTTTGCTGGCGGGTGAAGTGTCCATTTTCGTTATCGCTTTTCGGAATCTTCCCTTGGCGGACGTCCAGGCAATTGCCGGGATTGGTCCACTGGTCGCAACCGCCCTTTCGGTGCCGATCCTCGGAGAGAAAGTCGGCATTCGCCGTTGGAGCGCCATCGGCGTCGGATTTATCGGTCTCGTAGTTATTATTCGACCGGGATTTGGAATCTTTGATCCGATGCTGCTTTTGCCTGCCTTCGGCATCTCGATCTATGCGCTCTATCAGGTGCTGACCCGCGTTGCCGCGCGTCACGATCACCCGGATACAACGGTCCTCTATACTGGTGTCGTCGGTTTGGTCGCTATGACAATGATTGGACCGATCTTTTGGAAGACACCTGATGCGACCGGAATATTCTTAATGTTGTGCATTGCGGTGCTTGGTTTGTCCGGCCACGCGCTGCTGATTAAGGCGTTGGCCTTGGCTCCCGCCAGCGTTCTGCAGCCGCTCAATTATATCACGATTGTTTGGGTGACGATTCTCGGGTATGTTTTCTACGACGACCTGCCTGATATACCGACCGTAGTCGGCGCATTAATCATCGTCGCCAGCGGTCTCTATACCTTCCACCGGGAGCGGGTACGTGGGGAGCCTTATACGGAGTCCAAGACTTCGTAGTGCACGTCCTTCGGCGTCCCACTGTTGGTCGGGTTCATGTCCTGCGGGCAGGCGGAAAACACAACGATACAGTCCATCTCTGCGTGGAAGGTCACGCTGTCGCTCGGCTTCGAGACCGGAGCTTCCTTATACAATCGCTTGTCGGTGCCCCAAGGCCGATTCATGAACATGTTAAAGGGGCAAGGTGTGCGTCCGCCGGGCGATTTGCCCATTGCTTCTAGTGCCGCGGCCAAATTATCTGTGCAATTGTCATGATAGCCGTCATGCCCCAACAAGTGATAACGATGGACATCGCAGGCGGCGTTCAAAGTATCGTGCACACCGGGCGTGGTGTCTTCGACAATGGTCAGAATGGGCCGACGTTTGTTGGTGAGAAAAGCTTCCCCCATATCCGGCATCATTTTGTCAATTGTCGACCGGGTGTGTTCCATCGACATAAACTCATCGAGGTCGCTTGCATTGAAAGCCCAGGTGTCGACCACCTGACTGCCATGAGTATTAACGATACGAATACATGCGCCCGATTTAAGAGTTTGGGCGCGTCCTTGACGGGCGGGGACGAGGATCAATTCGGACATGACATTCCCTATGCGAGTGTGACTTGTGCTTGCATGGCGACAGTTCCCTCCGGTGTCGCCGCCCAGACTTCACAGCCTTCGTCGGTCGGGCGGCCACAGACGGTGAACGGCGCGGTGTCGAATAGAGGCGCTCGGGCGCGCATATCGAATTTGGTCAGCGTCTTGTCGGGGATCATGTCTCGCGCGAAATCGAGTAGACATTGCGTCGTGAAGGGGCCATGGACAACGAGGCCCGGATAACCTTCAACCTCCATCGCATAGGCCCGGTCGTAATGGATACGGTGCGGATTGAAGGTGATGGCCGAATAGCGGAATAACTGAACGGCATCCGGATTCATTTCTCGTTTCCACGGCAAGTCGTCCGGCACCGGGTCGCGTTTTGGAATGCCACTCTTCTCACCCGGCTTCAGGCCTTCACGGAACACGCCGTCGCGTTCCTCGACTACGCACAGGCCTTCGTCGTTGTAAATGCGGTTGGCGACCTTGGTGAAGACGAGAACGCCGGTAGCGCCTTTGCGGAGGGAGATATCCATGAGTTCGGTTTCCCGCCGCAGCTTGTCGCCAACCTTGATCGGAGTGTGAAATTCAAACCGGCCGCCTGCGAACATCCGCCGAGGGAGCGGCATTTTAGGCAGGATGCCAGTATCGGTCGGCAAGCCGTCCGCGCCCAATGTGGCGCGCCGCGATAAGGGTAGGAAGTAGCATCCATGCCAGCCCGGATGAATGGCGTCACCGGGCCCCGGGGTTACGTCGTCCCGGTCGAAGGTCACAATCATCTCGCGCAACGGCGCTTCAGTCGCGACATCGGTGTCTTCTACCATGGTGCCGATATGGCTTTTCAACTTGTCTATATTGATGTCCGGCATCGTCAGTTCCTTTTCGAATTAGCCAGCCGCTTCCTTGGCGTTCACGCGCGGTGCTACGTCGTTCATGATCAGCCGCATTGCAGACATTGATTCTTCGGACGGCATGCCGCTGATATTTGTCCAAAGCGCGAACTCAGTGATCCCCAGGCGCTCGCGCAATTTGTCTAGCTTCTCGGTATTCCGCGGCAACCCTGTCATCCCTTCTATCCTTGTTTCGCTAGATTTCGGAATAACCGGATCCTTTGGATTCGATTCCCCGACCGACGGGATTTTCCATCCAGCCAAACTCGCCGAGTATCATCTGACTGTAAGTCACCCGCCCGTTGACCTTCTCCACCGGTTCCGTCGCCAGCAATAGTGAGGCTTGTGCCATAAGCGACGGCGGTTCTCCTTTGGGGTCGTCCATGCCTTCGACCAGCTTGTGATGGACGGTACCCGGTGTTGGCACCACGCGTGAGGGTGAGACGGCGGAGACGGCAATATTGCCGCATTCGGCGACTTCTTCGGCCAAGCCTTGGGTAAATCGCTCCAGTGCAGATTTGGTGGCGCCGTACATGGTGCCGCCATGGCGCAAGATGCCCTCATAGGGCCCGCTGCCGGGGCCGATTGCCGCCCCAGAGCTGATATTGATGATGGCGCAATGGCCGCCCGTCGCACTTTTCGCTTTCATGTCAGGCAGCACATTGCGGGAAAGAATGAACGGCGCGTGCACGTTGATCTTAAAACAGCGGATCCAGCGGTTAGTCTGATAATCTCCGACCGGGATGTAGTAATTGAGGGCGGCATTGTTCACGAGCACGTCGACCGGGCCATAAGCGGCCCGCGCTGCTTCCAGCAAATGCTCACAACCGTCCTCTTCCGAGATGTCGCAAGCGACACCCGCGGCTTCGCCACCGGCGTCTTTTATGATCTGGACAGTGCGCGCGAGCGACCCTTCCAGCATGTGATCGCCTTCGTTCAGAGTCCGAGCGGCGCAGACCACACGGGCGCCTTCGGAGGCGAATAGTTCTGCGATAGCTTGTCCGATTCCTCGGCTCGCCCCAGTCACCACTATATGTTTTCCGTCGAGTTTGCCCATTTGTCGCACCTCCATTCGGTTTCCGGCTTTACCGATTGATGTAGATTAAAGCCTGGGTGTGGCGACAGAGAAGGAAAAGGTGATGTCTGATAGGCAAATGGTCATGGTGGGGTTTATGCAAGCCCAGAATTGCTCAAACTATCCAGCTTCATGGCGGCATAGCGAATCAGCGGGCGATTTCATGAGCCCGGCCTATTACCAACGGATCGCGCGAGCACTCGAGGATGGCAAATTTCATCTTGGATTCTTCGACGACCGTCTTGCGATGCCGGATATCTATGGTGCCGATCATGCGGAATCGGTGCGCAATGGCGTTCGGGTGGTAAAAATGGACCCGATACCGATCCTCGCCACAATGGCGATGGGGACGAAATGTCTTGGCCTCGCGGCGACCTGTTCGACGACTTATTATGGGCCGTTTCATATCGCGCGTACATTCATGACCTTGGATCATATGACCGGCGGGCGGGCTGGTTGGAATGTTGTGACGTCGTTAAACGATTCCGAAGCGTTCAATATGGGTGCTGCCGGCACAATCGCGCATGATCGGCGCTATGATCGCGCTGATGAATTGATGAAGACTGTCATCGACATGTGGGGCGCGTGGGACGCCGACGCGATTAAATTGGATAAGTCCGAGGGCGTTTTCGCCGATCCGGACAAGGTGCGCCGCACGGAGTATTCGGGCGAATGGTTCGACACGAAGGGAACGTTCACCGTGCCGCAATCGCCGCAAGGGCATCCCGTGGTCATTCAGGCGGGGCAAAGCGGCCGCGGTCGACAATTCGCGATCGAATGGGGGGAGGTCATATTTACTATTTTGACCAGCATCGAGCAGGGAAAACAGGTTCGAAGTGAGATGCGAGCGGATGCGGAGCGCCTTGGGCGCGACCCGGATACGATCACAATCGCACCCGCGGTCTATGTAACCGTGGGCGAGACGCAAGGTATCGCCGAGGATAAATATGCCTATATTGACAGCCTCGCGAAACCTATCGATGGCTTGGCGTTACTGTCCGAAGCACTTAATTTCGATTTCGCAACAAAAAACATCAACGATCCCTTTACGGATGACGAGTTGGAGGGGATTAGCGGTTTGCGGGGGATTCTGGATCGCGTGATCCGAATGAGTGGAACTCCGAATCCGACACTCGGCGACTTCGTGAAACACAGCGGTCGCGGCACGATTCGGGAAGCACCGCATTTTGTTGGTAATCCAAAACAAGTGGCAGATAACCTGGAAGAATGGTTCGTTGAAGGAGCGTGTGACGGCTTTGTCTTAGCCGCGACCCATATGCCGGGCGCCTATGAGGAGTTCACGCGCTACGTCGTTCCTGAACTCCAGTGCCGGGGTCTATATCACAAGGAATATAAGGGCACGACATTGCGTGAGAATTTGGGGCTGTCCGGATATCGGACCAAATAGAGGCACTCTCGACCCAAGCTCAAAGCTCTTGCGACGGCTCTTCTGTTTCCATTGCGGGATGGCGGATCGTCAGTAAATTCCATCTTCCAGTGCTCCCCCGGAGACGCGAGTTTCACCCAAATGCAGCTTTGATTACTATTTGATAACCATTTCCTTGCTAAAATAAGGCATGATTTTTGTGGCTCTCGCCACCGATATAGCAGGGAAATAGTCCTTGAGACAGAAAGCGAAGTTTACGAGGCCGTCGTGAATGGATTAGGGATTGGGTTTATGTTGCGACAAGGTACCAGTCGAAAGGATGGAACTCTCAGAATTTCTGTTAGGCAAATTGATGGGCACTTAAAGATATAATCTTCCGACGTGCGAATTTAAACAATCCGATCATCAAAATGTTTTTTATCATAACGGCAGAAACGCGATTAAACTAAGTACGTTGCATAATTTTTTTTGTGTTAATGCATGGAATTAGAACGGATCTAATACGACACAGGTGAACTAACGGTTTGAAACTAGGTTCACGTGCGCAGGTTTGATGAGCATTAAAAATCTCTGCTGAGAGCCAAATTCTGCCGAACCGACCACTCCTAAATTCTTTCCGTTCTGCCCCAGAAAGAGGACTTTATGGGTTCGAATGTCCACTTTTACCCGAATTGCTGCCCCAATATGCGTTTTGCTTAACGGGGAAATATAGCCGATTGAAGGCATCAGGGCAGGCAATCAATCAATGCCTTGGAACCCTCCAAATAATTCGTTTCAAACCGTTCAGCGAATGAATTATACACAGGACAAAACAATTCTATTCTTCTTTGCTCCGTCAATTGACTGTGACAAGTTGCTAGCGACTACGCATTTACGAT
>CAJWTF010000044.1 GCA_913046825.1 uncultured Rickettsiales bacterium | reverse complement strand
TTGAATCTTGTACAAAATCTCCATACCGAGGCATCGGAAACCGAGCTCACTTGGGGAATTAGGGGTTAAAGAATAAAATATATTGAAATGTTAAAAGTAGTTATGGGGAATATTAATGTATATAATAATTGAATATCAAATATAGTTTTCGATTAATCTCCGGTAATTTTAAATATTAATTGATAATTAATATTTAAAATGCCAAGTTAAGTATCAATAATCTTTCTGAAATTTGTTTTGTATTTTCTATAAATTGATAATGTTACAAACATAAATTAAATATAAGAATCATTAATGTTTCCAGAATACATACGATTATATCTCTAGCCATTGAGCAGTGGAGCGGTTGTTTTAATTAACAGTCGTTGAATTTCAGTCCTAAATAACCCCATTCTTCTTCAACGCCGACAATTCCTCCTCACTCTTTCCCAGCAACTCCCCATAAATCTCATCGTTGTAAGATCCAATCGCGGGCCCTGCGTGGGCGATCCTGCCCGGCGTTTCGCTCATCTTAGGTATCACGGCGGGCATGACGATGTCGCCTTCGTCTTCGTCACTCACCGTCGCGAGGTTCTCGCGCGCGGCGTAATGTGGGTCTTGGGATATATCCTCCGCTGTGTAGATGCCGCCAAACGGTACGTTGGCAGCGGCGAAGCGTTTGTCGATATCGGCGAACATTTGCTGGCCGACCCAGTCCGCCAAGAGCGCTTCCAACTCGTCGGCGCGGGCGATGCGCTCTCGGCTGGTACTGTAGCGTTCGTCCTCCGCTAACTCCGGCATGCCCATGGCCGCGGCTAGGCGTTGGAAGACGTTGTCGCCGCCGGCCGCGATTTGTACGTATTTGCCATCCTTGGTCTCAAACGTGCCGGCGGGGGAGAAGGTCGGATTGCGGTTACCAATGCGCTCGCGGACTTCGCCGTCGCGGAAGAAGTTCGGCATCATGTTTGCGGTGATCCGGAAGGTCGGCTCGTAGAGCGCCAGGTCGATCATCTGGCCTTCTCCGCCCTGCATGTCGCGTTGGTAGAGCGCGAACATAGTGGCGAGTGCGGCGAAAGTGCCGGTGTTGTAATCCGCCGTCGGGAAGGCCGGGCGCACTGGGAAGCGGTCCGGGAAGCCAGTCGGGTACATGTAACCTGAAAATCCAAGCGCGATGCGGTCATAACCGGAGCGTTTCGTATACGGGCCGACTTGTCCGTAGCCAGAGACACGGACCATGATGATCTTCGGGTTGATCTTACGCACTTCCTCCCAGCCGAGACCCCAACGCTCCAAGGTGCCGGGTGTGAAATTCTCGAACAGCACATCGGCGTGTTTGATCATTTCCTTGAGAATGCCCTGCCCGGCCTCAACCCGCAGGTTCAGCGTCACGGATTTTTTGTTCCGCGCTTCAACCAGCCAATTCGTCGACCTGTTCGCGGTGCCGTCAGCTTGCGGTGTGCCGCGCAGGGCGTCGCCGCGTCCCGGTTGTTCGACCTTGATTACCTCCGCTCCAAAATCACCGAGCATCGTGGCGCCGAATGGCCCCGCGATAAGGGTGCCAATGTCGAGGACGCGAATGCCTTGGAGGGGTAGGGGATTGCTCACGGTCTCATCTCGCTTTTCAGAGTTTTTACGGTTGCGACATAAAATAGCGTTCCGAGAAAGAATCCCCAGGCTCGGCAGCAATATCGGCTCGCTCCTGCGTATCTTCAGTCTAGATGTCTAGCGAATGTTCACGGGGGTACTATGATCGACAAGCGAGTAGAGACAGTGGAAGCTGCGCTGGAGGGGCTCGGCGATGGGGCATCCATTATGGTGAACGGGTTCGGTGGCACGGGCGTGCCTTTTGCGCTGGTCCGGGCGTTGGAAGAAATGTCTGCTCGGGACCTAACTTTGATCTTGAACGGCGTGCGGTTCGTCGATGGGTTCGCGCCCGGCATTTTCGACGCAAAGCGCGTCTCCAAGGTCGTTGTCAGCGCGGCGCGCAGCCGGGGGCCAGATACGTCAAACTACGAGCGCCAATGGCTCGACGGCGAGTTGGAAATTGAGATGGTGCCGCAAGGAACTTTCGCTGAGCGCATGCGCGCGGGCGGCGCCGGTATCCCCGCCTTCTTCACGCCGACGGGCGCGGGCACCGATCTCGCCACCGGTAAGGAAGAGCGCGATTTCGAGGGCCAACCCTGTATTTTGGAGAATGCGCTGACGGCAGATTTCGCTTTGATCCGCGCCGCTCGGGTTGACCGTTGGGGTAACGTGCGGTTTCGCGGCACACAGGGCAATTTTGGCCTCGCCATGGCGATGGCCGCGCGGGTGACGGTGATCGAGACGAGTGACACTTCGCAGGACCCGATCCCGCCTGAGGACGTTCATATCCCCGGCATATTTGTCGACCGAGTGTTTCATTGCGAGGACATGAGCCCCGCCAACGCGGGAGGGCTCGGATAATGCAGCCATTGTCACGCCATCAGATCGCCTGGCGCGCGGCGCAGGACTTGGAAGAAGGCACCTATGTCAATCTCGGCCTTGGCATGCCGACGTTGATCGCCAATTACAAACCAGTCGACCGCGACCTGATGTTCCATTCGGAGAACGGCATCGTTGGTGTCGGTCCCGTCGCGGGTGAGAACGAGGAAGATCCAGACTTCGTCGACGCAGGTAGCCAGAAAATCACCCTCAACCCCGGCGCGGCGCTGTTCGATTCCACTATGGCTTTCGCCATGATCCGGGGTGGGCATCTGGATGTCACCCTGCTCGGCGGGTTCGAAGTGTCACAGACCGGCGACCTCGCCAACTGGGACGCAAAGATGACGCACAAGGGCCAGCTCGTCGGCGGCGCCATGGATTTGGTGACCGGGGCGAAGAGCGTAAGGGTCACCATGCAGCACACGACCAAAACCGGAGAGCCGCGACTGGTCAAGACCTGCAGCTATCCGTTGACTGGTGTTGGCACGGTGGACCGGGTCTATACCGACCTCGCTGTTGTCGACGTCACGCCCTGCGGGTTCCTCGTGCGAGAGATGATCGATGGATTGTCGGGGGACGAGTTACAGGCCAAGAGCGGAGCGGCGCTAAGCTACGCGGATGATTGCGGCGTCTTGAGTGCCCCCGAACTATAAGGAAATGACGATGGATTGGATGGAAGTAAACGGCGTGGCATTGCGCTACGCGGTCTCGGGCGAAGGCAAGGAGAACCTGGTTCTGGTGCATGAGTTGGGTGGTGCGTTGGAAAGTTGGAGCGATGTGTTGCCGGCCCTAGAGAAAGAGTTCCGGGTGCTGCGCTACGATCAACGTGGGTTCGGCTTGTCAGAGAAGTCCAAGGGCACGCTCGACGTCAACGACATGACCGGTGATATCGCGGCGCTGACCGCTGCCGTTGGGATGGATGGGCCGTGCCATGTCATTGGGACCGCGATGGGTGCGGGGGTCGCCATGGCCTATGCGATGCATTATCCGGAGCGGGTAAAACGTCTGATGCTCACGAGTCCCGCGACAGGCACCACCGCCGACCGCGCGCAGCAGTATCAGGACCGTGCGAAATTGGTCGAGGAAAGTGGCATGCGGGCATCGGTTGAAGCCAGCCTTGCGCGCTCATACCCAGATATCTTTCGCAAAGATGCGGCGAAGTTCGCCAAGTATCGTTGCCGCTGGCTTGCCAACGACCCGTATGGCTTTGCGTCCATCAATCGAATGTTGGGCTCGATCAACCTCAACGAGGAAGGCGACCGCGTGAAATGTCCGACCCTCGTGATCGGCGGTATCCACGACGCTGTCCGCCCGCCAGAGACCGCCAAGGCCGTGGCGGATTCGATCCCTGGCTCACAATTCATCGAGGCCGAGACGGGTCACTTCATGGCCGTGCAAACGCCGGAACTGTTCCTGGAACTGGCCCTGCCGTTTTTGCGGGGGAAATAAAGTCAAAGACTCCACCCTAACTATTTCCCGCTTGCGAGGGAGGGTTGGGGTGGGCCCAATCCATGAACGCTTAGTGGTCATTCCATCCTTCGCACTTACGTCATTTTCTAATGAATTGACCATCACTTGCCAGACAGGGAGGCACCTACATGGCCCTCATCGAACAACACGTCGACGTCACAACCAAATATGGGAAATGCCGGTCCTTCGCCGCGTGTCCGGAGGAGCTGGGGCAGTATCCCGGGATCATCTTCTACATGGATGCGCCGGGCTATCGGACCGAACTAGAGAACATGGCGCGGCGGATCGCCAAGATGGGTTATTTCTGTCTCCTTCCCGATATGTATTACCGGCTTGGTACTTGTCATTTCGATATCCCGCGCCGTGATGAAGGCATGTCGAAAGTGATCTTCGCGGCGATGCATCATTTGGACAATCAGATGGTCGCAGAGGACACCGGGGGTTGGATTGCCTGGCTCGATGCTCAGGACAAATGCGCGCCGGGGCCCATCGGTGTTGTTGGTCACTGCATGAGCGGGCAGTACGTCACCACGGTCGCAGCGCAATTCGCGACACGGATCGCGGCGGCGGCATCCATGTACGGTGTCGGCATTGTCACGGACAAGGACGATTCCCCGCATCTCCGTCTCAACGATATCAAGGGCGAGATGCTGTTCAATTTTGCCGAAGTTGATCACGCGGTGCCGGACGACGACGTGAAGAACCTGCGTAAGGCCCTCAAGGGATCGAAATGTAAGGCGACCGTGAAGGTCTATAAAGATACAGTGCACGGCTTCCAATTCTCCGAGCGCGACCCCTATCATCCGGTGGCGTCAGAGCAAGCGTGGGATGCGATTTTCGCATTGTGGAAGCGGAACCTGAAAAAGGGTAAATAGGCCACATTTCCAAATGTCAGGCCTCCTTCCGGCAAAGGTGCTGGGGGGGGTATTTCTTTGGGAAAGTCCGGACATAATTTGTGTCTCAACGCGTCGGTGCGTAAGATCTGCTCAACGCATGCAGAAATTAATATAAAAAAAAGCAATCAATGTTCTACGACACGGAAAAGAACGACCATAACCTGCCGTACAATCCGTATAAATCGATTGTTGTGCCGCGACCCATTGGTTGGATTAGCTCTTTGGATGAGCAGAGTAATGTGAACTTGGCGCCCTACAGCCAGTTCAATAATCTCGGCTACGACCCGCCATATGTGATGTTTTCGGGCAGCCATAAGCCCACCGGAGAGATGAAAGATTCCGTCGCGAATATTCTGCGGACCGGGGAATTCGTCTGCAACATGGCGACTTATGAATTGCGCAAGGCGGTTGTGAAAAGTGCGGAATATTTCCCCGCTGACGTGGACGAGATGGAAGCCATTGGCCTTACCAAAGAGGCCTCGCGATTAGTGAAGCCGCCGCGGGTCGCGGAATCGCCCGTCCATCTGGAGTGCAAGCTCCACAACATTCTCGTATTGCCGGGTTATTCCCACCAAAACACGACCCATGTTGTCGTGGGACAAGTCGTCGGCGTGCATATCCGCGACGATGCGTTGACCCCCGAAGGCAAGCTGGATATTGCTCGCCTACGACCACTCGCGCGGTTGGGGTATCAGGACTACTCCAGCGTCACCGATATGTTCACGGCGATGAGCGAAGGCCCCGACGCGGACTCCTTAAATGCGGGGCTCGGCGGCGAGGCAAAGGGCAAGCGCTAGTCATCCTTGCCGATCTCCGTCATTCCGGACGCGATAGCGATCCGGAATTATCGCCTGAGTTGTACTTATATGAATTTGGATTCAAATTGAGAGCTTCCGGGCATAATTACGGATTCTTGCTACGCAAGCTCCGGAATGACGATTACCGCTAGTGAGAGTATCGATTAGCCTGCAAACTGAGGCATCACCTTATCGCCGAATAACTCCAGCGAGCGCATGATCTGATCGCGCGTGTGTAACCCTTGCGGTATCAATAGGAAACACTCGTTGATAGGCACGGTTTTCGACGCGGCTTCGATATCCCGCGAGATCGTGTCCGGTGAGCCGACCAGGAGTTTCGGCATCCCTTGGCCGAACTGTTCCGGCCATTTATCCCAGAACCATTTGACGTCCTCGAATTGTGCATGGGCTTCCTCGTCAGTCTCGGCGCAGATCATCAACCCACCCCAACCGGCTTCGTCGCCGGGCGTGATAGCATGTCCGAATTTCGCTGCCTCGTCGCGATAGACCGACCAGATGGTTTTACAGAAATCCAAATCTTCGGCGAGAACGATTGGTCTACCCGCGTATTGCGCCCAGAATTTGGCGGTGGTCATTGACGCCGTGAAGCCACCATAGAGTTGCGGGTGCGGTGATTGCAGCGGGCGCGGCGCGATGCCGATTTCGCTGACCGCCATATCGGCAGCGACGCCCTTCCCGTAATCCGTATAGACTGAATGCGGGTGCGGATTGACGAACCCCTCCGGTGGAAAGATCCAGAACTTACCCCGATGCGAGAAGGTATCGTGGGTGAGCGCCTTCACGACAATTTCGACAAACTCCTCGAAATACTCGCGATTGAGCCCGTCTTGTTCGGAGTCCTTGTTCCAAGGGCCGACCGCTTGTAAGTCCGGACGAATACGGAAATTGTCGACCCAACGCGCTTGATATCCGCGCACAATGCCGACGCCAAACCGCCCGCCCAACATATGATCCATGGTTGCGATGGCTTCAGCCGTGCGCAATGGGTTATGAGCGGTGGAGACGAAACCGCAGGTGATGACCTTCAGGCGTTCGGTATGTTTACCGAGCCACATGGACATCAAGGTTGGATCGTTAGCGATCTCAAACCCTTCGATTTGCAGGTGATGTTCCGGATGACCGAAGCCGCCATAGCCCGCTTCATCAGCGTAGCGCGCATATTCCGCGATCTCGCTCAACATGCGCTGATAAAGTTCCGGTTTGTGGCCCGCCATGCCGGCCTCAAGTTCGGCGCGGCGACCGATCGTGCAATACATGAAGAGATTGAAATCCATGGCATCCTCAGTCTGACTAAACACCGGTTATCTGTTAGGTGATTTAGAGAGGCACGGTGATAGTTAAAGTCAGCGGCGTTCCTGGTTAAACCACGCCCTTATCGTGAAAGGCGGCGATTTCGGAATTGCTGTAGCCAAATTCTCCGAGGATTTCGTCGGTGTGCTCCCCGAGACGGGGCGGCGAGCGATCAGTGCCGGGGGAGTCTTCGGAGGCGATGAATGAGGCACCCGGTAAGCTGACATCGCCGTCGATACCAGAGGGTGCCGGAAGGTCGATCATGAATTTCCGTTGTTTGACTTGTTCGCTGTCGAGCGCGCCCGGCAGGTCGTGCACCGGCGCGACTGGCACGCCGTCTGCTTCCATGATAGGCATCCATTCCGCCGTCGTTTTCTGGGAGAGGGTGTTCGTCAGGATGGTTTGAATTTCGTCGAAATCCTCCGTGCGGCCTTTCGCAGAATTCCAGCGCGCATCTTCCTTCCATTCGGGATGGCCGATGGCATCACATAGGCGCAGCGCCATTTTATCGGTGAAGACGGAAATATTGAGGAAACCGTCTTTGGTCGGAAAAACACTCGAGGTTCCTTGGAAGGTCGGTGAGTTGTTGCCGAGAAGTTCCGGCACGTCGCCGGCAACGGAATAGCGGCTGACCGAGTAATTCATAAGCGATAGGATCGCGTCCGTCATCGAAAGGTCGAGATATTGTCCTTCACCGGTCGCCTTCTGGCGGTAAAGCGCGCTGGCCAGGGCAAAGGCGGCATTCATGCCCGTAGTCATGTCGGCGACCGGGAAGCCGACGCGGAGCGGGCCGCTCTCCGGTGTGCCCGTCGCCGCCATCATGCCCGAGATCGCCTGCACGGCTCCATCATAGGCGCCGGCGCCGCTCATCGGGCCTTCCTGGCCAAAGCCGGAGATAGCGCAATAAACGATATTCGACTGAATGTTTCGCGCCCAGTCATAGCTGAAACCAAGCCGGTTCAAGACGCCGGGTTTGAAATTTTCGGCAATGGCATTCGCGCCATCCACAAATCGCCCGATGATTTCCTTAGCTTCCGGCGCTTTTAGATCGAGGGTGATGGAACGCTTACCGTAATTAACGCCCATGAATCCGGGCCCACAGCGTTTTTCCGCCCAGATGTCTCGGGCAGAGAGCATGCGCATTTGATCGCCGATTTCCGGTTGCTCGATCTTGATGACATCCGCGCCAAGCAGCGCCAGTTGTGCGGTCGCCATCGGTCCGCAGAGGACTTGAGTGAAATCGACGATGCGGACGTCTTCGAATGCTTTGGCCATGGTTTGGAACTAGTCTCCGTAGATATTGGATTTGCCGGAATGATACGGGAGTGCGGCTTCTAACACGTCGAGCCGCTCGCGCAACAGACCGGTGTCGGCTGCTGCGGTATCGCCGAAATGCAGATAATCCTCGTCCGATGATGAATATGCTTTCCAGTTCGGTAAACCGTCGCCGTTCGGATCGCTGTTTGTGGCGAAGTTTACCCAATAAGACATAATGGCATCACTCAGGGCGCGATCGAGCGGGTCTTGCGCACCGTCGGGATCGAAGGATCCGCAGCGCACGCCGCCACCGAAGACGTAAGCAATTTCGGCCCCATGATGGGCCCCCATGGTCCTGCCGCCCCGCCACGGCGGTATGCGTGAGAGGCAGTAGAGATAAGAGTGTCGCCCCGCTGCTTCCAACCAACGGGCTTGCTTGCGCGCGGGAAGGCTGAACCACATGTCGGTGCGCAGAGCGTTCCAAGCATCTTGTGCGTCCGCGTCACTCACCGCTGGATAGGCCGCCAGGACATTGTTCGCGGCCGGTCCGAACTCTCCCTCGATGATAGTGTGGAATTTCGCCGTCGTATCGATGGGCGTGCTCAGCATCTGGGCAAACAATCCGGCTTCGTTGGCGTTGTTGCCAATCAGCAGTGGTTTGTCGTGTATTTTTCCGGCGGCATAGAGGGCTTCCGGGGTATCGGGGATGACCCTGCCATCGACGAAGGGGTTGCTGTCGAACGCGACGGCGTTTTCCATCGTCCGCCAATCAGCGGCGCGCAAGTCAGGTAGAGTCGTGCAGCCAATCGCTTCCGCGACAGCGACGCCTTGGGCTTCCCGTGCGGAGAGAGTACCGCCGGTATCCCGAAGTGCCCCGCTTTGGCAGATGCCTTTGTGGAACAAATCTTTGGAGAGTGGTGAGGTCATCAAGACGGAGACGCTGCGCCCGCCCGCGGACTCGCCAAAGATCGTTACGTTCCCGGGATCGCCACCGAAACCGGCAATGTTGTCGCGAACCCATTCGAGAGCCTCGATCTGATCCATCAGCGCATAATTGCCCGACGCACCATTGCCCGATTCTTCAGTCAGCAGAGGGTGGGCAAAGCCGCCCGCGACGTTGAGACGGTAGTTGACCGTCACCACGACGACGCCCTTTTCAGCCAAACGCACGCCGTTATACATCCGGTGTGCGGCATGTCCGATGCGAAATCCGCCACCGTGAATCCATACCATGACGGGTAGGCGCTCGTTCGCATCCAATGCCGGAGTCCAAACGTTGAGATGCAGGCAATCCTCTGACATCTCGTCGCCATCCTGCAGACCGAAAAGAGAGAGCGTCGGGTCGAAGGGTTGTGCAGGTGCCGGGCCGAAGCTTTCGGCGGAACGGACACCGTCCCAAGGAGCGATCGCTTGCGGTGGCCGCCAGCGCAGATCACCTATCGGTGGTGCCGCGTAGGGAATACCAAGGAAGCGGGAGATGCTTTTGCTCTCAGGTGCAATCGCACCGGTCACTTCTCCCCCAACCAATCGAACCGGACCACGAGCTACGAGAGAGGAGGTGTTTTTTACTGAAGCGTCATTCATAGCTCGCTCCTTCTTCACTCATGGTCGTCATTTCGGGATTGCAAAGCGTTATCCGGAACTATTGCCTGAGCGGCATAATCGATAAGATTCAGCTTGGAAATCTCAGGCAGTAATTCTGGGCTCGTGCGCGGCACGCCCCGGAATGACGATAATTGGCATCATTCCTGCGGATAGCGCCACGGGTTCTCCGGCTGCTCGGCATCCTCGTCGATGGTCCAGTGGGGAAGGGCGAAACCTTCCGTTACTTCCGTGAAAACCATGCGCACGCGGGTGCCGATGCCAACGGTCTTGATCGTCTCCGGCGATACGAATTCGCCGTCTGCCGTTAGCAGATTACCGGCGACGCGGAGCGCCTCGTGCTCTGTCGGTTGTCCCAATTGCGTGTCGAGATCGACCACCAGCACCATATACGGCACCTTCTCGCGGAAGGCTGGTTGGATCGGGTGATGCACCTCCGCATAGGAATGGACTGCTCCCTTGCCCTTGACCGGTACCCAATCGTATTCGCGGTCGCGGGTCCACGGACAGGCTGTGGTCGGGGGATAGCGCAGCAATCCGCTTTCCTTACCCCTCTGCAGATGGAATATGCCTTCTGCACAGTGGCGGAAGAACTCGCGGTTTTCCTGATCGACGTCGTCGATGGTGAGCATCATGCCCATGTATTCGCCTTGGATTGGCATTGTTCTCTCCTCTTACCGTGCGTCTTTCGCCATGATCATCGCCGAGCCGGCGCCCGGATGCGCCCACCCCAAATTGGCGGATATCTCGACCCCTTTGACCTGGCGGCAACCGCCCTCGGAATAATCATAGGTGTGTTGCTTCTTGCCGTCGGGGCCAATCGGACAGGAATCGTCAACTTCGCCGCGCAATTGACGGACGTTTTCGATCACCATGTTCATGCCGTGGGTATATCCCTCGCAAAGATGCCCTCCCGACGTGTTGTTCGGCCGCCGTCCGCCAAGCTCAATGGCTCCTGACGAGACGTAATCGCCGCCTTCGCCCTTTTCGCAAAAGCCATAATCCTCCAGCTGCAGCATCGTGGTGAAAGTAAATGCGTCGTAGGAACCGGTGATATCGATATCTTCCGGTCCCACGCCGGCATTTGGGAATATGATATCCTTCGCGTAATGCCCAGCGACGGTTGAAATAGGTCCGTGCTGGTAGTGCAGATGGATATCCCCGCGCGGCTTGCAGACGCGTCCGGCCACTGACTGGATTACGCTGGGAGCATTCTTGCAGTCGCGGGCCCTATCGATGCTGGTGACGATGATGCAGGTCGCGTTATCCGTCTCGACGCAACAATCGAGGAGGTGCAATGGTTTGCAGATGATCCGCGAGTTGACCACATCCTCCACTGTATAGCGCGTCTTGTAGTAAGCCTTCGGATTGTTCGAGGCGTGCTTTGAATGGGCGACCTTCACATGGGCTACCTGTTCCGGTGTGGTGCCGTAGTCGTACATGTGGCGTAGGAAGGTGGGCGCGAACATCTGTCCGGCACTCTGCCAGCCATATCCCCTGTGATGGATCTGATCACCGTTGATGGGCACGGCGGAACGTGCGCCTGTACCGCCGATGCGGACCTGACTATAGCCGTTCATGGCGCGATAGATCGCAACCGTCTTGCACATCCCAGCTTCGATGACGCCGATGGCGATACCGATCAAGGCTTCCGTCGAGGAACCACCACCGTGGACATCCATATAGAAGTTGAGGCGTATGCCAAGATCGTTGGCGACTTGCGGCGCAAAGACCGAATCGTTGCCCGAATAATCGAGCATTCCATCGACGTCGTCGGCGGTCATGCCCGCGTCTTCCAACGCATTGTTTATCGCCCACGTGGCCAGGTTCCGCGTCGATTCCTGCGAGCCCCGACGATAGGTGGTCTCACCAACGCCACAAATGGCATATTTGCCACGCAGGAATTTTGGCGTTGCAGCGTCCGTATCGCTTTGTAAGGCCATGCCTCTCTCTCCCTCAATTCGTTACCTTTAAAAGAGATAGAGCGGAATTTGCGGAGGACAGTGGTGGAAGGTGAAGGCTCTATCTTACGTCAAGCGGCCAGGTCAATCGACCTTCTTGGACTTGCTTGGCAATATTGAGATTCAGAAACAGCTTTCACGAAACCATTTCGGATGGGTTTGGCGCGCCTATGTAAGCAGAATTGTCCGCTACGGCGGGAAGATGACGCTGACGGTCGTGCCTTTGTCGAGTTTGTGAGCAGATTAATAATGATTTGCCGCAGTTTGGGGGCGTCTCCAAGAAGGCGGACCGATGGAGATTGATGGGTGACGGAAAGCGAAAGTGATTTCGCTTTCGGACAAATCATCCGCGTCGTTACCAGCGTGATCGGTGCTAAACCGAGCTAATTTCAACTTCCAGCCCCCACGGCATCTGCACTACGCTCTTAGCTATAATTTACTCTATGCAAAAATATTTAATAAAGCATTAATCGAGTTAACAATACGGGGCCGTACCCTTGACCGTGGTGCGCCACATCAGCCGACGTTGAGGGAGATCGTAATCTAGGATAGCGCGGTGCTGCACCGTGCAATTGTCCCAGATAACGACATCGCCGACCCGCCATTTGTGTTGATAGATGAACTCCGGCTTTACGATGTGATCAGCGAGAGCCTCGATCAGCGCTTCGCTGTCTCGCGCGCTCCTACCCAAAATCTCGGTGCAATCGTTACGAACAATGTAAAGGCTTTTACGGCCGGTTCTGGGATGACTGCGCACGATGGGGTGTTCTACCGGTGGATAATTGGCGATATCTTTTGCGCTCACCGGAGACGACCGTTTTCGACCGCGAAAATCGAAAATGCCGCGCAGGCATAAAATCTCATCCTTAAGGTCTGCTGGCAACGTATCCCAGGCCGCTGCGGCATTGGCGAACGCTGTGTCGCCGAGCGGCAAGCCATGTAGCGTCGGCACCTCGACCGCGTAGAGCATGGTCGATGCCGCCGGCTCTTTCGCGTAGCTCATATCCGTATGCCAAGTCTCCCCCGCTCGGCGCGTGCCGATAGGTTTCCCGTCTTCGGTGATATTGGAGATAATGTAGATTTCCGGACTGCCGTCGACGCCAAACCGCAGGGCGTTGAAATTAATATCCGGTACGCCGAAACGGCGCGTGAAATCGACCTGCTGTTCGGGTGTGATTTTTTGGTCCCGCAAATAGATAACGCCATGCGCGTCCAAGGCCGATTGGATGATGTCGAAATCGGAATCCGACAATCCGGATCCGAGATCGATGCCAACTATTTCCGCACCTGTCGTCGGTGTGGCCGGTTTTACCTCGATCGACATTGTTTTGCCCGTCCAATAAAAATCCCACTGCGTCGATATATAAATAGTCGATATATAAATAGATGTGCGATTTGATGCTGACAGAGTTGAGAAGGCGGAGATGTGCCTATGGTTGATGCGGCACCGCTGTCGGCATACTTGCTGTCCTGAATAGAAACTCATAAGGAAAATCGCCATGTTGACCATCGATGCGCAGGTCCACGCCTACGAAAGGGACCGCCCGGAGCGCCCCTGGACCGCTGTTCTTGCGGGTCCGCCCGAAGTCACCGGCGACGACATGGTGGTGGCGATGGATGCGGTCGGGGTCGATGGCGCGCTGCTGGTCTCGCCGTACACAATGTACCGCTACGACGCGAGTTACGCGTTGGAGATATACGCCAAACATCCGGGCCGTTTCGCGCTGATCAAGCCGGTCGATGCGACTGACCCCGGCGTCGCCGACACCATTGCCGATTGGGCGACGACGGAAGGGTCGGTTGCTATCCGGGTGATGATGGCATATCGGGATTCGGTGGATGCAGACGATCCGGGCATTAATCATGTGCTGCAAACCGCCGCGAAGCACGACTTGCCGGTCAACTTGTTGTGCTGGGGCGTGGCGGAGCAGGCCGCGAAACTGGCTGCAGCCAATCCGGATACTCAACTGGTCATCGACCATCTGGCATTGAAGCAGCCGTTCGAGCCGCCAGTGCCGGATGAACCCTTCGCCGATTTGCCGAAATTGTTGGCATTGGCGGCCTATGACAATGTCGTCGTTAAGATCACCGGGGCCTGCACGCTGTCGAAAACGGCTTATCCTTTCGACGATATTTGGGGCCCACTTGCCCGCATCTTCGATGCTTTTGGTTTCGAGCGTTGCTTATGGGGGACCGACTGGACCCGTGCGGTGAATTTGATCACCTACGAACAAGGGGTTGAGCCGTTCCGGATGACGGATCGTTTGTCGGACGGTGACCGCGCTCTGCTGATGGGTGAGAGTTTGGCGCGCGTCTATAAATGGAAACCAACGCCAGGATAGTCGCAATGAACGAATTACCGGAAATTCTCGAGACCTCTGATCCTGTGCGTGAGGCGACCGGATTTGTCTTCACGGAAGGACCGGTCTGGCATCCGGATGATATCTGGTACTTCAACGATATTCGTCCTGGAACCATGTACCGCATGAAGCTCGGTGAGGAACCCGAGATGCTTCGCAATACCGAGGGCGGTAACGGCATGACCTTCGACCTCGAGGGCCGGTTGGTGCAATGCGAAGGCGAAGGGAAAAGAATTACCCGCGAAGAGCATGACGGCTCCATCATGACCCTGGTCGACCGGTTTGAAGGGGGGCGTTTCAATCGACCCAACGACATCATCTGTCATACCGACGGCAGTCTCTATTTCACCGATCCGTCAGGGCGCATCCCATTCGAGAAGCGCGAGCAGCCGCGGCCTGGTGGGGAAGACGGTGTCTATTCGGGAGCGCGGGTTTATCGAATATCGCCTGACGGAGAGAGTATCTCCGCCTTAGTGAGTGTTGAATATCCGAACGGCCTCGCGTTGTCTCCGGATGAGCGCACCCTCTACATCGCCAATACGCGCATGACGCAATACATTCATGCCATCGGTATCGATGCGGAAGGCAATCTGCTGGACCGGCGTATATTCGCTGATCAGAGCGGCAAGGAGCCCGGTATTCCCGACGGTATGAAGGTCGACCAAAAGGGGCGGGTCTATTGTACCGGCCCCGGCGGCATTTGGGTGAACAAGGCTGATGGGACGCATGTCGGGATCATTCGCCTGCCTGAAATGGCGGTAAACTTCACTTTCGGCGGCGACGATCTCTGTACGCTGTTCGTGTGTGCAGTGACATCGGTCTACACTCTGCGGGTCAAAACGCCCGGAATGCCGCATCCCTGGTATTTGGTCCGATAGGCGTTAATCTGTTCGATTGGCGGCGATCAAGTCCGATAGTTTCTGTTTCTGCTGTCCGTCCACGTCGAAATTATCTGGCTCGAGCCACGTCTGATAGGCGCGTTCCGTGGCAGGCCAATCCTTGTCGATGATCGAAAACCAGGTGCTATCCCGATTGCGGCCCTTGTAGACGATGGCCTGCGGGAACAGCCCATCATATGTGAATCCAAAGCGCGCGGCGGCGCGGCGCGAGGGGGCGTTACAGGAATCGCATTTCCATTCGTAGCGGCGGTATCCAAGCTCATTGAATACTCGCTTCATCATCAAAAACATGGCCTCGGTAGCAATGGGCGTGCGTTGAAGGCGCGGGGAGAACGCGATATTGCCGACTTCGATAACACCGTGCGCAGGCGTAATTCGAAGATATGCGGCCTGGCCGACGGCTTTACCGCTCGTGGTGTCGATCAGCGTGTAGAATAACGGGTCCTCGCTCTCGCAAGCCGGCCCCATCCACGCAAGGAATGCCGCCTCGTCCGCGAAAGGGCCGCTTGGCATATACGTCCACATGCTGCCGTCTTCGTTGGCTGCGTACGCCTCATACAAGTCACTTCCATGCCGATCGACATCGAAGGCCTCGGTCCGGCAATAACGCCCTTCCATCGGTGTCCGGGGAGGGTGTAAAACTGGTTGCCAATCGGGCAAGGCATCGCCGACCGGTTGCCCAAACTCGTTCGTTCTTTGCGTCATCGGTATGGCTTTCTTGTGAGTGGTCTGATGTGCAACTGGCAAGATATTAACTCACCGGTGCTTTGAAAGCGTCCAATTCCCATATTCAAAGCGGACCATTGCCGGACAATTTCAACAAGCACGGGTTAGAGCAAAGGGATGCGGTTGACCGATAATTCCGTGTGCGGGACACTTCAACAATACGAAACCGACGCGATGAGGAGAAAACGATGCCGAAAGTGCTGAGTTCGGAACAAGTCGAGCGTTTCCATCGTGACGGCTTCCTGCCTCCGGTACCGGTGTTGAGCGCCGAAGAAATCGCACGTTATCGCGGACATCTCGAGGCGTTCGAAAAGAAGTATCCGGACGACCGCCAGAAACTGAAGAGCAAGTCGCACCTGCTCTGTCCCTGGGTCGATGAAATCGCACGTAACCCGTATATCCTCGACGTCTATGAGGATCTGATTGGGCCGAATATTTATTGTTACAGCATGGCTTTTCGGATCAAGGAACCGGATGGACGGACCTTCGCCGGCTGGCACCAAGACGGCGCCTATAATCCGATCAAGCCGATACTGGCCATCGGCGCGTTGGCACTAGCGGATTGCTCGCTCGATCACGGTTGCTTGAGCGTGCTTCCGGGGTCGCATAAGAACGGAACATTACCGCATGAAGATACCGGAAATCCGGACAGCATTCTGGCGCGTGGCCAATTCATCACCGAAGATTTCGATAAATCGACAGCCGTTAATTTGGAATTGAAGGCGGGAGAGATTGGCTTGTTCTATTCCGAGATCATTCACGGCTCACGGATCAATATCAGCGACGAGCGCCGCATTATGCTGTTGGTCGAAATGATGCCGACCCACGTCGAGGCGCGCGCTCACCGTGATACGGGCGTGTTGGTGCGCGGAGTTGACGAATATCACAATGTCGATGTCGATCCTTCGCCGAAAGTGGAATTCGGGCCGGAGGAATTGGTGGCTTGGCAGAATGCGACACGCAAAACTGGGAAGAACGTCTTTGACGGCAGCCCGTTGGCGAAGACGGAAGTTTATGGCGGTGACGTAACCGTCAGCCGCTAACGGGCGTGCAATTCGAAATGGAAACGCGATGCTGAACAAGCAGGAACTAATCGATCTGGTCGAAAAGCGTTACTTCAACGTGATGGATAAAGGTCGTCTCGAAGAAACTCTAGAATGTTTGGCGCCGGACTGTGTCTGGAATATTTATCCGGCTGGGATAGAGCTAAGTGGACGTGACGGTGAAATCCGTGCTGCCTTTGAAGGTGCGATGGCGCGCTATCCGACCATGTGGCATGGCAATTTCGAATGGACGGTAGATGAAGCGGCTCAAAGAGTCGCCGCCGTCTTTGATGTACGCCTGGTTGATACAGATGGACGCGAGAGCAGTATGTCGAATGTGAAATTGTTCCGCATAGAGGATGACCGGTTTACCCGTCTAGACCTCTATTTCTCGACCTCCGAATCGATCGTCTCAGAATAGGGTTGATTTTGAATTTGCGATGGGGCCCTCAATCAAAACTTTAATTCTGTAGTGATAGCTCGTTTTATCGCCTAGATCACCAGTGACTCGCTGCCGTCGATGACGAGGGCGGAGCCGTTTACATATGTGGCACGCTCGCTAACCAGGAAGCAGACAGCGTCGGCAATATCGGCGACAGTGCTGACGAGGCCGCTTAAAACTTCCGCCTCGGAGATACCTTGGGTCTCTGCGTTCGCCTTGAGCAATTGGTCTGCTCTCGCGGTTTGAATGTAGCCGGGGCCCAGGCTGTTCACTTGGATGTTCATCGGGCCGAGTTCCATCGACAATTCCTTGCTGAACATCCGAACCGCGGCGTTACAGTTGCTGCCGGGGGTGTGCAAAGGCACCGCCTGCTGAGTAGCGCCGATAATGTTCAGGATATTCCCACCGACGCGTTTCTGCATATGCGGAATGGCTGCCCGGGCACAGCGGATGTATCCGAGGAGTTTGCCGTTGATCGCGTCGACAAAGGCATCGTCGGGCAGGTCTATGAATGCGCCGAAGGCCGAGACCCCTGCATTATTGATCAGAATATCGACCCCACCGAGCCGCTCGGCCGCGGCTTCCACGAAACTTTCGGACCCTTCAAGGGATCGCATGCCCGCTGGAATGGCAAAGACGTTGCTGCCGGTCTCGGATAAACTGTTCGCAGCCACGGCTTCCAGCTTGGATTTCGTACGGGCGCAATCGCGACCTGAGCGCCTTCCCGGGCGAGGGCTTCCGCGACGCCTTCGCTGGCGCCCGTGACCAAAGCTAATTTGCCTTTGAGTCCAAGGTCCATGGCTTACTCCGTTTAGGTCAATTGGGCTCGTACACCTGTCAAATCAGATAATTCCGCATCCGGCGTATAGTCCGGATCGCCGTCACGACCGTAGCGGTTGATCCATAAACGCCGACCGAAGCCGAGGTCTTTGGAGGTGCGCATGTCGTGATAGAAACTTTGTGCGATATGGGTGACATTCTCCGGCGTTTCGTCGATGCGGTCTAATAGTTCACGGAACATGTTCGGATCGGGTTTGTAACATTTCGCTTCGGCGGCCAAGACAACCGCATCGAATTCGATACCAATACTTACGATGTTGTGCCGAATGATCTCGGGTTCGGAATTCGACAAGATCGCGAGACGGAAATCCCGTTTTAAATCGGCGAGGGCGGGGCCCGTATCCGGGAAGGGCTCCGACAATTTGACAGCCTTGATGATCGTTTCTTCGTCGCTTGCTGTGATAGGCAAACCCGCCGCCTCCAGGCCCGCATGCAAGCTCTTTCGAAGCACGGCGTCGAGAATAATGAACGGGCCCAGTTGCAGCTTTTTCTCGCAGGCCTCGAACGCCGATTGTGCGCGATCCACGGCCGTGTCGTCGCCGCCCTTTTCGCGTACCAGCGTTGCGAGAGCCGCTGCCTTGCCTTCGGAGTAACGGACCAAGGTGTCGTAGCAATCGAAGGTCAGCCAAGGTTTACTCATGTCACTCACCTATGCCGGAACGCTGAGAGGCTTTTCCTGGTCCAGGATGTTGTGGACCGGGCGATAGAGATTCTCCAGATAGTCGATATCATCCGCCGACAGTTCGATCTCCGCAGCCGCGACGAGCTGGTCCAGTTGAGCGAGCTTGGAGATGCCGACAATCGGGGCCGTGATCACGGGCTTGCTCAACATCCAAGCGATGGCGATTTGCGCCGATGTATAGCCGAGCCTCTCCGCGATTTCTCCAACGCGGGCGACGATTTCGAAATCATTCTCGCCTTGATAGAGACCTTTCGCGCGTTCGGCATCGCGCCCTTGGGAACGGGTGGTCGCCCCGGCATCGAGGCCGCCTTTATAGGAGCCTGCCAGCATCCCGCGTGCGAGCGGGGACCAAGGGGTCACGGCCACGCCCGTCTTCGTGCAATAGGGATGCATCTCCCGCTCTTCCTCGCGGTAGATCAGATTGTAGTGGTTCTGCATCGAGATGAATTGCGTCCAGCCATGAAGTTTAGCCAGCATTTGCAATTCGACGAACTGCCATGTGTACATCGACGAAGCGCCGAGATAGAGGGTCTTACCCGCTTTGACGATATCGTGGAGTGCCTCCATCATCTCTTCGAGTGGCGCATGCGCGGAGTTCGGGATTGTGTGCGGGTGGCGGTGAATGATGATCTGGTCGACATAATCCAGGCCGAGACGTTTCAGGCTCGCATCCATCGATTCCATGATGTGCTTACGCGAGAGCCCACCCTGATTGGCTCCCTTGCCCATGGGCATGGCGAATTTGGTGGACAGGACGTATTCGTCGCGCGGCAATAATTCGCGGAGCAACGTTCCCACGACTTCCTCACAAGCGCCGAGTCCGTATGTGTTGGCGCAATCGAAGTAGTTGATGCCGTGTTCAATCGCGGATTTGAAGATCGGACGGGCTTCGTCGATGGGAAGCGTCCAACTGCCATGCACGCCGTGGCCTGGAATGCCGAAATTCATTGTACCAAGGCAAAGCCGTGAAACGCGTAAGCCGCTTTTGCCGTATTGAAGGAGGGGGAGCATCAATTAGACCTCATTTTTGAATGTAGTCACTGGAGAATTTACGTTTGATAGATTGGCCGACATGCAGTGGCTCGTATTTGATCGGGTTTCTGGGGCCGTGACATGTCGGCAGGCATTCGATGATTGCGTCAAAGTCGGGGATGGCGAAATAGGGGATGGAGTAGCGCTCGCCACCGGTACGATTAACGACACGATGTCGGGTCGAAGAATATCGGTCGTTGGTCCACCGAGCCATGTAATCGCCGATATTGACCACAAAACTGCCGGCGACAGGCGGCACGTATACCCACTGTCCCGATTTACTCATCACTTCCAAACCGGAGACGTCTTCCTGCAGGACAATGGTGAACGCGGTCTCATCCAGATGCGGCCGGTTGCCGAAAGCGTCATCCTGAGGTGGTTGCGGTGGATAGTGGAGCAGAGAGACCAGGGTCATTGGTTTTCGATAAAATCCGAGGAAATAATCTTCCTCGACATCGAGTGCGATGGCGAAAGCCTGAAGTAAATTCGCGGCGACACCGTCGATGGTTTCGAAATAGTTGAGCAGTGTCTCTCGCCATTCGGGCATGCCCGCCGGCCATTTGTTCGGCTGTTGGATGCGGTCGCCCGCGAGGATATCCGGGTCGTTCAGCGGCAGTTTGCGTTGGTATTTGAACGCCTCCATCAAATCCGGCGCGGTGGTGTCTTTGTAGTGACGTGCGCCGAGTGGCTGGTAGCCTCTGCTATGCCGCGGGGAAATCAACAAGCTTGGATCGTGGCGTTGTTCCGATGACAGCGCGAAGAATTGCCGTGACGCCGTAAAAATACCCTCTGTGATTTCGGGCGCGATGCCATGACCGGTAAGATAGAAAAATCCAATACCCTCGCATGCCGTGCCGATCTTCTCCGTAACCTCGGCCTTTCCGGATGCATCACCCGATAAAAAGGGCGCGAAATCAATTTCGGGGACCTGTTCCAATCGATTAACCTTCTTGATCCCGTACCGCATCCTTCACGTGGGGCACGACTTTTGTCGCGAATTGATGGAGGGAGGATTCGACGGCATCCGGCCGTAGGCCCGGAGGTACCGCCCAGGTGACGAAGTCGGTGATGCGATTTTCTCGGATGAACGTGGTCAACTCGCGGATGCAATGATCGACGTCGCCGATCAACCAGTTCTGATTAATGCGTTCCTTGTCCTGGTCTGGCGGTGTGCCGCGCCCGGCCGTCTTGAACGCCTCCGCGTAATACTCCATCCGGAACCGCTCAGCCGCACGGATCGCGGGCCAATCACGGTCTCTGTCGTCGGTGACGAAAACGGGTTTAATGATTCCCAGGCGATAATCGTCCGGGTCCCGCCCATCGGAGCGGAGGGCATCGAGCCACACTTGGGTCGTAGTCTCGAACGGCCCTTGGGGCAGTAGGTGCGCATTAAAACGAGCGGCCCGAAGTGCTCCTTCGCGAGAAGACGCTGCGATCCAGAGCGGCGGTCCCCCTTCTTGCACGTACTCGGGTCGGATGAGGACGTCTTTGGTCTGATAGCGTTTGCCCGTAAAGCTGAATTGTTCACCACGGAAACAATGTGAGAGAATTTCGAGACCCTCGTCCGTGCGCGAGACCCGGTGCGAGACCGGATATCCATAGCCCGCGAAATCCCGCGGCACATAACCAAGGCCGACCCCGATATCGACGCGTCCCCGGCTAAGGTTGTCGAGCACGGCCAGATCCTCTGCCAATCGTACCGGATGATAGAGCGGCAAAATGGAGATGTCGGAGGAAAATCGGACCCGCTTTGTACGCGCGGCCATGGCGCTGGCCACGGGAATCCAGGACGGCAGGTACCCATCTTCGACGAAGTGGTGTTCGGTAAACCAGATCAGATCAAGGCCGAGCCCTTCGAGCCAAACCGCCTGGTCGAGTAGCTCAGCATAGAAACTGGGATTGTCGATCCCGGAGTGGGGTGGGTTGCGGAAATCGTAGACCACGCCGACGCGGAGTTCTGGCCGCATGATACAATTCCCCCCGGGCCAGTGCGTGGCCGATCTACAACCCCATGATCGCCTTGGCGATGATGTTCTTCTGAATCTCGTTCGATCCGCCATAGATTGATGCGGCGCGGCGCAACAGGCGCTCCTCCATCAGGCCGACAGCATGGTCGGGGCCTACTGGGATCATGTTTGTTTGTTGATTGAACAAGCGGCCCGGTTGATAGGGATGGGCGTAATAGCCCATCGTCCAGACGAGCAATTCATTCAGCTCTTGCTCCACTTCGGTGCCACGAATTTTCAGAATCGACGACGCATCCCCCGGTGACTTACCCGCACTGACGGCGGATAGCGTGCGCAAGTTGGTTATCTCCAACGCCTGGAGTTTGATGCCGACATTGGCGACGCGGGATTTGAAATCGGGGTCATCAATCAACGGCTCGCCACTATCTTGCTCAAGCCCGGCAATCTCTCTCAGCTTTTCCAATTTGCGTTTCGATTTAGCGACGCCAGCGATGCCGGTGCGCTCATGACCCAGAAGATACTTGGCATAGGTCCAGCCCATGTTCTCTTCGCCGATCCGATTTGTCACCGGGACCTTTACGTCAACGAAAAACACCTCGTTCAAATAATGCCCACCATCCATCGAGATGATCGGTTTTACTTCTAGGCCCGGCGTCGACATATCAATCAGCAGGAATGAGATACCTTCCTGCTTCTTGCCTTCGGTCGAGGTGCGGACCAACGCGAAAATCCAATCCGCGTGATGGGCGTGCGAAGTCCAAATTTTTTGGCCGTTGACAATGTAGTTCTCGCCGCCCTCGTCGAGCTCTGCCCGCGTTTGCAACGACGCGAGATCAGAGCCTGATCCCGGTTCCGAATACCCCTGGCACCAGAAGATATCGCCGTTGAGGATCGAGGGTATGTGTTGCCGTTTTTGTGCCTCAGTACCGAAAGTATAAAGCACCGGCCCGATCATCGTGATCCCGAAGGAACTCAACCGCGGCGCATTGGCGTTTTGATATTCCTCGTCATAGATGTGTTTTTGCACGGGCGACCATTCACAGCCGCCGTGTTCTTTCGGCCAGCTCGGCGCGACCCAACCTTTTTCAAATAGAATTTTGTGCCAACGTCTAGTGTATTCTTTCGGCACGTAAGAAGGGGAGCGTCGCGAAGCTTCCTGAACTTCCGGTGGTAGGTTTCCTGCAATGAAGGTGCGTACTTCTTCGCGAAACGCCTCGTCTTCAGGGCTGAATGTCATGTCCATGATCGTTGCTCCGCTTCTGATCTCGATGTAGCTTGTAAGATAGGTCGCGTGCGACGTGTGGCACCCTCACGCCTAGGTACTTTTTGTCTTCTGTTCGTTGTGCTGTCGGTCTATCTCATTGACAATGCGACATACAAATATGACGGGGAGCCGAAAATGACCGATCTGCCGCTTGAACTTGACCACGTAGGCCTTGCCATCCGCGACTTGGAGGTCGGCCGGCAAACATACGACAAGCTCGGATTTACGCTCACGTCACGCAGCATTCATTCGGGCTCGCGCGAGCCTGGCGGTCCGGTTGAACCTTTCGGTTCCGGCAATCATTGCGCCATGTTCGAGACCGGTTATTTCGAGGTGATGGGCCTCACGGATCCCAATCTTTACAGCTCTGCGCTCGGTATGCTCGAGAAATACGAAGGCGCGCATATCACGGCTTTCGGCAGTGGCGAGGCGGAGAACGCCTATAAGGCTCTCTCATCGCGTCTCGAGGGTGTGCAACCGGCGCGCCGATTGGAGCGCGACGCGGCGTTCGGCGTGAATGATGAGGAAACCCGGCGAGCTGCGTTCAATAATATTACCGTTGATCAGGCGGTCTTCCCCGAAGCCAAACTGATCTTCATCGAACACGAAACACGCGATGTTCTCTGGCAGCCGCATCTCATGGATCATCCGAACGGCGCGGTGTCGATTGCCGAAGTGGCGCTCTGTGTCGAGGATGTGGAAGCAACCTGCGGCAAGCTCGGCAAACTGTTTGGAATGGAGCCGAAAGCGCCGATGCCGGGCGTCTCGGTCTTCGGTCTGCCGCACGGCAATGTCTATGTCCTCAATCCAGACGGTCTCAACGGCTGGACGCCGGGTGTCACACCACCTTACATGCCGTATGTTTCGGCCGTGGGTTTCGGCGTGAAAGACCTGGAAGCGACGAAAGCATTACTCGACGGTAATGGCGTTCCGTATACTGCGCACAAATACCCGGCGATTTGGATTGCGCCCGAGCACACCTGCGGCCCGGTCGTCTCATTCATTCAGGCTTAGCGCGCAAATTCTTTCCCCGGTTCGAGCGTAGCGAGAGACCGGGGGCTAGTTCTCTCGGTGTCGTCAGTCTGCCCTGGCTCCCGGAAAACGCCAACGCGTTTCCGGAAAGCGATAGGGAATGCTTGAAGAACCGTTCTTTAGATCGGCTATCTAAGCTCCTTCGGCGGCGATCCGGTCTTCTTCCAGCTGATAGCGCGGTGTCTCGTCGCGGGGGGACCGCTCGTCGCCTTTCGTGCCGTCAAGTGTATCGTCCTTCCAATTCGAATCGAGCGTCCATTCGCGATCTAGCTTAAGTATAGTGCCTGGCTGCTGGATGCTCTTGAACGCTTCAAGGCCGATACGGGTGATCTCGTACTGATCTTTTGGATCTCCGGGCATACCCGTGGTGTGACCCAGTGGGTAGTCGGTGAAGACTGCGCGAGGCGGGTTCGCGGCTTCCATGATGTCGAGGGCGGAGCCCATACAGAGGGTCGGGATACCAATGGCTTCGAGATGGCGTGCGATCAGACCCACGGTCTGGTGGCACACGGGTCATAATGGTATCAGGTACGCTAGATCGACGCCTTGGGTCTGGAAGCTCTCGACGACACGGGGGATTAATTC
>CAJWTF010000043.1 GCA_913046825.1 uncultured Rickettsiales bacterium | reverse complement strand
GCTGCGAAGCAGGGCCGACGCGGAGGCTGCGCTCGCGCCGGCGACCGCGGAACCCCCGCTCATCGCAGCATGACCGCTGCGATTGACGCCGGCCCCTTCAGCACAAGCCCCCCCGCAAGTCCAAACGGAAAATACGAACCCTTAAAAAGAGAAACAAAACCAGCGAACCCCTTCTGAGCGCGCGCGTGCGTGCGCCGCGCCCGCCGTATCAAATAGATCGCGGACCACCGCTCGAGTAATCACCATTCCCGCCCCACTGCCGAGCGCATGTAGGAAGCAGAAGACGATCAAGGCTTCGATACTCGTGCTCAGGGCGCAAAACGCGCTTGTGACGATATAGAGAACGATCCCGCCGATCAGCATCAGACGGCGGCCAAACCGGTCCGACAATGGACCATAGAAGAGCTGCCCAACGGCGGAGCCGAGGAAGAACGCACTCAAAGTCAGCTGCACATCCCCAGGCGCTGCCGCGAGATCCTCCACGATTCGCGGCAGGCTCGGCAAATACATGTCGATCGACATTGGTTCGAACGCGGTCAGCAACCCAAGAATCCAGATGATGCCCGAGCCGTTTATCTTCACCGCAGCATAACCCGCGATATAATGTTGCGCTGAATTTGGTTTGTGCCCTCTACGATCTGCAACACTTTTGCGTCCCGGAAATAGCGATTGATCGGATATTCGTTGGAAATGCCGGACGCACCAAATAGCTGCACCGCATCCGTTGCCACCTGCATCGCCGTATCCGTCGCGTGGCATTTCGAGATGGCCGCCTGGATCGCCAAGTCATTGCCCTCAAGCCCGGCATCGACTGCCGCCGCCGCCTTATAGACGAGCCCACGCGCCGCCTCGGTCTGGATTTGCATATCGGCGAGCATCCATCGCACTCCTTGGAAATCGCTCACCGGCTGCCCGAAGGCGTGGCGCTCGGAGATGAACGCTTGGGTATGATCGATGGCCCCCTGGGCCAGCCCTACGCCGCGGGCCGCAATGATCGGGCGCGATTTGTTCAACGCCTCCATGACGGTCTTGAAGCCTTCTCCTTCAGGTCCGAGACGGTTTTCTTCCGGGATAAAGACGTCCTCGAAGAAGATCGCGGATGATGGCACGCCCCGTGCGCCAAGTTTATCTTCCTTGCGCCCAACGCTGAACCCGTCGGTCCCCGCCTCGACGATGAAGAAGTTGACCGCACCCCGTTCGTCGCCTTCTCCCGTCTTCGCCGCGACAACGATAAAGTCGGAGACGGCGGAATTTGTGCACCATATCTTGCCGCCATTGAGCCGGTATCCGCCCTCAACCCGCGTCGCCCGGGTCTTGATTCCAGCAACATCGGAGCCACTCTGCGGTTCGGTGAGCGAGAATGCGGCCCGCAACTCCCCATTGGCAAGGCCCGGCAGAAAGCGCTCTTTCTGTTCCGGTGTGCCGCCCGCGAGAATCGCGCCAAAGGGCGTCCACTGCACCACCAATAAATAGGCTGTGTTATAGCAAACCCGGCCAAACTCCTCGACCGCGACACAGGAAGACAACATGCTGTTCGCCCCACCATAAGCTTTCGGAAAAGGCAGCGTAAACAGACCGAGTTCCGTCAACAGGTCATACATATCTTGCGGGTACTCACCGGTCGCATCAATCTCCGCCGCACGGGGCGCCACGCGTTCCTCGGCAACTCGTCGCACCAAGTCGCGGATCGTACACTGATCTTCACCAAGATCGAAAGGAGATGGGGTGGTCATGGGCGGGCGATCCTAAAAAAATGCATTTGATATCTCTTCGTTGAATTATGTGACCCGAAGCCCCTTCCAAGCTACATCATCTGCAAAACGGAACAGACGAAGGACAGAAATAATGGTCGACATGGTGAACGAACTCGACGGGAAGGTGGCGATCGTCACCGGCAGCGCGCGCAATATCGGTCGGGCGACGGCGGAGGAACTGGCCAAGGCGGGAGCCGCGATGGTGATCAACTCAGTGCAAGCCAAAGACCTCTGCGAGGAGGTCGTCGAAGGCATTCGGGCCGCGGGTGGCAAGGCCATCCCCTTCATGGCCGATGTGCGCGACGCTAACGCGGTCAACGCCATGGCGGCGGCGGCAGAGAAGGAATTCGGCGGTATCGACATCATGGTCCATAACGCCGCCGTGCGGAACAACACGACGTTCGAGGACATGACCTTGGAGACCTTCTCGACCACGGTCGATATTTCGGTCTACGGCATGTTCAATCTGGCGAAAGCGGTATTGCCGTCGATGAAGACGCGGGGCGGAGGATCGATTATCGGTGTCGGCGGCATGAGCTCCACACGCGGCTCGCCCACGCGCTCTCACACCATGGCGGCAAAAATGGGCCTGAATGGGTTCGTGAGAGGGTTGGCCCTGGACCTCGCCCAATACGGCATCCGCGCCAATCAAGTGGTGGTCGGCACCTACGACACGGTCCGCGAAGGCAATCCGTCATCGGCACCCCGCGCCGCACTTAATCTCAATGCCAGCAATATCCCGCTGGGACGCCTGGGTGCGCCGCAAGATATGGCCGACCTGATCCGCTTCGTTGTCGGTCCGGGCGCCAGTTATATTACCGGGCAGACCATCCATTCAAACGGCGGCGCGTTTTTGAACCTATAATTCATCCGCCAGGCGTCATTCCGTGGCCCGCGAAGCGGAAACCCGGAATTATAGCCTGAGACTCTCTATGAGATTCAGTGCCGGTATTTGGTGCTTAGGCCATAATTCCGGATCGGCGCGACGCGCCGTCCGGAATTATGGACGCCGGGAGCTTTTCCTTCGACAGGCTCAGGATGAGGTCTTTAGAACGAGATGGTTTTTTTTAATGAGCTCATCCTGAGCCTGTCGAAAGAGGAGCCCGCGACCATGCGCCGCCCTTTGTCCCGCGCACACCTCGGTCTATCTCGATCAAAACTTAATTGAACGTAACATCGAGGGAGAAATGACATGGGTGTTTTAGATGGCCGCGTGGCGATTTGCACCGGTTCGGGTCGTGGTGTCGGCGCCGAAGTCGCGAAGCTGATGGCGAAAGAAGGGGCGAGCGTAATCGTCAATGATCCGGGTGTCAGCGGCGGCGGTGAAGGCGGGGAGCAAGGACCGGCCGAAACCATCGCCAACGAGATCAAGGCCGCCGGCGGCAAGGCCGCGCCCAATTTTGGCTCCGTCGCCAGTTACGAGGACTGCCTCGGCATGGTTCAACAAGCGCGTGATGAATTCGACGGCTGTCACATCGTCTTTAATCCGGCGGGCATTTTACGCGACCGTATGTTCCACAAAATGTCGCCCGACGATTGGCAGGCGGTGATGGACGTTCACATGAATGGTCACTTCAACACCGCGCGCGCCGCCATCAATCTGTTCCGCGAGCAGGAATACGGCCGCATCATCATGGTTGGCTCGACATCCGGATTACTCGGCAATGTCGGCCAAGCGAACTACGGCGCCGCCAAGCTCGGGATCGCCGGACTGTCGCGCATCGTCGCCATGGAGAACGTCAGTAAGAACGTCACCAGCAATGTGATTTGCCCCTCTGCCGACACGCGGATGACACGCTCGGTCCCGACACCGAAGGATCCGGATGCAGCACATCAGCGCGAAGAACGTCTGCGCCTGAGCCCGGCAGATGCCATCGCACCACTTTGCACCTTCTTGGGGTCGGAAGACGCAGGTCACGTGACCGGACAAATCTTCCACCAGCGTGGCGCTGAGCTGTCGCTCTATAGCCAACCGCGCCCACTCCGCACCGTCCACAAGAACCACGGCTGGACGGTGGAAACGATTCGCGACAAAGCGATGCCCTCTTTGGTGCCGCACTTCGTCGATATCGCGAATTCCCGCAACGTCCATCCAGGACTGCCGCTGGAATAGGGTTGGATCGAACGGGTGGCGGTCTCTCTACGCCACCCGTTTTTTCATATGGATGACTTGGGTGCTGGCAAACGGCTCCCGGTGGGTTTCTTCATAACCGCGCCGTGCATAGTAGGCGGCATTGTCGCCCATCATCTCGTTCGTTTAGAGCAATATTTCGTCATATCCCTGACGCGCCGCCTCGGCTTCGGCGAAAACCAATAACCGGCTAAAAACCCTGCAACCACTCGCTGACCGCTGCATTCTCCAATGTCATCGCATCCGGTTCCACGACGAGTAACAGTGCCGCAAGTATCTCGCCGCCCTCCTCAACAATCCAGACATGATGGTTTTCGATAACGGCAATATAGTCTGCCGTCATCGGCCTTGATTCCCGCCCCATGGCCGCGACGTACTTACCGCAGACCGCCCGCACGAGTCTCGGACCGCATCCGCGTCCGCCTCGGTGGCGCGGCGAAACACCCAATCCTTATCTTCGAACATACCTCCCTTTCATTCCGCGAGGCCCCAATTGAGGTCCACCGTTTCTTGGATATACTCCAACCATTGCCGACAAAAGGGGGGAAACGCCATATCCAATAATGTGCATTGGCCGCTATAAGTTTCGATTAAGCCGGGACAGCTCGACACGTTCAAATCGGTGATGGCGGAGATGGTCGCCGCAACCGAAGCGAACGAACCGGACACTCTAAACTATGAATTATTCATCAGCGAAGACGAACAAACCTGCTATATCTATGAGCGATACGTGGATTCGGCGGTGACCATGATCCACTTTGCGACCTTCGGTGAGAAATTCGCGGAACGGATTGTAGCGACGGTCGAGCCGACCCGGTTTGTGGTCTACGGCAATCCGGACGAGACCGTGCGCGGCGTGCTGGCGGGATTTGGAGCGGTTCATATGGAAGAGATTGGTGGCTTTGCACGCTGAGTCGTATCGCAGGTCGGAATCATAGTAGCGAGCGCACGATGATATAAGCGCCGAGCACGCCGACGCTGATGAAGAAGACTTGCCGGAAGCGTTCCTCGGATAGCCGTTTCCGCACCTTCTGGCCGATATACATACCAGCGAAGGCAGGGATCAAACCGACCATCGAAAGCAAACCTAAATCCGCCGGCAACAATCCGCGCCCCGACATCGACCCGGCGAGGGCCACTGTCGACACCGTGAACAGTACGCCCATCGCCTGGATAAAAAAATCGCGCGGAAAACCCAGGGCCTGCAGGTAAAGCACACCGGGCACTACGAAAGAGCCTGTCAGACCCGTCAGGCCGCCATTGATCGCGCCAACCAAAGGCGAGAGCCAGCACTCCTTGTCACGCGGTGCTTCGAACTGTGGGCGGGTCAGGCTCAAACCGCTATAGAGACAAAGTGACAACCCCAACACCACCGACAGGATAGCCGTATCCGCCCCCGCGAGCAGACCCGAAGACAGCCAGATAGTAATGCACGCGACGACCAGCAGCAGCCACAAGCGGCGCATGATTTGCGCCAGCTCACCACCGACCAACCCTTGCACCAAATTGGTCGCGAAGGACGGCACCAGCATCAAGGCGATGGCCGCCTTCAAGCCGAAAAAGGCGGTCAACAATCCGAGCGAGACGGTCGGCAGACCAAGACCGACCACCCCTTTGACAAACCCGGCCAGAAGCAGCACGGCGACGACGATGGCGATATTTTCGGGAGACCACAAAGACGATTCGAACATGAAGTGACTATAACCGGCGGCGATATAGATTGGTACGGTAACCACCGAATTATGGACAATCAATCATGCAAATCGGCACTTCCGTCCCGCTTCCCGCTTATACATTCGACCCGGCCGTGATCGCCAAGAAGGCCGAGGACCTCGGCTTCGATTCGATCTGGTACGCGGAACATCCGGCGGTGCCAGTCGAAAGTAACAGTCCGTTCCCGGCGACGGGCGGCGAAATTCCGTGGACCTACTCACATTTCACCGACCCCTATATCGCGCTCGCCCGAGCCTCCGCGGTGACCAGTACGATCAAGCTCGCGACCGGCATCACCTTGCTGCCAGAGCGCAATCCGTTGATGCTGGCGAAGGAAATCTCCGTTCTCGATCTGCATAGCGGCGGACGTTTCATGTTCGGCATAGGCACCGGCTGGCTGAAGGAAGAGACCGAATTGATGGGCGGTAATTTCGCCCGGCGTTGGACGCAAACCCGCGAAGCCCTCGACGTCATGAAAGGCTGCTGGACCCAGGAGATTTCGGAGTATCACGGCGAATTCTTCGATTTCCCGCCGATCCGGTCCTTCCCAAAACCGATGCAGAAACCCTATCCGCCGATCCTCGTCGGTGGCATGGCGCCAAAAGTGTTGGAGCGAATCGTGGCCCATGCGGACGGCTGGTTGCCGAACCGCATCACGCCACAGGAGCTGGAAGTAAAACGGCGCGAGCTGGACGATCTGGCGACAGCCGCCGGACGCGACCCTAAATCCATCGGCATCACGATCTATGGACAAGCCATCGACAAGCTGCTGATCCAGGACCTGCACAATGCCGGCGCCGAGCGGGTCATCATCCGCCCGGACTGGGTCGAGAGCGACGCCGAGATGGCCGAGCAATTGGAGCGCGCAGCAGAAATAGTGCTTTAACGCACGGTCGCGGAATGCTGTTCGCGCCACCGCTCAACCATTGCGGTTCGACAAACTCACCATGACGGACGGGAGACAGAGCACCAACACAGAGAACGCGTCATCCTGAGCTTGTCGAAGGATGGGCCTCCCAATTCGTGACAAGACCTAACGGATTTGGCCCTGGTCATATTCTTGGTTTGGTCCTTTCGGCCGGTCGGGACCGTCGCTACTATCCGCCACAATTTGAACGTTTCATGCAGGGACACGAGCGATGACTTGGCTGCAACCCCTCACCCTTGAAGGGAAAACCACTACTCTTGCGCCGCTGGCGATGGCGCATCACGACGATCTGGTCGAAGCCACAAAGGACGGCGAGCTGTGGAACCTCTGGTACACGTCGGTCCCAACCGCGGGAAAGGTCGGGGAGGAAATCGAACGTCGCCGTGCGCTTCAGGAAGCAGGCTCAATGCTGCCCTTCACTATCATCGAGAGGGCGACCGGCCAAGCGGTTGGCATGACGACCTATATGAATATCGACGCGGCCGCGAAACGAGTGGAGATCGGCTCGACCTGGTACCGCAAGCGGGTTCAACGTGGGCCCATGAACACGGAATGCAAGCTACTGCTCCTGCAGCACGCCTTCGAGACACTGGCGCACGCAGAGCCAACGCGCGATCGAACGCCTAGGAGCGAAACTCGACGGGGTACTGCGAAACCATCAAGTGATGGCCGATGGATCAATCCGGGATACCTGTGCATACAGCATCATCAACAGTGAATGGCAGGCGGTGAAGACGCATCTGACCTACCAACTGAACCGGCCCAGGTAGTTTTTCTGTTTTCCGGACGTGGGGCGGTCTAGGTCCCGGTGGGCCCGGAATTCCGGGCGCGCTGGACCCCGGGCCCTCGCCCGGGGAACGTCGCTGTTGGCGCCCACGATTGTAACCATATTTCATCAGCCGTTTCCCCGACGCGTGAGGGATCCGGGACCCAATTTGCTCGACTATTTTGAATTCGAACCGTGTCTCGACCCTTCGGTCCGCAGAACGATAACTCAGGCTGTCCTCAGAATTAAATTTCCAAAGCGATCGACTGTTGCGCTCTGGTCGGGATTGACGAGCGTCGTCGAGTCCAATTGCACGATGAGGGCCGGTCCTTCGAACGTCACATCGGCTGCGAGTTTCTCACGGTCGTAAATTGGGACCGATAGCAGACCTTCTTCGAAATGAATGGTCGTACGGTCGATCTCCGCCTCCACGAGCGATCCACCGGACAGCAATTCCGTCAGACGCGGCTGCATCAGGGTGCCCACCGCCGAGACGTGTAGTGTAACGATCTCGATAGGCGTGTCGCGCTGTGCGAAAGTGTAGAGCTGTTCGTGTAAATCGTGAAATCCTTCGAGCGCCCGCGCCGTCGTCTCCGGCGTCACTGCATCGCCGGGCCATTCGACATCCAACTCGAAACCTTGATTCTTATAACGAAGGCTGGCCTTGCGCGTGATCTGGCGCGCCATTGCGGGCACGTTCTCGCGCTCAAACCACGCTTCAGCTTCACCCTCAAGCTGTGCGAAAGCTTTCGCCATCAGCACGTAGTCGAAGTCGGGCGGTGCTTGATAACAGGTCTGTGCATAATCGGCGCGCAACTGCGAGACCAGCAATCCCATGGCCGACAGCACACCCGGGCTCGGCGGTACAATCACGGTCTTGGCGCCTAACAGTTTCGCCAAGGATCCGCCGTGCAGGGGTCCTGCACCCCCGAACGGGATCAGCGCGAACTCGCGGGGATCGTGCCCGCGCTCGACCGAGATCACCCGGATCGCACCCACCATGTCGTTATCGGCGATGGACAGAATACCGTGCGCTGCTAACTCCACGGTGAGGCCGAGCGGACCTGCCACATGGGTTTGGATGGCCCAGCGCGCCGCATCGATATCCAGCGCCATACCGCCCGCCAATAAATAGGGCGGCAAATGTCCCAGCACGAGATGCGCGTCGGTGATCGTTGCCTGCTCACCACCCTTGCCGTAACACGCTGGGCCCGGATCAGCCCCAGCACTGGCGGGACCGACGGTGAGGGCGCCCGTTTTGGAAACGCTGGCGATCGACCCACCGCCAGTGCCAACCGTATTTATATCGAGCATCGGGAAAGCGAGTGGCCAATCGCCGATCTTTCCCTTTCCCGTCAAATTGCAGACGCCATCCTTGATCAGGCAGATGTCCGCCGAGGTGCCACCGATATCGACGCCGACGACATTCTTGTATCCGGCGGCCTCGCCGATAAACCCGGCCCCGATAACACCCGCCGCCGGGCCCGAGAGCGCCGTATGCGCGGGCACCCGTTCGACTTCCTTGGCCCCAACGACACCACCGTTCGACTTCATGATCAGCAATGGTGCCAACACACTCGCAACGTCCAACCGTTCTTCCAGCTGGGCGACATAACGCGAGACCGCAGGCATCACATAAACGTTCAAAACCGTCGCGATGGTGCGCTCGTACTCGCGAAAGACACGAAGGACGTCAGCGGAGATTGAGATCAACGCATCCGGCAATTCCTCACGCAGAATTTCCGCCGTGCGTACTTCATGGGCGGGGTGGGCGAAGCTGTTGAGAAAGCACACCGCGACCGCGTCGACGCCCCGCGCCTTAAAATCCTGAGCCGCGCGCCGCACCGCTTCCTCATCCAGCGCCACCAATACATTGCCGTCGATGTCGACACGCTCCGGCACATCGTGAATACGCTGCGGCAAGACGGGCCGGGTCGGTTTGATCCATGCAAAAAGATTCGCGGTGCGCGGAATGTCCTGACGGCCGATCTCCAATACGTGCTTGAACCCAGCGGTCGTCAATAAGCCAACATCCGCTCCCTTGCCTTCCAGGATCAAGTTGGTCGCAACTGTGGTGCCGTGGAAAACCTGAGCCAAATCACCAGCGGAGAGGGACGCTTTCTCGAGCGCCGCTTCGATCCCGTTCATGAACCCGATGGACGGGTCACTCGGCGTCGACGGGGTCTTCGCCGTCCACATTCGGCCACTCTCACGGTCGAACAAAGTCACATCGGTGAACGTGCCGCCGGTATCGATGGCAACGGCATAGCGCATATCGATGCTATCGATCGCGGCGTTCATTCGAGAACATCCCGGTAGGTGCCACGATGGAATAAGCCATCGACGTGCGGGCGATCCTTACGGCACTCCAACGTCGCTGCGGTATCGACGAATTCGCCGTCGCTTCCCAGGACGACGCCGTACTCTTCGAATGCGGCGTCCCGGCTTACAAATTCCCCCAACACATCGGCGAGCACGCGTTCCGGCTCACGGTCGAAAGGATGGCCCCAGCCACCGCCACCACCGGTCTCAAGCCGCAAGACATCACCCCGCTTCAGGACATTGCCATCACTAAATGGATCAAGCTCGCGTTCTTGTGGCGTGCCGGGATTCACCACCGCCCGCCCAGCACCGCCGTTCTTACCGCCCTTCACCCCCCATGCGGGGTTCTTCACACCGTCAATGCGGATCGCGAATGTCGCTTCCTCCGCTAGCAATTCAATCTCGCGCACTACGCCGCAACCACCGCGCCAGCGTCCGGGCCCGCCGGAGTTCCGGTTGATGCCATAGGCGCGCAGCCGAGCGGGATAATTCTGCTCCATCATCTCAGCCGGGTAATTCTCTTGCGCCACGTAGTAGACCGCGTTGATCCCGTCTGCATAGGGCCGCGCCCCATAGCCGACACCAATACCATCGCTCATCAGGAACGGGTTGCCGTCGTCGCCAATCCCGCGCGCAAAATAGATTACATAGGCGCAATTGGCGGCGGTGGACTCGCCGCCTGCCGCATTGACCAAGCCCATGGTGGAGCTGAGCAGCCGCATCATTGTCAATCCACGTTGGCCAAGCGGGGCCGGCCATTTTGGCTGCAACACACTACCCTCACGTAGAATGACTTCGTCGACCGCGCGCCCAGCCCCGGAATTCAACAACAGGGTCGGGTCGCCCGCCAACAGGTACATGCCGAGCATGGCGCGAGGCACTGCCGGGTTGACGAGATAATTTATCGGCCCCGGTGCTTGGTCGTCGCTGTCGGAGAAATCCAACACCACACCGTTGTCGTCCACGGTAAGTTCGATGCTGAGCCGATAAGGCCCGTTACCCTGACCGTCATGATCCAAGGCATCGGCGAAATGATAAGTGCCGGGCGGGAAGGTTTCTCGCAAGCGGGTCGCCGCCGCGTGCTCGGAGCGCTCGCCCAACTGCCGGAACGCATCCGCCACCACATTGGCGCCAAAGCGCTCCGCCAATTCGCCGATGCGCCGTTCCCCGAGACGCACAGCTGCGAAGCACGCGCGGGTGTCGCCCTTCAACATGTCGGGGAACCGGGAATTGCGGAAGAAAACCCGCAACAGCTCGTCGTTGATCACTCCCTCCGTCGCCAGACGCACCGGGGGAATAATGATCCCTTCTTGGAAAATATCCGTGCAGTCCGGCGAGATCGAGCCCGGCCGCATGCCGCCGATATCAGCGAAATGGGCCCAGCTTTGCGCGAAGGCGATGATCTCTCCATCAACGAAGACTGGGGCGACGAACACCTGATCCGGCGAATGCGAGACCGAGCCTTTGGAGGCGTAACAATCATTGTACCAATAAAGATCACCGGGTTTCATTTCGGCAGCCGGATAATGTTCGAAGATCGGGCGGACGGGATCGCCAAAACTCGGCCGGTAAGCACCGACAATCATATCCCCCTCGGCGTCAAACAAGGCGACGAAAAAATCTTTCTTCTCCCGGATGAACGCGGACATGGCGGTCCGCTCAATCAACGCCTCCATTTCGCTTTGACTTGCGCGCAGCGCCCCCCGGATAACTTCCAGCGTCACCGCATCGCAAATCGGCGCGCCGGCATCCTGCGGTTCGGCACTCATAGGATCGCCGTCCGGCGCAGGGTTCGTGTGACGTTAGGATCGAATGGAAGGCGCGCATGCTGCAGCACCAAATTGTCCCAGAGGATCAAATCGCCGGTGCGCCAATCATGCTCATACGCAAAATCTTTGTTGTAGAAATGGGATCGCACCTCGGCGATCAGCTCAGCGCTCTCATCGACTTCCATGTCTTCGATCCCAAGTGTAGTGAGTTTGTTGACCCAAATCGCGTGCCTGCCGTTGCGCGGGTTAGGCCAAAGCAGGGGATGAATCCAACTCGGCGAATCCACATCCGCATCAACGACGTTCCAATCTGCGGAGGTTTTCTTGTCGTAGGCGCGGGCATGGCGGCATTTCAAGCCCTGCAAACGATCCCGCAAGGTGTCCGGCATTGCGTCATAGACCGCCTGTGTGTTCAAAAACTTCGTCCCCCCGCCGTGCTCTGGAATTTCGACCGCGAACAGAATGAGCGCCTTCAACGGTTCCTCCAGGAACAGCTGATCAATGTGAAAGTCGAGTTCGCCCTTACCGAAGATACCGTCGGGCCGGGTATTCGAGACATATTGATTGTCATCGTTCTCAACCGTCTGTTTGTTCAGCTCGCGCTGACTGGTGCCGCCGAAATAACGCGCGAAACGCGCCTGCTGTTCCGACGACAGATCGAAGCCGCGAAACAGCAACATATGATGACGCTCGAAAGCGGCCTGTGCATCGGCGACAATCTCCGGCGAGAGCGGTTCGGAGATATCCAGGCCGGTGATTTCGGCCCCGACAGTTTCCGATAACGGTGTCGTATCGAATTTCGAAGGCATGAACACTTCCAAACACAAAGGCGCAATATTTTAGCTAACTCAAAGGTGGCAGTAGTAAACGCGACGCGATGGCGAAAAAATTATCCCAAAATCAAGTCGATGCCTATCGCCGCGACGGATTTCTCGGCGGGATACCGGTTCTGAATGCGAGCGAGGTGAACCGGTTCCGGGCGGAGCTGGAAGTTTTCGAAGCGACGACGGGCAAGCCGCTCGATTTTCCCGAACGTTCGAAATCCTACCTGCTGTTCGGTTGGGCGGACGCCATCGTCCACCATCCGCCAGTATTGGACGCGGTCGAAGATGTGATCGGCCCCGACATTCTGGTCTATCACACGACGATGAATATTAAGGAAGCGCGCAACAAAGCCTATATTCCGTGGCATCAGGATGACGATTATTTCCATCTCGATCCACCGGAACATGTGACCGCCTGGGTGGCGCTCTCCGAAGCCTCGGAAGACGCCGGCTGCATGCGGATGATACCCGGGAGCCGGACCGACGGGCTCCTTCCCCATGCGGGAAAACCGGAGAAGGATCACCTGATCCGCCTCGGTAAGGCGATCCACGGCCGCTTCGGCGAAGATGACGGCGTCGCGGTGCCGCTTAAGGCGGGCGAGATGTCGCTGCATCACACCCACACCATTCATTCGTCGGGCGCGAACCATAATGACGATCGTCGGATCGGGTATGCGGTCAGCTATGTCCCGGCGCATGTCCGACCATCAACCTACCCGCGCACCAGCGTATTGCTCGCGCGCGGCCAAGACCGGCACGTTTATTCAAACACGAGAAAAGATTAGCCGTGCCGTTACGTGAGGCGGCGCGCCAAGCACATACCGATGCCTACAAGAGATATACAGCGGCGACGGGTATTGTGGTCTAAACCAGCGATACGGTTTTGCCGAGCGACGTCAAACGAAAGCGCCCGCACTTGCGCTCGGCCAATTTGATTCCGATCAAGGTCTTTATGTCGTCTTCGGAAACTTTTTGTTGCATCGATCCTTTCTACAGCAACTCAGTCGAATTCCTTAATTGCAACGGCAATCCGGATTTAATTTTCCGGGCATGCCGGAATTCTTCCGCACGATCAATGCTTCGCTGATCTTCTAATATCGCCACGCCGCTATCTCCCCAAAAACAAAATGTCGACCCTTATGAAATACTCAACACAACATCTGCTCAAGATTAAAGCATCAATTGATCAACGAGCTATTAATTTATGGAATTCTTAACTGATCGCGGCGCTATTTACTCAATATGTAACAGCTGTCCCCGATCCGCCATCGACAGCAATCGCCTGGCCAGTCACGATGCTCGCTAGGGGCGAACAAAAGAACAATACGGAATGTGCAATATCGTCCGGATCAATCAACCGCCCCAGCGGAATTTCCGCCACGGTTTCCGCCGCGATCTCGTCGTAGCTGACCCCGGCATCCTGCGCCCGGCGCTCAAAATTCCCTTTCATGCGATCCGTGACTGTCATGCCCGGATGAATGCAATTCACGGTGATATTGTCGGGCCCCAGATGGGTCGACAGCGATTTCGTAAAGTTGGTGGCCGCCGCATTGACGACCCCATTGGTAGGGCGCAAAGCCGCCACGATCCGCGCCGTCATGCCGGTGATATTGACGATCTGCCCACCGCCTACTGCTTTCATGTGCGGAATCACTTCGCGGGCGCAGCGGATATACGACATCAGTTTGACGTCGATATGTTGCTGCCAGTTCTCGTCCGACTGCTCGTCGAAAGGCGCGCTGACGGAATAGACGGCATTATTCACCAAAATATTGATCCGCCCGGCGGCCTCGGCAGCCTCGGCAACAAAACGCTTTATGTTCGGATACTCGCGCACGTCAGCGACAATCGGCCATGCCTCGACACCGAGTGCCCGAATCTCCGCCGCCGTCTCATCCAAGGTTTCTCGTGTCCGCCCGCACAGCGCCACATTGGCCCCTTCGCGTGCCAATGCCAGAGAGACCGACTTCCCAATCCCACGCCCGCCACCGGTGACGAGGGCGACTTTACCTTTTAGATCGAATTGCATGGATACATATTCCCCCAGTTGTTGGCCCGCTCACCCTTCACTCATAGATAGGCTCACGATGAAGGACAGCGGGTGAAGTACCGTTACAATTCCGAAACCACACCCTGAGCCTATTGAAGTGTGGCAGTATTCGCATCACGCCGTGGCGTGCAGCTCCGCGAGGGCTTCTTTGACCGCGTTCAGCGTGAACTCGACATCCTCATCCGTGTGGGCCAGCGACAAATAGTATTTGTTGCCGCCCTTGATAATGCCCCGCGCGCAGACCGCAGCGTTGAATTTGGCCTGCGCCGCGGTGTCGACCCGGGTCAGGGTGCGGTAGTCGCGCACGTCCTCTTTCGTGAAAAACACATCAAAGAGTGGCGGCTCACCCACAACCTGCGCCTTGGTGCCGGTCTTCTCGAGCAACTGTGTAATGCCGTCCTTCAATTTGCGGCCCGTCGCGTGCAGACGGTCATAGGCACCCGGTTCCCGCAATACGCGGAGCGTGGCACGGCCCGCGGCGGCAGCGACGGGGTTGCCCGACAGCGTGCCGATCTGTTGCATGAAATCATCCTCGGCGACCCGCGACGCATCGAAATGCGCCATAATAGCGTCTTTGCCGGCGATGCAGGCCAACGGATATCCACCGCCGACCACCTTGCCCAAAGAGCACATGTCGGGCACGACGCCGTAATATTCCTGCGCCCCGCCATAAGCGAACCGAAAACCGGTGACGACTTCGTCGAAAATCAACACAACGCCGGTTTCCTCCGTGACCTCACGCAACGCCTCCAGGAAACCAGGAGCAGGCGGGATCAGCCGTTGGAAGGCCTCGACGATAACGGCGGCCAATTCTTCCTGATGCTCGCGTATTAGGGTGACTGCCGCGTCGATATCGTTATAAGGCGCAATCAGCATCTCCTGCTGAACCTTCTGCGGAATGCCAGCCGAATCCGGGATCGCTTGGGGGAAATTGCCGGGCCGCTTTGGCGCCATGCTCATCAAGGCGTAATCGTTCATGCCATGGAAGCCGCCCTCGAATTTCAGGATCTTGTCGCGTTTGCGATAGGTCCGCGCCGCCCGCATGGCGTAAAACGTTGCCTCGGAGCCGCTCGAGACATAGCGCACCTTGTCGGCGCAGGCGACCGCATCGACAATATCTTCTGCCAGCAGGATGCCCTGCTCGTTATTGGAAAAAAACGTCGAGCCTTTGGGGGTCTGCTCTTCGACTGCCGCCAAAACTTCAGGGTGACAATGGCCGATCAGCATCGGGCCGGAGCCGAGCAGATAATCGACATACTCATTGCCACTAACATCCCAGACATGTCCGCCCTCGCCCCGCCGGATGACTACGCCCGAGCCTTCATTGCCGAAACTTCCGGCAGGCAAAACTTTCGCCGCTGTATCTCTTAGCTTGCGCTCTTCTTCGCTTAGGATTTTCTCGGCCATGATTTCTCTCCCTCATTCCATTTCCAATGAGTTTAATATCAAATCCGGAGAGGACGAGGGTAAATCGTGCAGGGTCTTGCCCGGAGCGCCAACGAGCAGCCGTTGTTGGCCAATAGAATTCGGAAAAGGGGAAACGCCATGATCAATAAATTCACAACAGTTTACGCGGGCCATATCGATATGCCGGACCGGGGCAAAGAATCGACTCCGGCCAATGAACGGCGTTTCTCCGACGAGGAATTGCGCGGTGTCTTCGGCAAGCTGGAACGGGTCACGCAGACCATGGATAAGCTCGGCTATCATTCGATGTGGATGGCGGAGCACCACTTCCAGCACGAAGGCTACGAGGTGATCCCGAACAATCTGATGGCGGCGGTGCATCTCTGTCATATCACCGAGCAGATCAAGATCGGCTGCGGCTTCAACATCGCGCCGATGTGGCATCCGTTGCGCCTGGCAGAGGATTACGCCCAAGCGGATATCATGACAAAGGGCCGGACCATATTTGGCGTCGGGCGTGGTTATCATAGCCGCGAGGTCGAAACTTTCGGCAACCCGATGATCGATCAAGACGCCAACCGCGATCTGTTTGAGGAACAATGCGAGGTCATCTTCAAGGCGTTCAACGAGCAATCATTCTCACATGTGGGCAAGCACTACACGATCCCGGCACAGGTGCCCTATCGCGGCTATGACCTGAAGGAAATCACCATGGTACCGCGCCCGGTTAATCTGCCGGTCGAAGCATGGCAGCCGGTCGTCAACGCCAAGCCGCGCGGCCTTGATTTTATGCATAAATACGGCCTCAAAGGGTTTATCGGCGGCGGTGCCGCGACGCTCGAGGCGGGGCCGATCATCGCCTATCAGGAAGCCGGTCGGCGCGTCGGTAAAGATTTGAAACTCGGCGAAGGCCTCAATATCGGTCTGCATATGTATCTTGGCGAGACCCGCGAGCAGGCGATCAAGGAAATCACGCCGATTTTCGAGGAACACGCCAAGATGTTCGGCCCCTTGGGATTCCTGCCGGGCGTCACGGCAGAACAGCTCGATATTATCGCGCAGCGCGGCGACTGGTACGCGCAGGGTGTGCCTAATGTTGAGGATTACATGGACATGGGTGCTTGGTTTGCGGGCACCTCGGAAGACTTGATCGAATTAATCAAGGGCTTCGAGGAGCAGTTTCCCGGCCTCGAATACATCAATCTCTCGATGCCAATGTGCACGCCCGAATCCGCAATGCTGGAGCAATACAACAAGATCGCGGAAGAAGTGATGCCGCATTTCGGCGGTGGCGAGAACGCCAAAGCGGTGGCGGGGTAAAGGGCGACAACATTGCACGCAAGTGGCTAAGACAGAAATATCTGGCGAGCTACTAATGTGGAACGGCAAAGTCCGTTACATCGCGACGCTGCTCCCGGGCCGGAGATTTTCGGAATAGACGGGCCCGCCTTCATCGTCATGCATTTGCTTGCAGAACAAGCCGCGCAAGGGTGAAACTAAGGTACAAACCTACACGCCAGCGAACGGTAACGGGAAGGACAATCAAATGTCTGGAGCTGCAAGAAAAGTAACCGATAGAACAGATGAGATTGAAGTCACACGCCTCGGCCGAAATCTCAGCGCGGAGATTGGTAACCTCGACCTCTCTCAACCGCTTACGAATAGCGAATTCGCGGTCGTTCACGGGGCATTCCTCGAGAACGAAGTCTTGGTGCTCAGAGCTCAAGACATCACGGCGCATGACCAACTCACCTTCGGTCGAATGTTCGGAGAACTCTCCGTGCATCCCTTCTCACCCACTCTTGACGGTATTCCTGAACTCATCATTCTCGACAATCACCGGGACAATCCACCGCACCTTACAGACAGGTGGCACAGTGACGAAACTTTCCGCGAGACGCCGCCGATGGCGACGATCCTGCGCTCGACGATCACACCGCGCCTTGGCGGCGACACCATGTTTGCCAGCATGACGGCCGCGTTCGAAGGCTTAAACGACGAGATGCAAAGGCTGGTGTCGGGTCTCGAGGGGGTTTTCGATTTCAAACCGTTCCGCACCCTGTTCGGCGACGATCCAGACAGCAAGAAACGCTTGCGCGAGATCGAGGACAAATATCCAATCCGCACCCACCCGGTCGTCCGCGTCCATCCGGAGAGCGGCCGTAAGAGCATCTTCGTCAATCCGCAGTTCACCATCGGCATCAAGGGAATGAAGGACAGCGAGAGCACCGCCTTACTGACCATGCTATTCGACTTGGCGAAGGTGCCCGAGTATCAGTTTCGCCTCCACTGGGAGCCCAATACGATGGTCATGTGGGACAACCGCTGCGTCTTGCATTACGCAATCCACGATTACTATCCGCAGCGCCGCCGCATGGAGCGTGTCACCATCGCCGGTGACCGGCCCTTTGGTGTGAGCGACCCGTATGAAGGGCCGCATATAGGGCGGGCCGAAATAAAACTTTCCGAACAGGACACACCGCCGCAAGATGTCGAGGCACCCGTTCGCAATTTCAAACGATAAATCAATCGACGCGCGTTGCCTGTCGCGTCAATAAAAAACGGAAGAACAGAATGACCGATACGCTGAGAGGCGCCGATATCGTCGCCCGCACCTTGGACCGCGCCGGAATGCACCAGATCTTCACGCTGTCCGGTAACCATATCATGGAATTATTTGACGCCACGATCGGCACGAAGATTAACCTGACCCATGTGCGCCAAGAGGGTGCCGCCGTGCTGATGGCTGGCGCGTGGGCGGAACTGACCGGCAATGTCGGCCTTGCAATGGTGACCGGTGGTCCCGGGCACACCAACGCGGTCGCGGCACTCTGCACGCCGCTGGCCTCGGAAATGCCGATGGTGTTGATCTCCGGCCATGCGCCGACGAGTGAGCTCGGGCGCGGCAGCTTCCAGGAACTGCCTCAAGCGGAAATGGCAGCCACGGTGACAAAGGCGTCCTGGATGGCGGAATCGGCAGCGGAAGTCGGCTATGACCTAGCGCTCGCCATCAAGATCGCCGCATCGGGTCGGCCCGGCCCAGTACATCTGAGCCTTCCGTCGGATGTGTTAGAAGGAATTGTCGAGAACGACCCGATCCTCTGGCCCAGCGAGGAAGATTTCTCGCCGGATACACAGCCTCTGTCGGACGTGGCGGCCGACGCGGTTCTCGCCGCCCTCGATGCCGCCGAGCGGCCACTGATCCTGGTCGGCCCGCATATGTGCACGGCAAAGGGTCGGGCGGCACAACGTGCCCTCGAGGCGAAACTGAATGTGCCGGTCGTCGGCATGGCGAGCCCGCGCGGATTAAACGATCCGTGCCTCGGCGCTTTTGCGGAGGAATTACAGAAAGCCGACCTCATTGTGTTACTCGGTAAGCCGCTCGACTTCACAGTTAAATTTGGCGACGCGCCGTCCGTCGATGCCGATTGTAAATTCGCGGTCGTCGATCCCGATATCGACCTAATCGAGCGGGCATCCACCAGCAAAGGTGCGCGCCTGATCCACAGCGCAGTCGCGGACTCGCATCCAGCGGCCGCCACCTTGACCGAGCGCGGACGCGATGTCGGCGACACCGCTTGGCGAGAGGCGGTTCACGCTGCCATCACCCATCGCCCCGATGCATGGCAGGACATCACCGGCCAGCACGAAGGCACGCTGCATGCGCTCGACCTCTGCCGAGGTGTCAAAGGGCTGATGGAGCGCAACCCAAACGCTGTGTTGATCATGGACGGAGGTGAGATTGGGCAATGGGCGCAAGCAAATTTGGACAGCGAGCGCCGTATCACCAACGGTGTCGCCGGATCCATTGGCGCCGCCACGCCCTTCGCATTCGCGGCGCGAGTCGCGGAGACGAACGACCCGGTCATCACCATCATGGGTGACGGAACCTTCGGCTTTCACATGGCGGAGTTCGATACCGCCGTGCGCAACGGCCTTCCGGTCGTCGCAGTGGTTGGCAATGACGCGTGCTGGAATGCGGAACATCAAATCCAGATCCGTGACTACGGCGAGAACCGCGCTCATAGCTGCGAGCTATTGCCCGCCCGTTACGACCAAGTCGTTGAAGCAATAGGCGGCCACGGCGAGTTGGTCACTAAAGCCGCCGACCTTCCCGCAGCGCTCGACCGCGCCTTAGCGAGCGGCAAGCCCGCTTGCGTCAACGTCATGATCGAAAGCGTGGCGGCCCCAATTGTGCGGCGCTCATAAATGTATTCTTTATTAAATTCTGCTTGTTAATTAACCTTCACTGCATGCTGCCTCATCTGTCACGGCATATAACCCACAAGGATAGTCTCAATGAAAATGACACTCATTGCCGCCACAACCTTTGCTCTTATGCTGGTGTTCAGTAGTTTGGCGCCCTTCGGAATTTCATATTCCGATGGCATCCAACTAGCCGATAAAACCGCCGCTGCTGGAAGCCATAAGTAGATGAAGGATAAGAAGGGCAAAAAAAGAAGCCTGCCCCACGGCAGCAGATACTAAATCAGGTAAAATCATGGGGCGGCAATCAGGCACCCCTTTTTTATATCCAAACATCTACATCAACCGATTCGGTCGCCCCCGATAGTTTGATAACCTAACCACTATGTCACGAGGACGGTCGTATGATTATTTGGTCGCGCCTTACTCTTGGGAGCGAGCCATGAAAGCAGCGATCAGAACACTCGATATCGACGCGATGATCCGGTTCGGCTCCGAAAAGCCAATACGCCGGGATTTCGCGCATTTACCCCAGATCATGCCACAATTAGCCTGTTTCGAATTGCGACAGGATGAAATTGTCGTCGTCATGATAGGCGGCCAGCGCTATTCCATCGACGCCAAAATCAAAAAGGAATTCTATAGACATGCCGAAGATTGCGCTCATCCACGCCACTGTCGTCTCTATGGACCCCACGGAAAAAGCCTTCGCGAACCTTTGGCCCGAAGCGGAGACATTTCATCTACTCGATAGCAGCCTCTCTACTGACCGTGCCGCAGCGGGGAAGCTGACGGAAGAGCTATCGAACAGGATCATCGGCTTGGCCGGATACGCCGCTGCCCGCGGTGTTGACGGTGTCCTGTATTGCTGCTCCGCCTTCGGCCCCGCAATCGAGGCTGCCGGAGGTGCGGTTCCGGTCTCCATTCTGAAACCGAATGAGGCTATGTTTGACAGCGCGTTGGATATCGGCGGCGAAGTCGTCATGCTGGTAACTTTCAAGAATTCCATTGCGTCGATGGAGCAGGAGTTTTCCGACATGAAATTGGCGCGCGGCAGCGACGCCACACTGCGAAGCGTGCTGGTTGAGGGGGCACGCGATGCCATCGACCGCGGCGACGCGGACACTCACAATCGATTGATTGCGGAAGCCGCCGCCGGTATCGGCGCATGTAACGCGATCCTGCTGGCCCATTTCTCCATGGACCGAGCGCGCGCAGCTGTCAGCGCCACGGTCGATGTACCTGTCCTCTCGCCACCGTCCGAGTCCGTCGCACATCTATCGAAGACACTGTAGCGCATTCATCGGGAGCGAAATCATGGCGAAACATATGGTGGTCGTCCTCAGCGAGCCGGTCGAAGGCCGTGAAGCGGAATTCGACGACTGGTATGAGAATACCCACATCCGCGAAGTGCTCGCGAGCACTGGTTGGAAGAACGCCCAGCGCTTCGTGTTGACGGCGGAGAAAGGCCAAAAATGCCCACTGCAGCACCTTGCCCTTTATGAGGCCGAGGCAGAGAGCGGAGAAGGTGTTGTCGCTACACTGGACGCAACCCGCGACCAACGAAAGCAAAGTGACAGTTTCAATTGGAAACGCGCGGGGCTTTGGGTCTTCTCCGAGGTCGGCCCCGAACACGAACGGGACAGCGATTAATGGCCATCGCCTTCACCTGCGAGAAGAACCCCGCCACGGGTACCCGCGGCATGGTCTCCACCAGCCATCCGCTGGCCTCGGCGGCAGGTGCCGAGATGATCGCGGCCGGTGGAAATGCTATCGATGCGGCTGTCGCCTCATTGTTCGCACTGACCGTGGTGGAGCCGATGATGGTCGGCATAATCGGCGGCGGCTTGGCGCATATCCGATTGGCCGACGGTAGCCATCGGATTCTCGACGGATTGGGCCGCGCCCCGCTCGGCGCGGCACCGGACGTCTATCGGACTGTCTCCGACACCATGCCCGATTATCTGGAGACCGAAGGCCGCGAGAACGCTATCGGCCCGAAATCAGTCGCGGCACCCGGAAGCCTGAAAGTCTGGTGCGAGATGTTGGCGCGTTTCGGCACCTTCTCCCTTGCCGATGTCATGGAACCGGCGATCCACCATTCAAGCCGTGGCTTCACCGTGACCCCTTATCTTTCGGAATGCATCGATGAAGCACTGCAAGGACTGATCCTCGATCCTGCCATCTCCTCCGTCTATCTCGATGGCGGCAAACCAGTCCCAGCGGGCACGCGGCTCGCGACCCCGGATTATGCCGAGACCTTACGGACCATCGCCAAGGAGGGACCGAACGCGCTCTATGGCGGCGTGGTCGGACAAGCCATCGTCAATCACATAGCGAAGACAGGTGGATTGCTGGCAATGGAAGACCTCACTGCCTACCGAACCATCGAGCGCGACGTTGTGCGCGGCGCTTATCGCGGCGTCGAGATCGTCGGCCCACCGCCGCCATCATCGGGCGGCGTCCATGTCATCCAGATGCTGAACCTGTTGGAAGGTTTCGACATCGGTGCGATGGGTTTCGGTTCGCCCGAGTCTCTGCACCTCATTCTCGAAGTGCTGAAGATCGCGTTCGCCGACCGCAAGGTCGCGACGGCAGACCCAGATTTTGTCGATGTTCCCGTCGAGCGCTTGCTCTCAAAAACTTATGCGGACGAGCGCCGCCCCGATATTGACGTCGATCGCGCACAAAAGTGGTCCGCCGGGGTGGCGCTGCCAGAATCTCCCAACACCACCCATATCACGGTGGCGGATGGCGACGGTAATGTCGTCGCCGCGACACAGACCATCAATGCGACCTTCGGCGCACGCATCATGATCCCCGGCACCGGTATCGTGCCGAACAACTACATGCATGTCTTCGACCCCCATCCGGGTAACGCTCTCTCCATCGCGCCCGGTAAGCGGGTCACCACATCGATGTCGCCAGTCATGGCGCTGCGTGACGGGAAACCAATACTCGCCTTGGGATTGCCGGGCGGGTTGCGCATCTTTGGCGCCGCCATGCAGGCACTCGTGAACAAAATCGATCACGGCATGTCGGTGCAGCAGATGGTCGAGGCCCCGCGCATTTGGACCCAAGGCCACGGGGTAGAAATCGAGGATGATTTCCCAGCGGACGTCGAAACCGCGCTCACCGCCACGGGTCACGAGCTGACACGGGTCCCCCATGTGGGCGGCGGCATGAACGCCATCGAATTCGATACGGACGGCCGAATGACCGGCGCATCTTGCTGGCGGGCGGATGGCACGCCAGTCGGGCTCGGCGGTGGATATGCGCGTGAAGGTGCGCGCTTCTGGCCTGATCAACACGGGAGGTAGGTGATGAAGAAAAACATTTCATTCTATAGCGAGAGCGTAAAGCTCGACGGCGATCTGTACTATCCGGACGACATGAAGGACGGCGAGCAACGCGCGGGGGTCGTCCTCTGTCACGGCTATACCGGGGTGAAGGACCTCTACCTACCGGATAATGCGCGGGTCCTAAACGAAGCCGGATACATGGTCATGACCTTCGACTTTAAGGGCTGGGGCAAAAGCGAGGGCGCTCGCACGCGCCTCGCTCCCTATAGCCGGGTCGCGGACGTGCAATCGGCGATGACCTTCCTACAAATCCAACCAGAGGTCGACGAAGACCGCATTGGCATCTACGGCACCAGCTACGGCTGCGCCACCGTGGTCTGGGTTGCGGCCCATGACGAGCGCGTAAAATGCACGGTCGGCGTGGTCGGCATGGGACACGGAGCCCGCTGGATGCGCAGCGTACGCCGCCCCGACGAATGGGTCGACCTGTTGGAGGTATCGAAGAAGGACCGCGAGCAGCGCGTCATCAGCGGCGTCTCAGGGATGGCCCCCCGGGACGAAATCCTGCTGCCGGACCGCCAATCAGCGGCGTTGGCCTCGGCCGCGCGCGCAAACAACCCGAACGCCTTGAGCGAATTGCCACTCGAATACATTGACGAGACGATGCAATTCCATCCGGAATGGGTGGTCGACAAGATTTCGCCGCGACCATTATTATTGATCGCCGGTGGCGACGACCGGTTGGTTCCGCCTGAAGATTGCCAATCCCTATACCAGAAAGCGGGCCAACCAAAGAAGATGGTGACCTTGCCCGGCGTCGGACATTACGAAGTCTATGTCCCGCCCGCCTTCGACGGCGTCATGCGCGAGACCGTCCCCTGGTTCGAGGAGCATTTACCAGCGCGTCAAACGATTGATTAACAACGTAAGCGCATCACGATTACTCCTAAATACAACGCATCAGGAGCCGCATAATGAAAGCCGCCGTATTACACGAAGTCGGACAACCGCTTGTCATCGAGGACGTCACCATCGACAAGCCGGGACCACGCGAAGTTTTAGTACGCACGGCGGCGGCGGGCGTCTGTCACAGCGACCTGCATTTCGTCGAAGGGCTCTATCCATATCGTATGCCGGTGGTGCTGGGTCATGAATCAGCAGGGATTGTCGAGCAAGTGGGCTCTGACGTCACCTATGTGAAGCAGGGTGATCATGTCATCACTTGTCTCTCCGCATTTTGCGGCCATTGCGAAGCCTGCACCACGGGGCATCCTTCGATATGTGACGGTCGTGAGACACGACGACGGCGGGATCAACCGTCGCGCCTCATCCAAGCAGAGCGGCCAGTCTCTCAATTCGCCAATCTCTCCTCCTTCGCCGAACAAATGCTGATCCACGAACATGCCTTGGTGAAGGTTCGCCAAGATATGCCCTTGGACAAGGCCGCCTTGATCGGGTGCGGCGTCACGACCGGCGTCGGCGCGGTTCATAACACGGCCAAGGTCGAAGTCGGCTCCACCGTTGCCGTGATCGGCTGTGGCGGCGTGGGCCTATCATGCATCAACGGCGCTTTCATCGCCGGGGCCGGACGCATCATTGCGGTCGACCGGGTTGGCAGTAAGCTCAACCTCGCCAAGCAATTCGGCGCGACTGACGTGGTCGACGCAACGCAAGGCGACCCGGTCGAGCAGATCAAGGAAATGACTGGCGGCGGTGTGCATTATTCCTTCGAAGCCATCGGCTTGAAACAAACCACGGAACAGGCATT
>CAJWTF010000042.1 GCA_913046825.1 uncultured Rickettsiales bacterium | reverse complement strand
ACGATCGTCGGGCACATGTAGAGGCCGAGGGCGGCGGGGAAGTAGGGCGGCTTGATGCGAGGATAGGCGCGCTTGCCTTCGAGGCTCTCAATCAGACCGGTTTCCTCACCGCAAATATAGGCGCCGGCGCCGCGGTGTATGTGAATCTCCAGATCGTGTCCGCTGCCGAGGATATCCTTGCCGAGGTAGCCCTTGGCACGCGCCTCGGCAAGGGCGGTGTTGATGATCTTCGCGCCTTCGGTGAATTCGCCGCGGATATAAATGTAGGCGAGGTTCACGTGGTTCGCCCAGCAGGCAATGATCATGCCTTCGATGAGCTGGTGCGGATCCTTGTAAATGATTTGCTTGTCCTTGAACGTGCCCGGTTCGGATTCGTCCGCGTTGCAAATGAGATAAACCGGCTTGGGATTCGGATGGCGTACGAAGCTCCACTTGAGCCCGCAGGAAAAGCCGGCACCGCCGCGTCCGCGCAGGCCGGAATCCAGCACGCTCTTGCGCAGCTGCGCCTGGGCGGTGATCTCGTTGCCTTCGGCCCCGGTCGAAGCCTTCATGTCCAGCGACTGACGCAGGGCTTGATAGCCGCCGTGGCGCTCGTAGCACTCGATATCCTTCGAGTAATCCGGCGCATCGGCGTACTTCAGCAGTAGTTTGTGTTCCTGCGGCATCGGCTTGACTGTTCTTAAAAAATCGCTAGTTTCGGCCGCCCACCGGATTGCCCGATGGTGTAACGGTAGCACGACAGATTCTGATTCTGTTTGTTGGGGTTCGAATCCCTATCGGGCAACCATTTCATTATTCGCACCCTCCCAAAATTTCATCGGCCTTGCCGTTGTCCACGGCCTCGTAAAAGTCGTCGTTGCACATCATCACTGGGCCCGTGCCGCAGCTGGCCAGGCATTCGGCAAATTCGATGCTGAATTTTTTATCTTCAGTCGTTTGCAGCCCATGCTTTTTTGGATCCAGCTTCAACTTGGAGCACAGGTTTTTATGCAGATCCGTGCCGCCGGCCAATGCGCAGCTGAGTGTGCGGCACACTTTCAACACGTACTTGCCCGGCTGCTCCTCGCGTAGCATCGGGTAAAAGGTGACCAGCTCGTAGAGGTTTAGCGGGGCAATGCCGATCTCGCCCGCAGCCCATTGCATCGCTTCCTTGCTGATGTAGCCGGCCTCGGATTGGATGGCGTGCAGCACCATCAACGACGCGCTGCGCTGCTCGCCTTCAGGATAATGCGTGAGCAGCTCGGCTACTTCCTGTTTCAAATTGTCGGACGGGCTAAAGCTCATCGGTCGCATTCTCCCATTACAAAGTCCAGAGAGCCGAGGATGGCGACCACATCGGCCATCATGTGGCCGGGCAGCATGTGCGACAGGATGCTCAGGTTCACAAAGGATGGGGCGCGGATCTTCAGCCGGTGCGGGGTTCCGCCTCCAAGGCTGTTGATATAAAAACCCAGCTCGCCCTTGGGATTCTCCGCGCCGAAATAGACCTCACCGGTCGGCGCATCCTGACCCTGCGTGACGATCATGAATTGATGGATCAATTCCTCCATGCTTGTCATCACCTTGTCCTTGGGCGGCAAAACGATCTTGCCGTCGGCCACATTGATCGGGCCCTTGGGGATGTCCTTAATGCATTGCCGCAGGATTTTCACGCTCTCACGCATCTCAAGGATGCGGATGGCGTAGCGGTCATAGCAATCGCCCTTGGTGCCGATGGGCACGTCGAAATCAAACCGATCGTAAATCATGTACGGCGTGGCTCGGCGCACATCGTGCTCCACGCCGCTGCCGCGGAGGTTGGGGCCGGACAAGCCGAAATCAATCGCGTCCTCGCGGCTTATCACGCCGACATCCTGCGTGCGCTCGAGAAAGATCGGGTTGCGCGTAAGCAGTTGCTCGGTCTCATCAAAATTCACCTCGACCTCATCGAGGAACTTGCTCAGCTCATCGAGCCATCCCTCGGGCAGATCGCGGGCCAAACCGCCCACGCGTGTGTAGCTGGTGGTAAACCGCGCGCCGGTGTTAATGTTCAAAACATCGACCTGCTCGTTGGGCAGGATGCCGACTTCATCCAACCAATCTTGGTCGATTGAAATTGAACCTTCGTAATTCAGGTCGCATTGCGTCACGCGCGCACGATGGATTTTTGCTTTGAGCATGGTTAACTGCATGAGATGTTCCTCACCGTGCTAACAAATTTTAACTATCCAAGAAACTGCGTAATTTTCGTGACCGGCTGGGGTGCTTCAGCTTACGCAGCGCCTTTGCCTCGATTTGGCGGATACGCTCGCGCGTCACGGAAAATTGCTGCCCAACCTCTTCCAATGTGTGATCGGTGTTCATACCAATACCAAACCGCATACGCAAAACCCGCTCTTCGCGCGGGGTCAAAGAGGCCAGAACGCGCGTTGTGGTGTCGCGCAAATTGGATTGGATCGCCGCATCAATCGGCAAAATAGCGTTTTTGTCTTCGATAAAGTCACCCAGCTGGCTGTCTTCTTCGTCACCAATGGGCGTCTCAAGGCTGATGGGCTCCTTGGCGATTTTGAGCACTTTGCGGACTTTTTCAAGCGGCATGGACAGCTTCTCTGACAGCTCCTCCGGCGTCGGTTCGCGACCAAACTCGTGCAGCATCTGGCGCGATGTCCGCACCAGCTTGTTGATCGTCTCAATCATATGAACCGGAATCCGGATGGTGCGCGCCTGATCAGCAATCGAGCGCGTGATGGCCTGACGGATCCACCAGGTAGCATAAGTTGAGAATTTATACCCGCGGCGATACTCAAATTTATCTACCGCCTTCATCAGGCCGATATTGCCTTCCTGAATGAGGTCGAGGAATTGCAGGCCGCGATTGGTGTATTTCTTCGAGATCGAGATCACCAGGCGCAGGTTCGCCTCGACCATTTCCTTCTTCGCCCGTCCTGCTTCGCGCTCGCCCTGTTGGACGGTGCGCACGATGCGGCGGAATTCCGGCAGCGGCATGCTGGCGGCCAAGGCGATTTCCGAGACGATACCGCGTAAGCCTTCGATCATGTCGATGTTCTTGCGGATGAAGCCGCCCCAGACTTTTTTCTTCAAACTTTTGATGTGGTCGCCCCAATTCGGATCGACCTCGAAGCCATAGTAGTTGTCGAGGAATTCTTCGCGCTGAATTTTGCTGTTCATGGCGAGGCGCAGCAATTGGCCCTCTGCCTTGGTCAGCTCGCGATTAAGCTCATAAAGCTGCTCGACCAACTGCTCGATCCGCAGATTATTCAGATGGATGTTTTCCATCAGTTGGATCAAGGCGCGTTTGTGCTTCTCATAAGTGCGCTCGGTCGATTTGGAAACCGCCTCGCCGCTCTGCAAGGTCTGCAGGCGCTTGTCTTGGGCGCGTTGCAGCTTGTTATAGGTCGCAGCAATTTGCTTGAAGGTCTCAAGGACGCGTGGCTTTAGCTCGAATTCCATCTGCGCGAGGGAGACGTTGACTTCGTCCCCATCGTCCTCGTCCTCGTCTTGTTCTTCGGTCTCTTCGCCAACCGCTTTCTCTTCGCTTTCTTCACCTTCGGCTTTTTGCTCGCTCTCCTCGCTTTCTTCCTCTTCTGCCTCATCGCCGCTCTCCACGGCTTTGAGCATATTTTCGTCGGGCTCGTCGCCGCCGTATGTCGCATCCAGATCGATGACGTCCCGGAGCAGCAAATCGCCTTCCACTAACGCATCGTGCCAATGGGCGATCGCGCGCATGGTCAGCGGGCTTTCGCACAAGGAGCCGATCATCTTCTCGCGGCCGGCCTCAATGCGTTTTGCGATGGCGATTTCACCTTCGCGGGAGAGCAACTCGACACTACCCATCTCACGCAGATACATGCGGACCGGGTCGTCGGTACGGCCGATATCATCGTCGTTTAGGTTGCCGGCTGGGCGAACGCTGGTAGACCCGTTGTTGTCTTTGGGTTCGCTGGCTTCTTCGGATTCTTCGTTCTCGACGACATTGACGCCCATTTCCGAGAAGAGGGTCATGACGTCTTCGATTTGCTCGGACGCAGAATCATCCGGCGGCATGACGGCATTCAACTCGTCGATGGTGATATAGCCGCGTTCTTTACCTTTCGCGATCAACTTCTTGACCGCGGCGGTCACGCTATCCATCAACGGACCGTCGCCGGCCGTTTCATTTTGGTCGCTGGCTTCGCTTTCGCTTACTGCTGCTTTCGTCGCCATTCGAATTCGCCCTCATCACAGGTCGTTTAATCAGTTTCACCCGATGCGTTCTGCACCGCGCGACCCTTCTTCCCCAGTCGCGACGCTTAATTCGCGCTGTCTTCTGCTTCCGCCGATTCCCGAACGATATCCCCCCGTTGCAAGAACCTAGCGTAACTTTCTTCCGTGCCTTCGCGCGCTGCTTCGCGTCCGAACGCACGTAAATCCGCCTTCTGCCGCTGCTGGTGGAACTGGTTCAAAACCTGACCCACGCCCTCCCGCGCCACCTCTAACGGCGCATCGGAACGGGCGAAAGCGCCGTGTTCGAAAACACTGCGATCCAGCACGTGCGACAAAATATCCGCGAACCCGCTGTCATAGAGGTGTCTATTTAGCACCTGTCCGTCAAGGTCCGGATTCTCAGCAACGATGACATGAAGCTCAGCGCGCAATTTGTCAAGGTTCGGTTCAAGAGAAACATCGATTAGCGCCTCGCCAAATTCGTCGATCAAGGAGGGATGATTGATCAGCGCAGCCATCAAAAGGCGTTGCCAAAGCGTGCTGGACGCCACCGCCGCAAGATTGGTGCGGGGGCGCGTCTCGACGACTTGCCACTTGCTGTCCCGTCGGCTGCGCAGTCCCGGCCGCCGCAATGGCGGTGCCGTGCGTTCGTCAAAGAGATTGCGGTATTGCTCGCGTACGATTGGATCAGCGACCTGTGAGGCTTTTTGTCGCAACCGAGCTTTAAGGCCTGCCATTCGCTCTGGTGTGTCGGTGGGCCCAGCATCGCGCTCCATCTCCCAGATCACCTCAGCGAGCGGCCGCGCGGCGTCCAAGAGCGTTCGCAGGGCGGCTGGGCCTTGGTTTGTCAGTAGGCTGTCTGGATCCTCGCCTTGCGGCAAAAATGCGAAACGGATGGATTTCCCTGGCTTCAGAAGCGGCAAGGCACGCTCTGCGGCGCGGCCAGCCGCGCGTTGTCCCGCATTATCGCCGTCGAAGCAAAGCACTGGTTCTTCCACCAGTTTCCAAAGTGCCTCAATATGTTCTTCGGAGAGCGCGGTGCCGAGTGGAGCCACCGCCGCTGGAAATCCGCCGCGAGCCAGACCGATCACATCCATATAACCCTCGGCCACGATAACTTCGGGTGCGTCGCGACTGGCTTCACGCGCGAAGGCTAAATTGTAAAGCGTGCGCCGTTTGTCGAAGAGCGGCGTATCGCGGGAGTTGAGGTATTTCGGCTCGCCGTCACCCAGAACTCGTCCGCCAAAGGCGATCACCCGACCACGGCTGTCGGCGATCGGAAACATCGCTCGGCCCCGAAAGAAGTCATAGGGTGCGCGTCCATCGTCGGGCGCGGTCAGCAATCCCGCATCCAGCAGCGTCTTCGCCTCGAACCCCTGCCTTTGGAGGTCGGCAGAAAGACGGCTTGCTTCGCCGCGCGACACAGGTGGCGCGTACCCCAAGCGAAATTTTGCGATGATCTCCGAATCGAGGCCGCGCGCCGTGAAATAATCGAGCGCGACCTTGCCCTCCGGTCCGCGCAATCGCTGCTCGTACCAAACCGTGGCCGCCTCGACTGCTTCCAGGAGGCCGCCCCGTTGCTTTTCGCGTTGAACTTCTTCTGGCGACGATCGCGGCACTTCCATGCCGGCGGCTGAGGCCAAGCGCTCTACGGCCTCTGGGAAAGTAAGGTTTTCGGTCTCAATCACGAAGCTGATAGCGTCGCCGTGCTGCCCGCAGCCGAAGCAATGATAAAAACCCTTCTCTTCGTTCACGGTGAAAGAGGGGGATTTTTCCTTATGGAAAGGGCACAACCCGATATGTTCGCGCCCGCGTCGCTGAAGATTGACCTTGCGTCCCACAAGATCGACAAGCGCCGTCCGATTGCGCAATTCGTCGAGGAAGCGGGTGGTAAAGCTCATCTCTTGTGAAGCACCTTCTTGTAAACGAACTGGGCCATGCGTTCGCGGATGTGTCGCGGGCTTTCGCCTAATTCGAAAGTATATCCGAAGGAACGGTCCTCTGGGGGAAATTGTCGCCTACGTTTAAGAAAGCGCGGCCTTTGCCATCACACCCGCTTTGCCAAAATCCATGGCGCCCGGATGGCGTTCCCGCAGGGTGGCCATCACTGTTCCCATTTCCTTGAGGCCGGATGCACCGGTCTCCTGAATGATTGTGGTCACAGCCTCCTTGATGGCGTCTTCATCCATCTGATCCGGCAAGAAGAGTTCGATCACAACGATTTCGTTCGCTTCCCTGTCGGCCAAATCCTGGCGCCCGCCCTTGGTATACATCTCGATGCTCTCACGCCGCTGTTTGATCATCGTCTGCAGCAGGGCCTGGATGGCATCGTCATTCACGGGTTGATTATCCCCACCCTTGCCACGCGCCGCGATGTCACGCTCTTTCACCGCAGCCAGGATCAACCGGACGGTCGAAACCGTACAGGGGTCCTTCCCTTTGAGACCTTCTTTCAGCGCCGTATCAAGCCGCTCCCGCAGCATGACGTGTCCCCCACGTTTATTAGAATTATTTGCGGACCCTACTAGAACACGGATTGCGGCGCAATCAGATAAATATTGTTAACATATTGAAAACAAATAATAAAATTATTGTAAACCCCCTTGACGGCGGCATAGCTTTTGCTTAGGAGTCGGGCGAATCACTTAGTGGAAAACGATCCACGAATGCCTGGAACCGCTGAAGGTTTTGATCCAAAACGGTTTTCCAGGCGCCAGGAGCAATACCCCGATGTCCGACTCGACGAAAACTGACCCTATGCCACCGGAAAAGACGACGGCCGCCCTAGTTTTGGGCGATGGCACCGTATTTTGGGGGAGCGGCGTCGGCGCCGTTGGACAAGCGGTTGGTGAAGTGTGTTTCAATACCTCGCTGACCGGTTATCAGGAGATCATGACCGATCCGTCCTATGCGGGGCAGATCATCACTTTCACCTTCCCGCATATCGGTAATGTCGGAACCAATGACGAGGATATAGAGACGATCACCCCGTCGGCGCGAGGCTGCGTCCTACGTGCTGATATAACGGAGCCCGCGAATTGGCGCGCAGTACGGCATTACGACGATTGGCTAAAGGGCCACAACCTGGTCGGCATCGCTGGTGTTGATACGCGTCGGCTGACCCGCCGCATTCGCGATCTGGGCGCACCCCATGCCACGATCTGTCACGTGTCCGACGGTGAATTCGATATTGCTGCCTTACAGCAAGCCGCATCCAGCTGGCCCGGCCTCGAAGGCATGGACCTGGCAAAGCACGTGAGTTGTCGTCAATCCTATACCTGGGACGAGACGGCCTGGACAATCGGCGAAGGCTACGGCACGCAAACCGATCCGAAGTTCCACGTGGTCGCGGTCGATTTTGGAGCCAAGCGGAACATCTTCCGCGATCTCGCCCATCTCGGCTGTAAGGTCACGGTGGTCCCAGCGAACGTCACGGCTGAAGATGTGCTCGGTCATAAGCCGGACGGCGTGTTCCTCTCCAATGGTCCTGGCGATCCGGCGGCGACGGGGAAGTACGCGGTGCCGATGATCAAATCGGTGCTGGAGACCGGCACGCCGATCTTCGGCATCTGCCTCGGCCATCAAATGCTGGCCTTGGCGCTCGGCGCAAAGACGGAAAAGATGCATCACGGCCATCGCGGCGCCAATCACCCGGTCAAGGATTTGGAGACCGGCACGGTGGAGATCACCAGCCAGAACCACGGCTTTGTCGTGGCCCCGGACTCGTTGCCCGACAATGTGGACATGACCCACATCTCACTCTTCGACGGGACATTGGAAGGCATCGCGCTTCGCGATAAACCGGTGTTCAGTGTGCAGCACCACCCGGAAGCTTCCCCCGGCCCGCAGGATAGTCACTACCTGTTTAAACGGTTTTTGGGCTTGATGGAGCGCGCATAAGGGATTTCGCCGCCTGGCGATCGTTCTAGGTTTGTCTCCAATACGTCATGGACCAAATTCAGGAGCTGAACCTTATGGCCCGCTTACCCTATCTCGATAAAGAAGATCTGAAGCCCGAAGACCAAGAGCTTCTCAAGCGTAGCATCAACTTACACCGTATCTTGGCGCACAGCCCGGGGGCGACGCGCGCCTTCGGCGGGCTCGGGCAATATATCCGCTACGGTACGACGATGGATGCGCGGTTGCGCGAACTGGCGATCCTGCAGGTCGGTTGGCTGGCGAAAAGCCCCTATGAGTGGAGCCATCACGTCAAGATCGGTTACGATTTCGGCGTCACCGAGGACGATGTACGTAAGCTGATCGCGGAGAGTGCGGGTGAAGATACGGACTTGGGCGATGTTGATAAGGCGGTGTTACGGGCGGCACGCGAGATGACGGTTGAAGGTAAGGTCGCCGACGGCACTTACGCGGAATTGGCGGCATATTTTTCCAAGGAGCATTTGATCGACGTGCTGGTGACGACGGCATTCTATAACGCGGTCGTGCGGTTCCTAGCCTCGACCGAGATGGACGTGGAAGAGAACTACCAGCCCTACCTCGATCAGTTTCCCCTGCCGGAATAGCGATTTCCGTAACCCTCTCCCCTTGCCGGAGAGGGTTAGGATGAGGGGGCTCTATGGTAGTCCCGCACCCGGCACATCGACACGGCAATACTCAACCCGCCCTTTGCGCGCTTCGGCGGCCCCCGGCCCGGAGCCCGGTGCGGTACAGATATAGAGAGTTTTGCGGTCTTCACCGCCGAGCATGCAGGCGAAGGAGCCGAGATCGCCGGTGGAGATGCGATGGGTAACAGCACCACCTTCCATCACGCGGATGGTTTCGTTCTTGCGCGGATCGGCGACCCAAATACCACCGTCGGCGTCGAGACATATCCCATCTGGGAAATTCTCACCGAGATCGGCCCATATTCGCCGGTTCGACAAAGCGCCCCCGGCGCCGATATCCCACGCGGTCAGGCAATTGCCCCGCGTCTCCCCGACCACCAGGGTCTTGCCGTCCGGCGTGATCACGCTGCCATTTGGAAAGCGCAATCCGCCGTCAGCCAGGTGGATCGAGCGGTCCGGGTCGACCCGCACCAGATTGGCGGGCACTTCGTCGGGCTCGTTGTAATGGTCGTAGCCGAAATTGCCGACATAGGCATAACCGTCGGCGCTCACCACCATGTCGTTGCAGTGCCAATTGGCGATGGATGACAAGTCGGCGTATTCCGATAGATCGCCGTCGGCCAACCGCATAAGTTTGCGATTCTTCATGGAGACGATGAGCATCGAGCCGTCCGGCAACCAACCGAGCCCGGAGGGCTGTTCCGGCACGGTCGCGACATGAGAGCGGTTGCCCTGCGGGTCGACCTTCAGCACCTCATGTGCGTAAAAATCCGAGAGCCACAGATACCCGTCCCGCCAGCGCGGACCTTCCCCAAAGTAGATGCCGTCTATCAGAACCGTGAGTTCGGTCATGTCGTGCGCCTCCAAAGCCGTTGTATCGTTCTATATGAGATAGCACGCGAGACAACAAAATCCCGGAGGAAGCATGCGGCTCGAGAATAAGACGGCGATAGTGATTGGTGGTGGACAGAGCGGTGGGTCCACAACGGCGATTGGGAATGGGCGAGCAACGGCGATGTTGTTCGCGCGCGAAGGGGCGAAAGTGCTGGTGGTCGACCGGGATATGCCGACGGCGCAGGCGACGGTCGATCTAATAACGGAGGAAGGAAACATCGCGCGGGCGGCGGTCGCTGATGTGACGTCGGAGGAACAGGTCGCGGCGGCGATTAAGGAGTGTAAGGACGCTTGGGGTTCGGTCGACGTGCTGCACAATAATGTGGGTATCAGCGTCGCGGGGGGCGATGCGCCCATCGAGGACATCACGACCGAAGCCTTCGACCTGCTGATAAACGTTAATCTGCGCGGCATGGTCTACGCGATAAAACATGCGCTGCCGATCATGCGGGAGCAGGGCTCCGGCGCTATCGTTAATATTTCCTCGATGGCGGCGTGGAGCAATTACCCCTGGGTCGGCTACAAGACGACCAAGTCCGCGGTGATCGCGCTAACCGAACAGACCGCGGCGCGCAACGCGAAGTACAATATCCGCGCCAACGTCATCCTGCCGGGATTGATGGACACGCCGATGGCGGTGGATACACGGGCGCGGGAATGGAATAAGCCGCGCGAGGAAATTGCCGCCGAACGTGACGCCAAGGTGCCGCTCGGCGGGAAGATGGGCACCGGTTGGGATGTCGCCTACGCTGCACTGTTCCTGGCGTGCGAAGAATCGAAATTCGTCACCGGCGTGGCACTGAATGTGGACGGTGGTGCCAACGTTACCTAGCGTCGTTTCCCGGAAACGCTCTTGCTACAGCCAGGAAACGAAAGAGGAGAAGTCGAATGCGCCTTGATGGGAAGAAGGCTGTCGTCACCGGCGGCGCTATGGGGATCGGACGGGCAATCGCGCTCGCGTTCGCAGCGGAAGGGGCTTCGGTCGCGGTGGTGGACTTTAACGCCGACGGCGCGGCGGAAACCGCATCCTTAATCAATGGATCCGGCGGTGACGCCTTTGCGTTGACCGCCGATATCGGTGCGTCCTCCGATGTGTCCGCGATGGCGGACGTGGTTTCTGAGCGTTTCGACACTCTTGATGTGCTCGCCAATAATGCGGGCAGCCGGATCGTGAAGCCGTTCCTCGAGCATTCGGAAGAGGATTGGCGGCGCATGCTCGATGTGAACCTCACCGGGCACTTTCTCGTCTGCAAGGCGTTGGTGCCGCTGATGATCGCGGCAGGTGGCGGGCACATCGTAAATACCTGCTCGATTGCCAGCGTCCAGGGCCGCCCGAATCGCATTGGATATTGCGCGGCCAAGGGCGGCTTGCTGACCTTCACCAAGGCGCTCGCGGCGGACCTGTCGGACAAGAACATCCGGGTCAACGCCCTCGCGCCCGGCATGATAGAGACGCCGATGAACCAAGCTTTGGCCGATGACCCCGAAGTTGGAAGTGCCTGGAACAACGAGAATCTAGTGGGTCGCTGGGGCCAACCCGACGATGTTGCCAAGGCGGCGGTCTTCCTCGCATCGTCCGATGCGGATTTCATCACCGGTTCGACCATTCAAGTGGACGGCGGGTCGATTTCAGCCTTTGTGCGCGCGGGCGAGATGCCGGGGCGATAAGCTTTTGGTTTACCCTCTGGACCCGACCGCGCTTTTCCTTATTTTTACTACCTACATTCTGTCATTATAGAGTACACACCATATGAAACCGCCGATTCGTATCGACCCCGAGACTGGCCTGAAACTTTTCAACACGCGCGCCGCCAAGGCGACGGATAAGATTGCGGGGAAGGGTTACTCGGTCATCGATGACGAGGCCATGAAGACGTTGCCACCGGCACCGGCAGGCGCTGTGTTCGATGCCGAGGAGCAAGCGAAATACCGCGCGTTTAAAGAGACGCGCGAGGGCGCCGCTGACTATATGTCGATGGAAGGCGAGTTCTCTAAATATCTTGAAGACGTCTACTCTGATCCGCCCGTTGAACGGGACGCATTGACGGATGAGTGTGAAGTCTTGGTCGTGGGCGGCGGATTCGCAGGTCTTTTGCTCTGGTACAAATTGCAGAAAGCGGGCTTTCGGGACGTGCGGTTCTGCGAGCGCGGCGGCGATGTCGGTGGAACTTGGTATTGGAATCGTTATCCAGGCATCGCCTGTGACGTCGAGTCTTACAGCTATCTGCCGCTGTTGGAGGAGATGGAGTATTTTCCGACGATGAAGTTCGCGTCGGGTTTTGAAATTCTGGAATACTGCCAGAAGATCGCCGAAAAATACGGCTTCTATGATCACTGCCTTTTCCACACCACGGTCGGGGAGACGACGTGGGATGACGATACCGGACGTTGGACGGTGACGACGGATCGCGGTGACAAGATGCGGGCGCGCTATGTGGTGCTCGCCAACGGCATTCTCACGACACCGCGCCTGGCGCGTATCGAGGGCATGGAGACCTTTGAGGGCGACGCCTTCCATACCTCTCGTTGGGACTACAATGTCGACTTGAAGGACAAACGCGTCGGTATTATCGGTACTGGCGCTACAGCAGTACAGGCGGTGCCGGAACTGGCTAAGATCGTAAAGGAACTTCACGTGTTCCAACGCACGCCGTCATCCATCGACGTGCGCGATCAACGAGAGACGACCCAAGAGGAGATCGAAGCTTGGAAGAAAGAACCCGGTTGGTCTCGTGCGCGGCGCGAAAGACTGGCAACGATTTCATCCGGACGCACGGCGCTCAAGGGCAATGATGATTTTCTGTCCGGCAAAGTGACTGATTTCAAGGTCCGCAAGACGCATGCGCGGGAGTTGACACCGGAAGAGCTGATGGAAAAGCAGCTCGACTCCAACTTCCGTATTATGGAGCAAATCCGTGCGCGCGTGGACGCGACGGTGAAGGACCCAAAGACTGCAGGGGCACTGAAGCCTTACTACACATACGGCTGCAAGCGGCCTGCCTTCCATGATGAGTTCCTGTCGACCTTCAATCTGCCCCATGTCACGTTGGTGGATACGGCGCCGCTCGGGGTGGCGGAAATCAACACCAAAGGCGTCGTTCATGACGGCGTGGAATACCCGGTCGACGTGTTGATTTACGCGACGGGCTTTCAATGGATGGCGACGGCGACCTTCGAGATGATCGTCGGGCAGGACGGACGAACCTTGCGCCAGAAGTGGCAGGAGGAAGGGACCAAGACATTCCTTGGCATTCACAGCCACGGGTTTCCCAATTTATTCGTCATGTCGGGCCCACAAGGCGGCGGTGGACAGTTCAATTTCACGCGCGGCATCGAATCCCATACGGATTACGTTCTCTGGATGCTTGAGACTCTGCGGGAGCGCGGTGCCGAACGTATCGACATCAAGCCGGAGCCCGAGATTGAATACGCTGCCCATTGCCGGGATGTGGATACCAGAACCCGCCCGTTGCGCGATTGCGTCTCCTATTACAACGGCGAGGGAAAGGCGGAGCCGGGAAGCCTTGCGTATTACGGTGGTCCGGCGAAATGGCATGAACTTCGCGCTGAGGCGCAGGCGTCGATGGACGTCTATGTATTCGACGCGGGAGAGCGCCCTCAAGCGGTCGGGAAATAGCTTCTCGTTCGATTGGCGAAAGCGACGAGCGATAGCATCACCGGCACTTCGACCAGGACCCCGACCACTGTGGTCAGTGCCGCGCCTGAGTTTAATCCGAACAGGCTGATCGCCACGGCGACGGCCAACTCGAAAAAGTTCGATGTGCCGATTAAAGCGCATGGGGCCGCCACGTTGAACGGGACGCGCCATAGATACGCGGCGCCATAGGCAATCACAAAAATACCATAAGACTGGACCAACAGAGGTACGGCGATTAGCGCGATCAGAACGGGTCGGTCGAGGATGATATGGCCCTGAAATCCGAAAAGCAGCACGACGGTCGCCAGCAGCGCTAGGACCGAGAATGGCTTGATGCTGCTGGTGAAGCGGGTGACCGCCGCTTCGCTGTCCTCGCCTTGCGCGGCATGTCCGATTAGCCATTTCCGGGTGAGGGCGCCCGCGACCAGCGGGATGACGACATAGAGACCCACCGATAGAATCAATGTTTCCCATGGCACCGCAATATTGGTGACCCCTAACAAGAGCGCCACAATTGGAGCGAAGGCGAAGACCATGATCACATCGTTCAGCGACACCTGAACCAGTGTGTAGGTCGGGTCTCCGCGCGTGAGTTGCGACCACACGAAAACCATGGCCGTGCACGGGGCCGCGCCCAGCAGGATGAGTCCGGCGATATATTGCTGCGCGTCTTCGGGTGCGATCAAATCGACGAACAGCATTTCAAAGAACAGAATGCCGAGCGCCACCATGGTGAACGGTTTAATCAACCAATTTACGATAATGGTGATCAATAGGCCCTTTGGCCGGTCGCCGATATGGCGCAGGCTGGCAAAATCGACATTCACCATCATCGGGTAGACCATGCCCCAGATGAGGACGGCGACGACGAGATTCACCGACGCTAATTTGAGACCGGCAAGAAACACGAAAAGATCGGGTAGAAGGCTGCCAAGTGCGATTCCAGTCATGATGCAAAGGGCGACCCAGACAGATAGCCATTTCTCGAAGAAGCCGATACCACCCTCGGGTGCGGCCGCTTCCTGATTTTGTTCGTACATTCGACGTTTATTACGTTGTGTAGGTCATTATACCGGCGGCGTCGCGTGAGGTCAGACGGGCTCTGCGAGGAAAACCGGAATTTGGCGCGGCGCTTTGGCTTGATAGTCATTATAAGGCGGGAAAACTTCCGCGCTGATGTCCCAGATACGTTTGCGTTCCGCATCGTCCGAGATTTCGCGGATGCGCATCGTGAAGGTTTCTGTTTTGTCGCGAATTTCAACATCCGGATTGGCCCGCAGGTTATGCACCCAGACCGGGTCTTTCGGGCGGCCACCATAGGAGCCGATCAAGACATAGCTGTCGTCGATCCGGACCCGCATCAGCGGGATTTTGCGGATACCACCGGTCTTGTTGCCCGTATGCGTGACGATGATGCAGGGCATGCCGGTATCGCGAAGAGTCGTCCCCTCTGTGCCGCCGCTACCTTCGTACAACTCGACCTGTTCGCGCACCCAATCCAATGCGGGTGGAATGTAGTCAGCCATGACTGTCGCCTCTCTCTATTCTAAAATTTACCCGTCTACGCCGCTTCGATGGCACCCGGGACAGATTCTTTGTTCCAGCTTTCGACATATTGCTTGATTGTCAAAATGCGTGCGCTTTCCATGTTTTGGTCGAAATACTCGAACAATCTCCCGTCCGGCGCCTGCAACGACAACAGCAATGTGCAACCATCCGGCCCGCCGCGCTCCAGATGCGGTAGGGCATCGGTGCTGGCCAGCGCATAGTCGCCCTTCTTGCGGATAACCGTCTCGGTGGTGCCATCGGGGCGCGTCTCGGTCACGTGTTGCTCGCCTTCCAATATTAAGGTGACGGTCGAGGCGATGTGTCGGTGCCGACGGCAATGCCCGCCATTGCCTTCGAAGCGCAACAACATGTCGAGCCGTCCGCTCGGCAGGTCGTAGCCGAGGAGGCTGTATTCGAAGTCGATCTTAAAGTCCGGCTCGCGCGGGTCGGAAATGCGCCGCCAATCGACGGATTGCGGATCGAAACTGTCTGAGAGTTTAGGCATCGGACATTCTCACAATGGTGATCGTGTAGGCAAACTACCAGCGCAGCTGCAACTGCGACAAGCGTTCGCATACCCGGAACTATTCCAACTGCAGCGCTATCGTCTTTCTAAAAGTAGAAAACTATAAGCGGGCGCGTCGCCTTCCGCATTGTGCGCCTCGTGGGAAATTTCCCGCCAGAGCGAGCGGTCGAAATCGGGAAAGTAAGTGTCGCCATCGATTTCCGCGTGGACCTCGGTTAGATGTAGTCGCTCCGACGTGTCGATTGCCGCGGCGAAAAGCTCCGCGCCGCCGATGATCATAGCCTCGTCTTCTCCTGCAGCGAGAGTGAGGGCACTTTCCAGCGAATCGGACATCTCCGCCCCTTCGGCCAAGTAGCTGGCGTTGCGGGTGACTACGATATTGCGGCGGCCGGGCAGAGGTTTGACGTATAGGGACTCCCACGTTTTACGGCCCATGATGATGGATTTGCCCATAGTGACCTGTTTGAAATGCTTCAGATCGTTCGGCAATCGCCACGGCAGATCGCCGTCGCGCCCGATCACGCGGTTCTTCGACATGGCGACGATGAGGGTAAGGATCATTTGGGGCACCGTGTGAGGCCGCCGTCCTTCGGCAAGCCTAGGATGGCGGTAATTGTATATTTCAATCTTATCTAAGCGTCATCCTAGGCTTGTCGAAAGACGACGTTCGCTCGCTGTTAAACCGCCACCGCTGCCGGAATGTGGGGGTGAAAACGGTATCCCTCCAGCGTGAAATCCTCAAAGTGGAACCCGAATATATCCGTGACGTCCGGATTGATCGCCATGGTCGGCAAGGCATAGGGCGTACGGGACAGTTGTTCGTCCGCCTGTGCTATATGGTTCGAATAGATATGTGCGTCACCGAGAGTGTGCACGAACTCACCGACCTCAAGGCCGGTCGCCTGCGCCATCATCATGGTCAGCAATGCATAGGAGGCGATATTGAAGGGCACGCCGATAAAGATATCGGCGCTGCGTTGGTAGAGTTGGCAGGAAAGTTTGCCTTCGAGCACATAAAATTGGAACAGACAATGGCAGGGCGGCAAGGCCATGTTATCGACTTCCGCCGGGTTCCAGGCCGAGACGATGAGGCGGCGCGAATCTGGATTGCTCCGGATTTGATGAAAGACGTTCGCGACCTGATCGATCGTCTCGCCACCCGGTGCCGGCCAAGCGCGCCATTGCGCGCCGTAGACCGGGCCTAACTCGCCGTCCTCGTCCGCCCACTCATTCCAAATGGAAACACCGTTTTCCTTTAGATAAGCGATATTGGTATCGCCTTTCAGGAACCACAGAAGTTCGTGGACGATGGATTTCAGGTGCAGTTTCTTGGTTGTCACCATGGGAAATCCGTCCGCCAGGTCGAACCGCATCTGATGGCCGAAGACGCTATAGGTTCCAGTCCCCGTGCGGTCGTCTTTCCAAACGCCGTCTTGGCGCACGCGGTGGAGGAGATCGAGATATTGTTGCATGGGAAGCAGGATATAGCAGCAATCTGTGAGTGTGAAACAGGACTCTGCATGAAAACCGAATAATTCGACAATTCCACGAACCGTGAAGCTCCCCCTTGTGCCCCCCCCTATGATCTCCCTATATTTGAAGTGTCGGTTAACCGACTATGGCGCTAAATGGCCTTACGAAATAAGCGGAACGGACCCGGGGGCAGTACCCGGCGCCTCCACCAGTTTCGGGCGGCACGCTGCGGCGGCCGCTCAAATGGGGGCGATTCAGGATCGACGTACGTAGTAAAGGTTTGGCTTGTTCTCGGTATGGCACCGCCGTTATCGGGCCATGGTAATATTTGCCAATGATAACTTTGCGGGCGAAGCCCGCCTCGCTGCTTAATTAGCTTTTAGTTAAATAAGCAAGCGCGGTCCGGGGGGCACCGGGCAACAGAAGCCCCCCACTTATTCGCGCGGCCCTGGGACGGTCGCGAAAGGGGGAGCGATAACGAGGCTATGAGCAACGACATTCTGAGCTACGAGCGAATGGTCGAACGCGCGCTGCGAAGTGTAGTTATCGACGCATTGGAGCAGGTTGCTAAACATGGGCTACCGGGCACCCACCATCTCTATATCACGTTTGCCACCGAGCATCCGGAAGTTGACATTCCGGATCACCTACACGAAAAATTCCCCGAAGAAATGACCATCGTGTTGCAGCATCAGTTCTGGGATCTAATCCTGGAAGATGATCGATTTATGGTGAACCTCAGCTTCAACGATATTCAGGAACGTCTGATTGTTCCATATTCAGCTATCAAGGCATTTGCCGATCCATCCGTGAATTTTGGCCTGCAATTAAAGTTCGACGGCGAGAGCGATCTAACCTCGCCGATCACTTTGGATGAGAGTGAGCCGAACAACACGACAACGGCGGAAGAAGCCGTCGAAACCCCGCCGGAAGCCGCAGAGGAAGACGGTGCGAATGTCGTGACGCTCGACGCTTTTCGCAAGAAATAGATTCTCACAGGGAGAAGTTTATGAAACGGGTGACGCTTATCACCGGAGCTAGCCGTGGCATAGGCGCCGCGACCGCGCGTCTTTGTGCCGCCGATGGGCATGTGGTTGCGATCAACTATCGCAGCGATGCTGATGCTGCAGAACGCGTTCGCACCGAAATCGAATCGGTTGGCGGTACCGCCATCGCGGTGCAAGGGGATACCGGTATCGAAGCGGATATTTTGCGCATGTTCGGGACCGTTGATCAGACCCTCGGTACTGTCACGGGGCTGGTCAACAATGCAGGCATTCACGGGCCAAGGGGGCGTCTCGATGCGTTAGACGCGGACGATATTTCCCGGGTGCTCGCGGTGAACGTGCAGGGATGTTTTCTGTGCGCGCGCGAAGCGGTGAGACGGATGTCGACAAAGCACGGCGGGGCCGGTGGGGCTATTGTCAATGTTTCCTCTGGCTCGGCGCGGTTGGGGAACCCCAATGACGGCGTGCTTTATGCCGCATCCAAAGGAGCGGTGAACAGCCTGACCATCGGATTGAGCCAGGAAGTCGCAGGCGAAGGTATCCGGGTCAATACCGTGGCCCCGGGCCTGACGGAAACGGATATGCCGTCTCCCAACAAGCTGGCGACCCAGGGTCCGAATATTCCCATCGGTCGCGTGGCACAGCCCGAAGAAATCGCAGAGGCCATCATCTGGCTGCTCAGCGACAAGGCGTCGTATACGGCTGGCGCCAATATTCGAGTCGGCGGTGGGCGTATTTAAAAAGGCCCCTTAATTACTCGATCTCACCTTGCGCCGGAGCCATCTCATGCGCTTCCTCCACGTGAGAGACACCAAATTCAGGCGGATCGAACACAGGTGCTTCCGCGATAAAATGCAGAACGCTGATTCCCCCGCGGATATCTGCAAAGACTTGCGGAGGGATCACGACTGTTGAGATTGCCGATAGCGTTCCGGCGGCGAGCAACACCGGAACCGATAACAGCCAGCGCGCGGAAGGCTGCCACCTTTGCGTCGTTCTTGTTTAATCGAATGTCATTGTATCGGTATCCTGTATTGCGTGCTTGCGACTGATTGACAGCTACGTATGCATTACACTTCGTGATCGCCACTTTTAAGAATACAAGACTCATCAAAGATGATGTAATTCATTCGTGAGAAACCGCGCGCTTGATGCCAGTTGTTGGCGTTCCGTCTCTCGATACATTTTGGAGATCCTGCCTTTTTCATAAATTTCGCTCGTTCGCGCCGCTTTTTATGTGCCTACACAAGCGGTTGATCGAGATGACACGGCATAGAATTACAATTTCACGTTTGCTTACTGCGGCTATTCTTTCTGTGGCCCTTGGCGGGTACTACCCATTCAACGACGATAGGTTCGCTGACTGGCTTGAATACCGCGTAAAACGCGCTGATGATCAATACGGATTCTTGGTCGCGAAAGTCAATCGCCGCACCGATAAGGTGCAATGGCTGGGCGATAGCTACGAAGTCCTCGTGCGGTGGCCGAGCAACGTCGAGCTTCTTCCTATCGCAATCAACGAGACCGACCGAAAGAAGGAAGCGCAGGCCTTTTTGCTGAGGCTTTGCGGTGGAAATCAGGAAATCCGTGTTACTGAAGAAAGTTTCAACGACCGTACGAGCGAAATAAATTTTTTTATTGTGGTGCCAGCCGGTGAAGCAAGGCTGAACTTTTTTGCTCCGATCTTAATCTGACTGGTCTCTCACCGCGCGCCAGGGCAAACTGCCGCCGTAAAAATCAATTCTTTGTGGGAGCCGGTTCGATGAGCGAGCAACCTTTCGAATTCCATCAACTTTTACCTTTGGGCACAGATGAGACGCCCTATCGGAAGCTCTCCGGCACCTTCGTCGAGATGGTCAATTTTGACGGTATGGACGTCTTAAAAGTAGATCCCGAAGCGTTAAGTCTGCTATCGGCCGAAGCCTTTCGTGAAATTAATCACTATTTGCGGCCGGGACACCTCGCTCAACTCCGCACCATTCTGGACGATCCGGAAGCCTCCGATAACGACAAATATGTCGCATACGACATGCTCAAGAACGCTAATATCTCAGCCGGTGGAATTTTGCCGATGTGTCAGGATACCGGCACGGCCATTATCATGGGCAAGAAGGGACAGAGCGTTTGGACTGGTGGTGGCGACGAAGCGGCCCTCGCGATTGGTGTGCATCGCACCTATACGGAGACCAATCTGCGATACAGCCAGGTCTCACCGATCTCTATGTACGAAGAGACGAACACCAAGACCAATCTTCCGGCTCAGATCGAAATTTATGCGGAAGACGGCGATGCATACAAATTCCTCTTCCTGGCCAAGGGCGGCGGCTCGGCAAACAAGAGCTTTCTGTATCAAGAGACGCCCGCTCGTCTGAACAAGAAGGCCATGCTTGCGTTCTTGGATGAGAAGATCCGGACACTCGGCACGGCTGCCTGCCCGCCTTATCACTTGGCGATCGTCATTGGCGGCACTTCCGCCGAGTACAATATGAAGACGGTGAAGCTTGCTTCGGCCCGCTATCTAGACGGATTGCCGACGACGGGCGGCGATTTGGGACAGGCGTTCCGAGATACCGAGATGGAACAGGAAGTTCTCCAGCTAACCCGTGATATGGGAATAGGCGCACAATTCGGCGGCAAATATTTCTGTCACGACGTGCGGGTCATTCGCTTGCCGCGCCACGGTGCGAGCCTGCCTATAGGCCTCGGCGTGTCCTGTTCGGCGGATCGCCAGGTCATTGGGAAAATCAGCAAGGACGGTGTGTTCTTGGAGCAACTGGAGCACAATCCGGCGCAATACCTGCCGGAGATCGTCGAAGGAGAATTAGACGGCGAAGTGGTCAAGATAGACCTCAATCGCTCGATGTCGGAAATCTTGGGAACTCTCACCCAATATCCGGTGAAAACGCGGTTGGAACTAACAGGGCCAATCATCGTTGCTCGTGATTCCGCCCATGCGCGTCTTCGCGAAGGTTTGGAGAAAGGCGATCCACTGCCGCAATTCTTCAAGGATCACCCGATTTACTATGCCGGGCCAGCTAAGACACCGGAGGGGTATGCGTCCGGATCATTCGGTCCGACCACGGCTGGACGGATGGATTCGTACGTGGATCAGTTCCAGGAAGCAGGCGGTTCGATGATCATGCTCGCCAAGGGAAATCGCTCGGATATTGTGCGGCAAGCTTGTCAGAAGAATGGTGGATTTTATCTCGGATCCATCGGTGGCCCGGCAGCGCGCCTCGCCCTCGATTGCATCAAGAAAGTCGAATGCATTGCCTTTGAAGATCTCGGCATGGAAGCGATCTGGCGAATTGAAGTAGAAAACTTCCCAGCCTTTATTGTCACCGACGACAAAGGCCAGGACTTCTTCAAGGCGATCTGACGTGTCTGTTCCGGCACACGAGACCATCGGCTATTGTCTGCCTACTTGGGATACCACCGTCGACCGCGCGCGTCAGGGAATGTTTCATCGCGCAGTGGACGTGGACGGCACATTGTTTGGGAACTCAGTTGATGTTTCCATTCTTGCGAATGATTGTCTGCACGGGGCTCGGCCTCGTGATGCTCTCGGAGCCAAGCGATTGCATGTCGGTGTCCGGGTACGTCAAAGCGCACCCGTTTCACTGGGAGAAAATCTGCAAGTGTTGGCGCGCGTCGATAATGTGCGACCGGATCGGCGTGGGCGATACATCCATATTGGCTTTGCGTTTCAGCGCGCCGACGGAACCATGCCTGTCACGATTGATCATCAGAGTTTGATTTTGGATGCTGATCCGTCAACGATCGCCGCGAAGACCCGAATGTCAGAACTGGAAACTGAGAGCTATTATGCGCTTCGATCGATGCAAATTACACCCGCTATGGTGAGCGGATATAGTTTCGAGTTTCCGCACCTGCCGGCGCATCATGACGCGGAGGCCGCAGCCGCAATCGGGATGCGGGCACCGATCGCTCAAGGATTGATGGGGTTCACCATTTTGTTTCAGGAGATGGTTCGGGGAGGTCTCGCGGATACGTTCGACGTTGAGGCGGGGTTTCGGCGGCCCATATTCTGGGATGATCTCCTTGATCTTGAAGTATGTGGGGGAACCCATTTTCGGGCACGAAACCAAGACGGCAAAACAGTGAGCGAGATTCTGATTCATGATTGGTCCTGAATTTAAGCCAGCTTTCGACGGGTTGCGTGTGATCGATTTAACCCAAGGGCTAGCGGGGCCCTATTGCGCGATGTTGATGGCTCAAAACGGCGCCGACGTTGTGAAAGTAGAGCCTCCGGAGGGCGATTGGTCACGGCGGTTGGGCGTACCGGCGGGGCCGGATCGAAGTGCCGCTTATGTGGCAAGCAACCGAGGTAAGCGCGCAATCGTCGCCGATTTGAAGTCGTCTGAAGGTATGGAAATCGTGCGAGCGCTTACGCGAGGGGCCGATGTGTTCATGGAGAGCAATCGGGCCGGTGTAGCGGAACGGCTCGGCCTCGGATACGAGGCGCTGCGCGCTGAGAATGAAAATCTTATCTACATGTCGATTACCGGTTTTGGGCAGAGTGGACCGTATGCGGATCGCCCCGCGACCGATGCGATCTTGCAGGCTTTTTCGGGATTAATGACGAGCAATCCGGACAACGATGGAGCACCCAAGCGGATTGAATTCCCCGTTCCGGATTACACAACCGGTTTGATCGCTTATCAGACTCTGGTAACCGCCCTTTACGGGCGCGCGGTACATGGCGGCGGTCGACGCTTGGATGTCAGCTTGATGCAGGCAATGTTACTTTTTCAGCAACAGGGCCTGATCGCGCGAGAAATCGATCCGACGCCACCGCGCGGCAGTCCCTTGCCGCCGACCGGCACCTATACGGCTGCGGATGGATACATCAATATCTCCGTGGTGCGCGAAAAATTCTTTCGGTCGCTCTGCGCCGTATTGGGGTTGTCTGATATGGCCGACGACGAACGATTCAACAGTATCGAGGGAAGGCGCGCGCATGTCGAAGAATTGTTACCACCGATCGAGCTTGCTGTCGCGGCACGCGACCTGAGCGATCTTGCGGAGGCTTTCGCGGTGGCCGACGTACCCTATGCGATCGTGAACGATTACCAGGATGCGGCGCGGGACGGGCATGTAGCCGCAGTCGGCAGCGTGGCGTGGCAACCCTTGGATGGCGTTCCTGATTTACCATTCGTGAATGTGCCCGGTTGCATGCCGTTGAAGCCAAATGACAACCGGGCCCGTATACCTGCATTGGATGGCGACCGAACCGAAATTTTGGCTGAATTGAATTTTGAGTAGAGAGCAATTCGATGGCGACCAATTCGGAGTTCAGCCGATATTTGGTAGATCAGTTTCGTGAATACGACGGCGTGGACACTCGCCGGATGTTCGGCGGATCAGGTCTTTATCAAGATGATGTGATGTTTGGGTTAGTGGCGTTGCATGTTTTGTATTTGCGGACCGATGATCGCAATCGCGGGGATTTTGAAGCACGCGGTATTAAACCATTTACCTATCGGTATAAGAACAACAAAGGGCCGGTAGAGATGCCGTATTCGGAAACTTCCGACGATGTCCTGGATGATCCAGATATTCTTGCCGAATGGGCTCAAAAGGCATTTGTGGCGGCCTTGGCGGCTAAACGGAAAAAAAGAAAACGTTCCGTCGATTAAAGCGCTGTGAGCACTACGTCCACTAAATCCGCCAGCATTTCTATAACTTCTAACGCTGAGCGTAGATGATGGACAATGTCGTTGAGCTGCGCCCGACTAATCTGTAAATCGGCCAGTGTATCTTCAATTGAATTTCCAACATATGATGCATCCGGACCGCCGAGACGTTTAGTCAGGAGGCCGACGAAGGTGGCGATGACCTGTTCGGTATTTGAGGCAGAAACGCTGTTCTCTAATTGAGGGTCTTCCAAGAGCCGATTAGGCAGCAACGATACCTCGCTATGGACACCGATCTCGCCGCCAATGCGATCGAAGATGGACCGTGCCCCGGAATTAGAAGCGGATTTATTCGGAGCGTCGCTTTCCGAATCCGTTGGTTCGCTATCGTTAGCTTCTGGTCTGCACCTTTTGACTTCAAATGCAATTTTCTTGTCGACCTGTTTAATAGTGATCGACCTTTAGGCGCTTGCGCGTTGTCGTCGGCGTGCTGAAAATCGACTCCGGGTCAAAGTTTTTTTTAACGTCCAAGACGACCAACATATTCTCCTTGCGTCGGATAATACCTTTACAGAGTCGCGCAGTGGTTCACTTGATGTCGCGGGCGCTTTTTTGATGAGAAATTGTTCGACGGCGACAAACTCTCCGATTTTATCGACGAGCGGCGTACGCAGTTTATTGTGATATTCGACTGTGACGCCCATCTGATACCGGCTTTCATGATAGGTCAGGTCACCTAAACAGTGGCGCAAGTCTATGACGTTGACGATGCAACCACGAAGATTTATTCCACCGGCCACGGCGGATAGGGGTACAGGCGTAATTTTTGAGCGGCTTGACGATATCCTGCACAGCGAGGATAGGAATATCGAAAACTTGGTTGTCCATCGTTAAGGTGACCAATTGTTCTGCTGCGGACGTGACGACTAGCGACCCGTCCGTTGCGATTAGTTCGCTTATACAAGAACTCTAGCCGCAATGGGCACTTGCCGCCGATTGCCAAAGGGAGGATGACGCTAGTGCTATTGGGAAGATGGCAACGTCTTTTGGCGATGTAGCGCGGCTGATTCGAATTGAGCAAGATGCCACAAGAGGATTGCAAGACGATGAATCAAGAACCGTATGTTGAGCAAAAAGCCAGTTTCCTTTGGAATGGTCCGATGGATTCACCTTATGTGATCGTATTGGCTCATGGGGCGGGCCAGCCCATGGATGCGCCGTTCATGGAGATGATATCGACGGCATTATCGCAAGCGGGCTTACGCGTCGGTCGTTTCGAATTCCCCTATATGGCCCGACGGCGCCCAACGGGAAAGAAGGCTTGGCCGGATCGGTTGCCTGTTCTTTGCGAAGCGTGGCGGCAAGCCGTAGAGGGGATCGATTGCTCCCGCCTAATCGTGGGTGGTAAATCAATGGGCGGGCGCGTCGCAAGTATGATTGCCGATGAGATCAGCGCTGCTGGATTGGTCTGTCTCGGGTATCCATTTCATCCGCCGGGAAAGCCGGAGAAAGTGAGGACGGAACATCTTGGCGGTTTGCGGACCCCCAGCCTGTTCTGTCAGGGAGAACGCGACACCTTCGGGACCCAAGACGAAGTGGTGGGATATGTCCTTTCGCCC